>JADLAB010000223.1 GCA_020848455.1 Polyangiaceae bacterium
CGGCTCCGTTACGGAGCGGCACTCATCCTCTGCCCGGCGGGCGCATGGTAGGCTCCGCGCCCGGCTCGCGCCTGGCGCGGGCCCGGAGGAGCGCTGCATGGATATCCCGCCCGACGTCGATCCGCAGGAAACGCGCGAGTGGCTCGAGGCCCTGACGGCCGTGCTCGACCGCGAAGGACCGGCGCGGGCGCACTTTCTCATCGAGCAGCTCATCGCGAAGGCACGCCGCTCGGGGGCGTACCTGCCGTTCTCGGCGAGCACCGCCTACGTCAACACCATCCCGGTCGAGCGCCAGCCGCCGCTGCCCGGCGACTTCGACCTCGAGCAGCGCATCCGCCGCTACGTGCGCTGGAACGCGATGGCCATGGTGGTGCGCGCCAACCGGCACACCAACGTCGGCGGCCACATCGCGAGCTTCGCCTCGGCCGCGATGCTCTACGACATCGGCTACAACCACTTCTGGCGCGCCCGGAGCGACGCGCGCGGCGGCGACCTCGTGTTCATCCAGGGGCACTCGGCGCCCGGCATCTACGCGCGCGCCTACCTGCTCGGGCTGCTCGACGAGTCGCAGCTCGACCACTACCGCCAGGAGGTCGACGGCAAGGGCCTGTCCTCGTACCCGCACCCCTGGCTCATGCCGACGTTCTGGAATTTTCCCACCGTGTCGATGGGACTCGGGCCGCTCATGGCGATCTACCAGGCGCGGTTCATGAAGTACCTGCACGACCGCGGCCACGGCCAGCACGAGGGGCGCAAGGTCTGGGCGCTCACCGGCGACGGCGAGATGGACGAGCCCGAGTCGACGGGCGCCATCGGCATGGCGGGCCGCGAGCGGCTCGACAACCTCGTCTTCGTCGTCAACTGCAACCTGCAGCGCCTCGACGGCCCGGTGCGCGGCAACGGCAAGATCATCCAGGAGCTCGAGAGCACCTTCCGCGGCGCCGGCTGGAACGTCATCAAGGTCGTGTGGGGCCGGCACTGGGACCCCTTGCTGGCGCGCGACAAGAACGGCGCGCTGGCGCGGCGCATGATGGAGGCCGTCGACGGCGACTACCAGACCTACAAGGCCAAGAACGGCGCCTTCGTGCGCGAGCACTTCTTCAACACGCCCGAGCTGCGGCAGCTGGTCGCCGATTACTCGGATCAGGACATCTGGAACCTGAACCGCGGCGGCCACGACCCGTTCAAGGTCTACGCCGCGTACCAGGCGGCCGCGAGCCACCAGGGCGAGCCCACCGTCATCCTCGCCAAGACCATCAAGGGCTACGGCATGGGCGAGTCGGGCGAGGCGCAGAACATCACCCACCAGCAGAAGAAGATGTCGGTGGAGTCGATCCGGCGCTTCCGCGATCGCTTCCAGCTGCCGGTGCCGGACGACGAGCTCGAGGAGGTGCCGTACCTCAAGTTCGAGGAGGGCTCGAAGGAGCTCGAGTACCTGCGCGCGCGCCGCGCGGCGCTCGGCGGCGACCGCCCCAAGCGCGCCCCCAAGGCCGAGCCGCTCGTCACGCCGCCGCTCTCGGCCTTCGCGCGCCTGTGCGAGAGCTCCGGCGAGCGCGAGGTGTCGACCACCATGGCCTTCGTGCAGGCGCTGCAGCTCCTGCTGCGCGACAAGCACATCGGCGCGCGCATCGTGCCCATCGTGGCCGACGAGTCGCGCACCTTCGGCATGGAGGGCATGTTCCGGCAGCTCGGCATCTGGAGCCAGGTGGGGCAGCTCTACACGCCGCAGGACGCCGATCAGCTCATGTTCTACCGCGAGGACAAGCAGGGGCAGATCCTGCAGGAGGGCATCAACGAGGCAGGCGCGATGTGCGACTGGATCGCCGCGGCCACCTCGTACTCGGTGCACGGCGTGCCGATGATCCCCTTTTACATCTACTACTCGATGTTCGGCTTCCAGCGCGTCGGGGATCTCGCCTGGGCCGCGGGCGACATGCGCAGCCGCGGCTTCCTGCTCGGCGGCACCGCCGGGCGCACGACGCTCAACGGCGAGGGGCTGCAGCACCAGGACGGGCACTCGCACCTGGTCGCCGCCACCATCCCGAACTGCGTCGCCTACGACCCGACCTACTCCTACGAGGTCGCGGTCATCCTGCAGGATGGGCTCCGGCGCATGTGTGCCGAGCAGGAGGACGTCTACTACTACCTCACGCTCATGAACGAGAACTACCCGCAGCCGGCCATGCCCGAGGGTGCCGCGCCGGGCATCCTCCGGGGCATGTATGCCCTGCGCGCCGGCGCGCCGGGCGACGGACCCCGCGTGCAGCTGCTCGGGTCGGGGACCATCTTGCGCGAGGTGCTGGCCGGCGCCGAGCTGCTCCTCTCGGACTTCGGCGTCGCGGCGGACGTGTGGAGCTGCCCGAGCTTCACCGAGCTCGCCCGCGACGGTATGGCGGTGGCGCGCGACAACATGCTCCACCCCGAGCGCGCGCCGCGCCCGAGCTACGTCGAGCAGTGCCTCGGCGCCACGGCGGGCCCGGTCGTGGCCGCGACCGACTACGTCCGCGCCTTCGCCGAGCAGATCCGCGCCTTCGTGCCGCGGCGCTACCTCGTGCTCGGCACCGACGGCTACGGCCGCTCCGACACGCGCGCGAAGTTGCGGAGCTTCTTCGAGGTCGATCGCTACAGCGTCGTCGTGGCCGCCTTGCGCGCGCTCGCCGCCGACGAGGTCGTGCCGGCGAGCCGGGTCAGCGAGGCCATCGCGAAATACGGCCTCGATGCGGACAAGCCCGCGCCGTGGACGGTGTAGCCATGAGCACCATCGAGGTCAGGATCCCGGCCATCGGCGACTTCAAGGACGTCGGCGTCATCGAGGTGTTCGTGGCGCCGGGCGACGCGGTGAAGGTCGAGCAGTCGCTCGTCGCGCTCGAGAGCGACAAGGCGACGATGGAGGTGCCGTCCCCCGCCGCGGGCACCGTCGCGGAGGTGAAGCTCAAGGTGGGCGACCGCGTGCACGAGGGCTCGCTCGTCCTCACGCTCGCCACCGACGCGCCGGCAGCGGTGGGCGCGCCGGCACCTCTGCCGGCGCCGGCGCCGCCGCCCGGGCGGCCGGCCGCCCCGGTGCACGAGCCGAGCCCGGTGGCTCCCCCGCCGCCCGCTCCGCCGCGCGCGCCGCGCTCGGTCGTGCCGGCGCCGCCGCCCTCGGTGCGCGCCGCGCCCGCCGCCCCGCCGTCCGCGCCGGGGCAGGACGCCGAGCGAGGTCGCCCCGTGGTCCACGCCTCGCCGGCGGTGCGGATGCTCGCGCGCGAGCTCGGCATCGACCTCGCTCGGGTCGTCGGCAAGGGCCCGCACGGGCGCATCCTGCACGAGGACGTGCGGCGCTTCGTCAAGGAGGTCATGAGCGGGACGGCGCCCGTGGGCGCGTCGGCCCCCGTGGGCGCGCCCGTGCTCGACCTCTTGCCCTGGCCGCGCGTCGACTTCGCGCGCTTCGGGCCCATCGAGGCGCGGCCGCTCGCGCGCGTGCGGCGCATCTCGGCCGCGAACCTGGCGCGCAACTGGGTGATGATCCCCCACGTCACGCAGCACGACGAGGCGGACATCACCGAGCTCGAGGCCTTCCGCGTGCAGCAGAACGAGGAGCAGGGCAAGGACGGCGCGAAGCTCACCCTGCTCGCCTTCCTCGTGAAGGCGTGCGTGGCGGCCCTGCGGCGCTACCCGGAGGTCAACGCCTCGCTCGACGGCGAGAGCCTGGTGCTCAAGCGCTACTTCCACATCGGCTTCGCCGCCGACACGCCGCAGGGGCTCGTCGTGCCGGTGGTGAAGGACGCCGACCAGAAGGGCGCGCTCGCCATTGCAGGGGAGCTCGCCGAGCTCGCCAAGAAGGCGCGCGAGGGCAAGCTCGCGCCGGGCGACATGCAGGGCGGCACCTTCTCGATCTCGAGCCTCGGCGGCATCGGGGGCACGGCCTTCACGCCCATCATCAACGCCCCGGAGGTCGCCATTCTCGGCGTGTCGCGCGCCGTCACGAAGCCGGTCTGGGACGGCAAGGCCTTCGAGCCGCGCCTCGTGCTGCCGCTGTCCCTGTCCTACGACCACCGCGTCATCGACGGCGCTCTGGCGGCGCGGTTCACGACCTACCTCGGAACGATCCTCGCCGACGTGCGCCGCATGCTTCTCTAGCAGGTGCAATGTGCTGCGTTGGGCCGGGGCACCCGGTCGCCACCACGGCCGACGCCGCGAGGGCCATCCGCGTCACCAGAGCCTCCGCACGACGCCTCACTTGCGATCCGTCTGCAGCGGGACGTGGGTCGGGTTCCCACCGAGCCCGGGACGCGCCGCGCCCGGGTCGAGTAGCACCTCGAGGCTGCATTTCTTTCCTGGCCGGCTCGGCTACCTCGCGAGGTGCGCCTCGAGCAGCGCGGCGAGGCCGCCGAGGGACAGGGGCTTGGCCAGGCTGCCGGTGAAGCCGAACTTCGTGGGCTCGGCGATCACCGGATCGTCGGAGTAGCCGCTCATGGCGAACAGGCGCAGCGTCGCGTCGAGGGCGCGGAGCTCCACCACGATCTCGCGCCCTCCGGCACGCCCGGGGATGGTGAGGTCGAGGAGCGCACCCGCGAGCCACTCGCCGCGCGCCCGGGCGGATGCCACCACGCCGAGCGCCTCGGCGCCGTCGCACGCGAACACCGGCGCGTAGCCCATCGCGCGCAGCATGGCCCCGACCGCGCCCCGCACGAGATCTTCGTCGTCGAGCACGAGGAAGGTGCCGCTGCCGCGGTGGCCGAGCGGCGCCGTCGGGTGCGGAGCGGGAGCGGTGCGGCGCGTCGCGGGCAGCCGCACGTGGAAGGTCGTGCCCGCGCCGGGCGCCGATTCGACGTCGATGACGCCGTCGTGGCGGCGGACGATCGAGTAGGCGGTGGCGAGCCCGAGGCCGGTGCCGCTCGGCTTGGTGGTGAAGAACGGGTCGAACACGCGCGGCAGCACGTCGGGCGCGATGCCCGGGCCGTCGTCGCGGATGGCGAGGTGCACGTAGTCGCCCGCCGGCACGCCGGCGAGCTCGTCGGGCCCCACGCGCTCGTTGTCGGCCGTGACCTCGAGGTGGCCGCCGCTCGGCATCGCCTGCAGGGCGTTCAGGACGACGTTGTGGACGACCTGCGCGATCTGGTTCGGATCGATCTCGCACGCCCAGAGCTCGTCCGGCAGCCGCAGGTGCGCGTCTGCCCGCGAGCCCGAGAGCGCGAAGCCGACCGCCTGCCGCACGAGCGGCCCGAGCGCGGCGACCTGCTTCGTCGGCACGCCACCCTTCGCGAAGGTGAGCAGCTGCTTCGTGAGCGCCGTGGCTCGCTCGAAGCCGGTGAGGGCGCGCTCCAGGTAGGTCTGCACGGCGGGCTCGCTCGCGGTGTTCCGCGCGAGATCGACGTAGCCGAAGATCGCGGCCAGCAGGTTGTTGAAGTCGTGGGCGATGCCGCCCGCGAGCACGCCGAGCGACTCGAGGCGCTGCGTGCGCACGAGCGCCTCGTCGGCGCGCTTGCGCTCGGTGACGTCCTCCACGATGCCGAGGATCGACTCGGGTCGGCCCTCGTGGTCGTGGAGCAGCACGGCGCTCATCCGGATGGGGTAGGTCGTGCCGTCCTTGCGCTGCGAGCGAAACTCGCGATCGCGCACGCTGCCCTCGGTGCGCAGCGCGTGGACGAGCGCGGCGCGGTCCTCCGCGTCGGCGTAGAGGCGCGACGCCGGCAGCTCCAGGAGCTCCTCGGCGCTCCAGCCGCAGAGCTGCGAGGTCGCCGGGTTCGTGTGGACGAAGCGCCCGTCGGGGGTGCTGAGGAAGACGCCGACGTGGAGGCGCTCGACCAGGCGCCGGTAGAGCTCCTCGCTCGCGCGCAGGGCCTCCTCGGCGCGCTTGCGCTCCGTGAGGTCGGTGATGACGGCGATGCTGTCGACCGCCTGGCCCGCGGGGTCGCGCACGACGACGACGGTCGTCTGCGCCCAGAAGACCTCGCCGCTCTTCGTCAGGTAGCGCTTCTCGGTGCGGATGAGCGGCACCTCGCCGCGCTGCAGGCGCGCGACTTGCGCCAGGTTGTCCGCCACGTGGTCGGGGTGCGTGAGGTCGCGGAAGGTCATGCCGCGGAGCTCGGCGTTCGTGTAGCCGAAGAGCCGCTCGAAGGCCGCGTTCACCTCGATGAAGCCGTGCTCGCGCGTCACGAGCGCCGTCGCGAGCGGCCCGTCCTCGAACACGCGCCGGAAGCGCTCGTGCGCGAGGATGTCGGGCGGGTCCTGCGTCGGGGCCATGGTGCGCATCATAGGCCAGGTGCGGCGCGCGCGGGCGGACGCGGTGCGGAGTCCCATCGCGGCGTGGCCGACTTTCGCCTACATTGGCAGGATGGCTGTCCCGCGCGCGCTCCTCTTCGTCGTGCTCGCCGGCTGTGGCGACGCTGCGTACGTCATCCCGGAAGAGGACGGCGTGCGCATCGCGCAGCAGGAGTGCGCCGCGCACGGCGTGTCGGCCACCGAGGCGCGGTCGCTCGCCGTGACCGTCGACGGCGTCGCGCTCGGGGTCGTGCTCGACGGCTGGAGCGGCGCGCACGCGCTCGGCTTCGAGTACGTGTCGGAGGGCGATCCGGACCTCGCCGGGGCCGCGACCGATCTCGGGCTCGCCGGCGAGACCCCGAAGCTCCAGGCCGCCGTGGACGCCGCACTCGCCGCCGAGCCCGCGACCCACGTGCTCGTCCTCGGCACCGCTGCCCACGAGACCGCGGAGCTCGCCGAGGGCCAGCTCGCCGACCGCGTGCGCGCGTGGCTCGTGGCGCTCGGGCTGTGACTCAGGCGTCGGTCGCGCGGCGCCCGTCGCTCATGCGGCGGCCCTCGGGGCGCGGGAAGGTGCGCCGGTCGTCGCCCGCGCGGCGATCGGCCACGCGGCGGCGCTCGGGCAGGGCCGCGACGGCAGCGTCGAGCAGGGCGCGCGTGGCGGGGGTGCCGAGCGCGAGCGCGCGCGCATGCCCCACGCAGAGCTCGACGCGCTCGCCCTCGACGCGCACGCTCTTCACCCAGCGGGCGCGACAGTAACTGCACGCGCTGCGGCGCGGCGTGGCGCTCTCGGGGGCGCGCGGTCGGGGCGCAGTCGAACCGTGGGAGCGAGCGGAGCGGGTGCGAGTCGCCATGGCCGAGCGTGCCCACGGGCGGCGCCGCTGGGCCAACGTCTCCGCCGGACGCAGCGCGCGTCTCGAGGCGCCTGCTCAGCGCTAGGGCCGCGCGGCGAGCGCGGCGGCGATCTCCTCGAGGCGCGCCAGGATCGCCTTGTTCACGGCGAGTAGCTCGGCGTTGGCGCCCTCGGCCGCGGTGCGCGCGGTCTCGGCGGCCGCCCGCTCCGCCTGCGCCTCGGCGGCCGGGGGCGCGAACGCGGCGTTCGCCAGCGCCGGACCGAAGGTCTGGACGGCGGCGGCGAACAGGTTGCCGACCGGCGTGCGCGGGAAGACGTCGTCGTAGCCGACCGACAGGCTCGTCGCGACGTAGAGGACGGCGTCCCAGTAGGTGCCGCAGCGCGGGTTCGTGTCGCGCTCGGCGAGGTAGAACAAGAGGCCCCCGCCGAGCACGGTCGCGAGCAAGCTGTCGACCGGATCGCGCGTCGCGAGCGTGCGCAGGCGCTCCTTCAGCGCGCCGTAGCCGTCGCGCTCGTCGCCGCCGTCGAGCGCGATCCCCGCGATGGCCGCCAGGAGCGTGAGCCCCGCGTCGTCGCGCGGGGCCGGCTCGGCGCTCGCGCCCGCTCTCTGGGACAGGACGTTCGCCATGGCCGATCCTACCCGACTCCGCTCAGTCGTGAAGCGCCACGAGCGCCGCGCCGAGCCGGGGCAGGGCGTCCTCGATCTCGCGCAGCGACACCGCGCCCACGCTCAGGCGGAACCAGCCGTCGTCGTGCGGGTAGCCGAAGGCCTGGAACGGCACGATGCCGATCGCAGCCGCCTCGAGCAGGTAGCGCCGGACGTCCTCGTTCGTGCGGAGCACGGCGCCCGCCGGGGTCTTCTTGCCGAAGGGCGCGAGCTGCACGGTGAGGTAGATGGCTCCCTCCGGCGGGAGGCTGTCGACCGGCTGGCCCGCGGCCCGCAGCGCCTGGAAGCCCTCGTGAAGCGCCGACAGTCGCCTCACGAGACCGCGCCGCAGCTCGGTGACGTAGCTCTGCATGCCCGCCGGATCGTCGAGCAGGCGCGCCGTGGCGACCTGCTCGGCGCGCGGCGCCCACGCGCCGACGTGGCCGAGGATGGAGCTCATCCGGTCGATGACGTCGGTCGGCCCGACGGCCCAGCCGACGCGCACGCCGGTCGCGGCGAAGGCCTTGCTGATGCCGTCGACGAACACCGTGTAGCGCGCCATCTCGGGCACGAGCGCGGGCGGCGTCGCGTGGGTCGCGCCCTCGGCCGTGAGCATCCAGTAGATGTGGTCGTACATGAGGTACACGGGCCGCGCGCCGCGCGCCTCGCGCCGGCGGTTCTCGGCCACGATGGCCTCGCCGATCCCGAGGAGCATGGTGCGGTCGAGGGCCGTGCCGGTGGGGTTCAGGGGCGAGTTCAGGCACACGAGCCGCGCCCCGGGCAGCGCCGCGACGACCGCTTCGGCGGTCGGCAGGAAGCGGTTCTTCGGGCTGCACTCGAGCGCGACGCCGCGTGCGTCGCACATGTGGACGTAGTGGTTGTTGTTCCAGCTCGGCAACGGAAAGACGACGACCTCGCCCGGATCGACGAGCGCGCGGTAGATGCCGTAGATGACGGGCCGCGCGCCGCCGCAGACGAGCACCGACTCGACCGGCACCTCGAGCCCGAGCTCGCGCGCGTAGAAGCGCTGCACCGCCGCGCGCAGTGCCGGCATGCCGTTCGAGGGCGGGTAGTTCGTCTCCCGGGCCTCGTAGGCCGCGACGATGCCCTCGTGCAGCGACGCCGGGATCGGGAACTGCTTCGGGTCGAAGTCGCCGACCGTGAGATTCGTCACCGGCGTGCCGGCGGCGACGAGCGCCCGGATGTCGGCGGCGATCTTGAGGATCTCCGAGCCGACGATGCCGGCCGCCATGCGGGAGACGCGCGCGTCGTCGGGCGGGACGCGGAGCAGCTTCGTGAGGTCGATCGTCATGCGGAGGCGCTGCATAGCACGGGGCCCAAGGAGCGCGGCGCGCTACCGCGACCCGCGCGGCGTGCTACCGCGACGCCGGCGGCGCGCCCGGTGCTACCCTCTCGGGGAGATGAGCACCTTCGAGCAGCCGGAGACCACCCCGGAGCCGCTCTCCCCGCGCACGCTGACGGAGGTCGGCGAGCGTCCGCACGCCCGGCCACCGGGCACGGCCCTCGCCGCCGGGGAGCTGCTCGCCGGTCGCTACCGCATCGTGCGCTTCGTCGCGGGTGGCGGCATGGGCGAGGTGTACGAGGCCGAGGACGCCCTCTTGCGCGAGCCCGTCGCGGTCAAGCTCCTGCGCGCCGAGCTCGTGAAGAAGCCGGGCGCGCAGGAGCGCTTCGCCGACGAGATCCGGCTCGCCCGCCGCGTCACGCACCCGAACGTGTGCCGCGTCTTCGACGTCGGCATCGACGGCGAACGGGTGTTCTTCACGATGGAGCTGCACCACGGCATCACCCTCGCCGAGCACCTCGCTGCGACGGGGCCGCTCGACCCGCCCGACGCGACTCCGCTCGTGCGGCAGCTGCTTCTCGCGCTCGGCGCCGCGCACGCCGCGGACGTGGTCCACGCCGACCTCAAGCCGTCCAACGTGCTGCTGACGGGCAAGGGCCACGAGCGCGTCGTCATCACGGACTTCGGGCTCGCCGTGCCGTGCTGCTCGGAGCTCGGCTGCGGCTGCGACATGCCGCACCTGCTCGGCACGCCCGCCTACATGGCGCCCGAGCAGGTCGCGGGCGGGCTCGCGGGGGAGAGCACCGACATGTTCGCGCTCGGGGTCATCCTGTTCGAGATGACCACCGGGCTCCGGCCCTACCGCGGCCCCGACGCCTTTACCGTGGCGCGCGCGCGCCTGAGCGGCGCGGCCCCGTCGCCGCGGGTGCTCCGTCCGGACCTGCCCGAGAGCTGGGACCGGGTCATTCGCGCCTGCCTCGCCCGCGAGCCCGCCGCCCGACCGCAGAGCACCGCGGACGTCGCCGGCGCGCTCGGCATCGCGTGAGGATCGTGCGGGGGCGGGAGGCGGACGACGCCTCAGCCGTTCGCGCTCGCGCCTAGCGTGACGAGGAGCTCGTCGAGTTGCTCGAACGTCTCGGGCATCGCGCCCGTCGCGCCGGAGGCGAGGGCCGCGTCGAGGGCTTCCTTCGAGGGGTAGAGGTCGTGCACGACGAGCAGCGTCCGGTCGCCCCTTTCCTCGAACGTCACCGTGGTGATGGGGCCGCCTTCGTCGCCTTCCTCGTTGGTCCAGACGAGGCGCGAGGGCGGTGTCACCTCGACGTACCTACCGAAGAAAGCCATCTGGCTCGAGCCGTCGGCGGCGAACACGAGGCGGTACGTGCCCCCGGTGCGAACATCCATCTCGCAGCTCTGCAGGGACACGCTGATCGACCTCGGCACCCACCAGCGCTTGAACAGCTCGGGCTTGGTCCACGCCTCGAACACGATGCGCGCCGGAGCCTCGAAGGTTCGCGTGACGACCATCTCCCGGTCTGACTTCCGGTCCACCGTCGTGCGGTTCCTCATGGGGCGCCCTCAGTGTCGCTCGTCGCGTCCATCGATCTTCTCCCTCCGCTTCAGCTCCTCGACGACCTCGTCCAGCTCGTCGAAGCGCGCGGCCCAGAGCTGGCGGTACCGCTCGATCCAGGCCGTCTCCTCGTCCAGTCGGCGCGGGCCGAGCCGGCAGGTTCGCACGCGCCCGACCTTCTCCGTGGTGACGAGCCCGACGTGCTCCAAGACGCCGACGTGCTTCTTCATGCCCGTGAGCGTCATGTCGAACTTCACGGCGAGGTCCGTGATCGAAGCGTCCGCGCGTCCGAGCTGCTCCAGAACGGCGCGTCGGGTCGTGTCCGCGAGCGCGGCGAACGAAGTGTCGAGGCGGGCTCTCGGAAAGTGAACCATGTGGTTCAGTATAGAACACGCCGAAGGCGGGGTGCAAGGGGCGGCCGAGCGCGCGCCGGCGCGCCCGGCGAACGAGACCGTGCGCCGTGCACCCTCAGGGCTTCGCCCAGGCGGCGCCCGTGCGGTAGGCGCCGAGCGACTCGGAGATCACCTCGAGGGCGCGCCGCTCGTCGTAGAGGTCGTCGACCTCGCTCATCTTGCCTTCGAGGATCTTGTAGTCCTGGAAGAAGCGGCGGATCTCGGCGAGCACGTGGGGCGGCAGCTCGGTCGCCTTGCCGTAGTGGGCGTAGGCCGGGTCGTCGATGGCCACGCCGACGATCTTGTCGTCGACGCCCTTGTCGTCGCGCATGCGAAAGCCGCCGATGGGGCGGGCGCGCACGATGGTGAGCGGGTGCACCGGCTCCTGCATGAGCACGAGGATGTCGAGCGGGTCGCCGTCGCCGGCGTGCGTCTGCGGGATGAAGCCGTAGTTCGCCGGGTAGTGGACCGAGGAGCAGAGGACGCGGTCGAGCATCAGGAGCCCGGTGCGCTTGTCGAGCTCGTACTTGAGCTTCGACCCGCGCGGGATCTCGATGACGGCCGGAACGAAGTCGGACACGGCCTCGGGCACGACGATGATGTCGTGGAGCGGATGCATGCCCCTCTATCGCACGCGGCGCGCGCCCGGGCCATGGCGCTCGCGCGGCGGGTCGCGCCAGCCTGATTGCGGGCTATGGTGGGAGCATGCAGCTCCTGCGCGTCGTCTACCACCGGCCGGCCGAGCTCGTGCGCGATCACGATCGCCAGTTCGTCAAGGGCGGCCTGCTCGTGCAGGGGGCAGGCGAGGGCCTGACGGGCGGCGATGCCGTCGAGCTCGAGGTCGTGGCCGGCAGCGCTCGCGTCGTCGTGCCGTGCCGCGTGCTGCAGACCTTCGACGGGAGCGTCGCCGTCGGCTTCGACCGCGCCGCGTCGCCGGCGCTCGGGCGCGCGGTCGAGGCCGCGCGCGCGCTCGGCGATGGCGCCTGGGCCGAGGGGGCGCCCGCGGAGCTCGCGCCAGACTCGCCGCCCGCGCCCGCTCGGACCGCGCCAGACTCGCCGCCCGCGCCACGTCCGGTCTCCGGTGCCGCCGATCCGCTCGCGCGCCTGCGCGACGCCTCGCCGGCCGAGAAGATCCAGATCGCCCTCCACGGCACGCGCGACGAGCGAGCCGCGATCCTGCGCGACGTGAACAAGACCCTGCACCCGTACGTGCTCCGCAACCCCAACCTGCAGCTCGACGAGGTCACGGCCATCGCCAAGATGGCGACCGTGGCCCCCGAGCTCCTGAAGGCCATCGCCTCGCGGCGCGAGTGGGTGTCGCGTCCCGAGGTCGCCATCGCGCTCGTGCGCAACCCGAAGCTCGAGGTCACCCTCGGGGTCCGACTGCTCGAGTACGTCGCCGTTGCCGACCTCCGGCAGCTCGCCAAGGACACGCGCACGCGCCCGCCGATCCAGACGGCCGCGCGCAAGAAGGTGATCGGCCCGGCGTAGCCCCCGCGCCCGCGCTACAGCACGACGGTCTCGCACCCGAGCAGCACCTGGATGTCCCAGTTGCCCGTCTTCACCTCGTCGCAGGTCGCGGGGCACAGCATGATGAGGTGTGGATCGCTCGGGACGTCGTAGTACCAGCCGCCCTCGACCGGGTCGCAGTACGCGGGCGCACTCACGTACTTGACGGTCACGAAGACGCTGGGGTCGCTCGGGTCGACGAGGCGGACGTTGACGTGGTCGAAGTCCGGTGTGCCCTCCGCCGGCACCGGGATCTGCAGCAGGCACTGGCCGTTGGCGCGGATCGCGTTGAGCGCGGCGATGAACTGCTCGGTGACGTTGCTGCCCGTGTCGACGAGGTACGCCTGGCCGGTGCCGCCCGCCTGGGCGATCTGGTTGAGGCTGCCGAGCTCGGTGCCGACCCCGATGACGAAGGTCTTGACCGACGGCGTGGCGGCGGCTGCGGCCTGCGCGGCCGCCGCGGTGCCCGCCACGCTGTTGGACGTGCAGTTGGTCGGTTCGCCGTCGCTGGCGAAGACGATGTAGGTGAGGTGGCTCGGATGCGCGGCGGCCCACGACGTCGCGTAGGTCGCGGCGCCCTGCATGGCCGGCTGGCTCGGCGTCGAGTTTCCGGTCGGGTCGGCGGCGGTGATGGCTGCGAGCAGCGCGTTCTGTACGGCGTTCTGCGCGCCGGGCAGGACCCCGATCGGGATCTCCGGCGCGTCGTAGTCGCCCGGGTCGCACGAGTCGTTGGGCGAGAAGCTGCCGCCGCACACGTTGAAGCCCGGCAGGCAGGGGCCGTAGAGGCCGCACGCGGGGTCGTTCGCGTTGGCGCCGTTGCAGGCCCCGGGCACGGCGCCCGAGGGTTGCACCGGGAAGAACTGCAGGCCGACCCCGATGCCGGCCGAGTCGGGCGACGACACGAAGGTCGACAGAGCGGTGTCGACCGCGCCCCATTTGCCGGCGTCCTGCATCGAGGACGACTTGTCGAGCATGACGTAGAGGTCGAGCGGTACGAGCTCGCCCGGGAAGGTCTCGGCGGCGCAGGCGAGCGCGCCGCCCGACCCCCCGCCGAAGTGCATGCCCCCAGCGCCGCCGAGGCCGCTCGCACCGCTGCCGTTTCCGCCGGTGCCGCCCTTGTCGTCGCCGCCGGCGCTGCAGCCGGCCTGCACCATCCACCCGAGCACGAGCGTGCCACAGAGGCCGAGCGACCAGGCAGGCAGCGAACCCGGACGGAACATGGTCGAGTCTCCCGCGTGACGAGCCCCTCGCTGGGGCTCGAGCCAGCGTCAGGATAACGCATTCCTGCGGTTCCGGGCGCGGGGACCGCTGGCGGCCGCATCGGGTGCTTTTTCACCGCCGGCCCGCTGCGCCACGGTCGGGGCGGGGTTCTCTTCGTGCTCTTCAGGCGTCGCTGGCCGTGACGGTCTCGGCGGCGAGCTGCCGCAGGTACGCGACGCGCGCGCGCAAGCGTCGCGTCACGGCGTGAAGCACGTAGAGCTGGAGCGCGAGCGCGCCGAGCTGTAGGAAGGGCAGGGCGTCCGGCAGCAGCCACACGGCGCCGAGGCGGCTCACCTCCACGAGCTGCCACACGACGACGAGCGGGGCGGCCGGCCCCTTCGGCGCGAGCACGCGCCGCTCCTCGCGGCGCCCGCGGTAGCCCTCGAGCGCGACCCGGGTAGTGTGGAGCTCGGGGAGATCGTCGGTGCGCGAGGCGCGAACGAGGCGTCGCACGACGGCGAAGGGGTAGATCAGGTTGACGACCGGGATGAGGAGGCCGAAGAACGCGCCCGCGCGCGAGATCGAGACGGGCTCCGCGCCCGACTCGAGCGACAGCCGCGAGGCCGCGCGAAACCAGGCGGCCTGCACGGCTGGCGGCACGAGCATGAGCCACACCGCGGGCACGCGCAGGTCGGTGAAGCGGTGCAGGGCGAACGCCACGACGAGTGCGCCCGAGGTGACGAGCGCAGCGGCGAGCGAGAGCACGAGGTGGCGTTCGGGCACCTTCGCCGCGAGGACCGCCGAGCCGACGCGCCCGACCGTCCAGGTCCCGTCACCACCGACGAGCGCGCTACTCTGCTCGGCCACGCGCGCGCCTCACGCCTGCGCGACGAGGGCGTGCATCCACGCCTCTTCCTCGGCGCACATCGCGGCCGTCTTCCGGCGCGTGCTCGCGAGCACCTCCGCGCGCGGCGGGTCGCTCGCCGGATCGTGGAACGCGTCGAGCAGGCCGAGCGACGCGATCCACTCGAGCTCGCTGAAGCCCGCGCCCACCTTGCGGGTGAGGTCGGCGACGACCAGCGTGAGGACCTTGAAGTGCGGCCTGAAGGGCACCTCGAGGCTGCGCACCGGCGCGTCCTCGCTGAGCCAGAGCCGGTAGGTGCCCTCGAGCACGTGCGCCGCGTTGTCGGGCGCCTCGAGCAGCATGAGGACGATGTCCGCGAGCATGTCCATCACGCCCGCGTCGCGGAGCGAGGCCATGCCCGGGCCCTCGAAGTGGCGCTTGGCCACCTCGGGTGGCACGACGGCGGCGCGGACGGCCGTGTGACCGCCGTCCTCCTCCCACACCGGCGAGAGCACCATGCCGCTCGCCTCGATCTCCTTGCGCAGGGAGAGCGAGTGCAGAAGGATCGCGCGCGCGTCCTCCACGATCTTCTCCGGATCCGGGAGATCGAACTTCGCCGGCAGGTGCAGCATGGCGCGGGTGTCGGGGCCGTTTCGCGGGTCGGAGCTCATGGGCGTCCCATAACATGGGGCGAGGCGCGGCCCCATCGAGGGGACGGTGCGCCTCAGCGCGCGCCGAGCGAGGCGAGGCGTGCCTGCGCCTGCTCGGCGGTGAGCGAGCGCGGCTTGGCTGCGCCCCAGCGCCGGAGGACGGCCTCGTAGGCGGCGCGCGCGCCCTCCCGATCGCCGCTGCCCTCGAGGGCGACGCCGAGCCAGAGCTGCGCCCGCGTGGCCGTGAGTGGCTCGGCGAGGGTGGCGCAGGAGCGCGCGGCGCGGCGCAGGTGCGGCAGGGCCGCCGCGAAGTCGCCGGCGAGGGCGTAGCTCTTGCCGGCGAAGAGATCGACCGAGGTCCAACGCCCGGTCGACACGGCTGCCGAGGTGGCGCGCGGCAGCGCGGCGAGGGCTTCGCGTGCATCGGCCTCGCCGTCGACGAGCCAGCCGTAGGCTCCGGACCACAGGGACCAGTCGGCGTCGACGTCGAGGCGCTTGCCGGCGGCGCGCCACTTGGCGCGCACGCGCTCGAGCCAGGCGGCGCGCGCCTCGGCGAAGCCCGCGCGCGTCACCTTGCCCGCGCGCAGCTGGTAGCCGAGCGCGGTGAGCGTCCAGTCCCCCTCGGGCGGGTCGGTCCACGCGCCCATGTGGCGCTGGAAGTCCTCGGCCGCCGCCGCGGCCTTCGCCGGCTCGCCCATCTCGGTGTGGAGGTCGGCGAGCTCGAAGGCGGGCGTGGCGTGCGCGCTCTGGTCGGGGCGCGCCGCGACGGCGGCGAGCCAGTCGGCGACGAGGCTCGTCGCACCGGCGAGGTCGCCCTCGAGCGCCGCGAGGGCCGCGCGGTCGGAGAGCTCGACGGCCTTCCTGTCGCTCTCGGCGCGCAGCTCCCAGCTCTGGCCGAGCGCCTGGAGCACGGCGTCGTGCGGCTCGCCGGCCGCGAACAGCGACAGCGCGAGCTGGCGCTGCGTCGTCGCGGAGCGCGGGTTCATGGC
>JADLAB010000224.1 GCA_020848455.1 Polyangiaceae bacterium
CCGAAAAACGCCCCTGACGATGCGGCCGGCGCTTTCTGTGGGTATCGTTCTTGCCGTGTGCCACATCGCTCTAGTTTTGCTCGCCGGGAGGAGTGTTCGCGGCACAGACGAGGATACAATCGGCATACTCGGCCATGTACCTCAACTGGAAGTCCCCGAAGTTCCCGGATGATGGCACGATTCGGCGGAACGGCTCTCGACGGTCAAAACCTTGAAACGCGGCAGGAGAGCAACGGAGTCGCACAAAAGCGCCGCAACGGCCATGCACTCCGAGCAATAAGCGAATGGGGTCTTGGTACCAACCGGTCGCGCGATCGCAGAATCGTGCGAAGCAGTTGCCTTGCGGAGACAGAACAAGCACCGATGGATATTCCAATCGCCATGTCCGCTTCGGCGCAGTCTCTTGCCAGCCCCCAATGGACCAATCAGCCAGCTTTTGTCGTCTCTCATCGCTACGAGAACCTCGCCAGCATGTTGGAGCACGTGTGTATGCCGTTTGCGCCGAAACCGCAGGGGGTTCACGTGCCGGGAGTCTTGCCACTTCGGTGGTGCATCCCGGGCTGGAAACAATTGGACGAGCAGCGCGATACAGTGGTTACAGAGCGCGCCTCCCGACAATCCCGCAACGTGGACGCGCGGAACCTCTCCCGGAATCGCTTCTCTATCACGGCAGTTCGCGCACGCTCCGGCGCGGGGGTGCGAATTCATGTCGGTGCTGCCAATGAAGGCGGGCAATCCGCGGCGGTCTTTCCTGGGTTGAGGATTAGCTTTAGCGGTTGTCCCACGGGACACTGGTAAATGCACACCCACGACATATAAAAGATGGAATAGACCGAGTTAGTCAAGTTGCAGCGGCCGTTGTCGTTACATGGCGGTGGTCGGGGAATCTCGATCGGCTTGAAGTCGGGGTGTTCGAAGATGCTCGCGAGTGACAGCCAAAGCCACCAGAGTCCAGCGCCCGCCTCCTCCACCAGAATCGCGATCGCCACGGGGTTCGTCCCCGTCATGTCGACATAGTTGACCGGATCCCCGCCCGCATACCCGTACAAGTTCGGCCCGCCCGCAAACCGGCTCGCGTCTTTCCCCGTCCACCGCCCGGTCCTCGCCTCGTAGTCCCGCGCCCCAAACCGCACGAGCCCCGTCTCCGCATCGTAGAGCCCGCCGGCAAATCCGAACGGCACCACCCCGACGTCGGAGCCCGGCAGCACGTTGCCCCAGGCGTCGTAGCTCATGCGCGCGACGACGGCGCCCGTCGCGACGTCGACGACGAGCCTCGGGCTGCCGAGGTGGTCGGTCACGATGCGGTACGTCCCGTCCGCCCGCACCACGTACTCGGGCACGTTCGCGCGCTCGCCGTACACGTACCGGCTCACGACCGCGCCCGCGGCGTCGAGCTCGGCCGCGATGCGCAGATCGCTCTCCCAGAGATAGCCCCCGACGACGACGCCGTTCCGCTTCTTCAGGACGCGGTGGCGCTCACCGTCGAGCACGTACTCGATGGTGGTGGTCTCGGTGGTGGTGCAGGTGGTGCCGCCGCCCGGCGTGCCGCCGGTGCCGCCGGTCGCCGCGGGCGTGCCGCCGGTGCCGAGGCCAGGCGGGCCGCCGCCCATGCTCTCGGGCCCACCGCCGAAGCCAATGACCCCCGGTCCCCCGCCCATGTGCTCCGGCCCGCCGCCGAAGCCGACGATGCCACCGCCGAAACCCATCGGGCCGCCGCCGAAGCCGACCGGGCCGCCGCCGGTGCCAGGAGCGCCACCCGCGCCGCCTGCACCGCCCACCGCGGGCTCGCCTCCGGCGCCTCCGGAGCCCGGAGCACCGCCCGCGCCGCCGCTTCCGCACGGCACGACGACCTCGCGCGCGTGCACGACCGACCAAAGGCTCCCGTTCGGGTCGTACCCGTAGCTCGTGACCTCGCCCGCCGCGGGGCCGTACCTGTGCGCCCGCGCTCCGAGCGCATCGTGGTCGTAGGTCGCGCCGCCGTAGGCGAGGAGTGCGTCCGCCTGGTCGTACGTACCCGCGGTGTCGACGCCCGAGCCGCGGTCGCCCGGCACGGCGTACTCGGTCGCGGAGAGGCGGTTGCCGTTCGGGTCGTAGCTGTATTCCGCCGCGACTCCGCCGTCGCGGGTCACCCGGATGAGGCGGCCCGCGAGGTCGTACTCGTACGCCTCCACGGTCGGGGCGCCGCCCTCCACGCTCTCGGTCTTCTCGACGATGCGCCCGAGGGCGTCCCGCACATACGAGATGTCGAGCAGCGACATGCCGCCGACGCTCGCCGAGTAGGCGACGACCTCGCCGTGGCCGTTGTAGCTGTAGGCGTCCGTCACGACGCCGAGCGTGGTCCCGGTCGGTAGGCCGCTCGCGGCATCGCGCGCGATGGCGAGGTCCCCCGTCTGCGTGAGCAGGCCGTCGTCGTCGTAGCCGAGCGTCACCGTGTCGCCGACGACCGACTGCTGCGCGATCCGGAAGTCGTCGTCGTGCTGGAAGTGCACGGTGCCGTTGACGTCCCCCGTGTACACGCGGTCGGTGAGGAGCGCCCCGTCGTAGCCCAACGCGATGGTGACGTTGCCGGGGCCCGCGATCGACGCGAGCTTGCCGGTCACGGGGTCGTAGGTGCGGCTGACCGTGCCGGACGCGTCGGTCGTGGTCGCGAGGCGGCCCGCCGTGTCGTAGGCGTAGCTCACGACCGGCGTCGCGGGCGCACCGGCAGACCAAAGCGTGAGCTTGCGGTCGAGGTCGTACGTGTAGGCCGACGCGGCCGCCACGGGCGGCGCGTAGCTCGCGAGCAAGTCGACCGGCGTGTACCCGAGCGCATGCGCGGGCTGAGCGGGTGGCGCGAGCGAGACGAGGTTGCCGCCCGCGTCGTACGCCATCGAGGTCACGGCGCCGTCGGGGCGCGCCTCCTCGGTGGCGCGGCCGAGCGCGTCGCGCGCGAAGCTCGTCGATCGGAAGATGGGGTCGGTGACCGACGCGACCCGCCCGTAGCCGTCGTACGACCGCAACCAGGTGCGGTCGCCGCGGGTCGTCTGCGTGAGGCGGCCCTCGAGGTCGTACGTGAAGGCGGTCGGCAGAAGCCCGGCACCCGCGCGCTCGACGACTCGACCGCGCGCGTCGAGCGTCGAAACGACCGCTCGGCCGAGCGGGCTCGTGCGCGTGAGCGTGCGGGCTGCGGCGTCGTAGCTCATGGTGGACGTCCGGCCGTTGATGGTGACGGTCTCGGTCTCGGAGAGCAAGGCAGAGAACGGATCGGCCGGGTCCGCAAGGATGGCCGCGCGGGCGCGGGTCTCCGTGCGCACGAGGCCGCCCGGCGTCGTCGTCGTGCGCAGCGTCGGCACCGGCGACAAGAGGCCGAAGCGCGGATCCGGGCCGCCCTCGGCCGTGACGCCCGTGCCGTCGGGGAGGAGCTCGCTCGAGCGTCCGGCCCGGTCGTCGCCCTCCTGCGCAGTGAGCCCGGCCGACGAGACCGTGAGGCGCGTGCGTGCGCCCGCGGCGTCGCGCGCGATCTCGTAGGCCCTCTGTCGACCGAGGGCGGTCGTGACCGACACGCGTTTGCTGCCCCCGACGTCCAGGCGCGCAAGCGTCTTCGAGCCGCCCGCCGGGTCTGTGTCCTTCGTCAGCATGCCGAGCGCGTCGTACTCGAAGAGGTGAAGGCCGCCGCGCACGTCGGTGAGCTCGGTGAGGAGGCCCCCCGCGGCGTAGCGCAGGCTCGTACTGCCGCCCGATGGGTCCTCGATACGGGCAAGGTAGCCCTGTGCGTCCGTTGTGAGCAGCGTCTGCTCACCGTGTGGAGCGGTGATGCTGGTCGCCGCGCCCGCGGGATTGTGGGCGATGGTTGTCACGAGGCCGTCGCGGTCCGTGACGCGGTCGAGCCTTCCGCCAGCGTCGTAGTGGAACGCGTAGCGCACGAAGCCTTGGCGCGGGTCGCGCGTCTCCTTGTGTCGGCCGCGAAGGTCGAACACGAAGTACTCGCTCCCGTCCTCTGCGGGGATGACGATGTCGCCGAGAAGTGCGCTCGGGTACGGTGACTTCGCTTGGAGCAGGCGCATGCTGCCGCTCGGGCTCAAGCGGGCGTCGCCGATGAGCAGGCTGCCGTCGGCGCCAACCGCGAGCCCGGTCGGCTCGAACTGCGCCGCAAGGGGCGCGCCGCCGAGGGCGCAGAAGAGGCCATCCGCGCAGCTCGCGTCACGGCTCCCCGCCACCGTCGCGATGACGCCGTCCGGACCAATGCGACGGACTCCGGGAGTGCGCTCCGGCGTGGCGGTCACATCCCCCACAGCCACGTAGAGGCTCCCGTCCATGCCGAGGGCGAGCGCGCTTGGCACATCGAGACCCACGAACGTCGCGGGCTCGCCGTCACCGCCGAAGCCGAGACCGTTTCCCGCGAAGTTCGTGAGCGTGCCGTCGGGCCCTACACGCCAGACGTGGCGGGCGGTTCCGTCTGCGATGTAGACGCTCCCATCGGGCCCGACAACCATGTCGCGCGGGTCGGCCAGCGAGAACTCCGTGGCCGGTGCCGGCGCGTCCGAAGCTGTGCCGCCTCCCGCAACGGTTCCGATCTGGCCCTCCGGCCCGACCCGCCGAATGCGGCGGCTCCGAGAGGCGCCGTCGACGATGTACAGGCTACCGTCGGAGCCGACGTCGACGGCCAGCGCATCGAGCGCTGCCGCGGTCGCCGGACCGCCGTCGCCGAGTGGCGGCGCACCAGCGTCGTCGGGCGACGCACCGCTACCGGCCACCACGCGGATGATCCCGTCGCGCGCCACACGGCGTACGCGGCGGCCTTCCGCGACGTAGACGCTCCCGTCGGGCCCGAGCGCGACGTCGGTCGGGTGGTCGAGGCGGGCGCTTCTTGCCGGGATGCCGTCGGAGAGAGAGCCCCCGCGATCTCCGGCGACGTGCTCGAGCACCCCATCATGGCGCACGCGCAGCACGAGTCCGTCGCTCGGATCGGCGAGGTAGACGCTGCCGTCTGGGCCCGCGGTGAGGCCCAGCACGCCCAGGAGTGCCCTCGTCGCCGGGCCGCCTGCGGCCGTCTCCGGCGCGACGGTTCCGCCCCCAGCAAGCGACCGAAGCTGTGGCGGGACCCTCGCGGAGTTCCGCCTGCCGCCGGTGCCGAGCTCGAGCGTGCGCGCGACCGGATCGTAGGCGTGGTGCACGCTCAACGTGTGACCACCGAGCCCCTGCGCAAGGGCATGCTGGTTGCCGAGCACGATCGGCCACACCCTCGACACGGGAAAGAGGCGGTCGCGGATCCCGAGGGCCCACGCGGTCGGTGACCGAGCACCGAACGACATCGGCAGCTCGGCCGGCGTCGCGTACCGCGCCGCGTAGAAGTAGTCGATGCGCACCGCCGCCTGCTGCGCTCCCTGCAGTGCTCTGCCGTAGGGGTCGCGGCCGCTCCAAAGGAAGGAGGTGGCTGCGCGGGGTGCACACGGATCGACGTCGCCGCCGCACACCAGTCGTTGCTGGGTCTCCGTCCCGGCGACCACCACGGTGAGGCCGATCTCGACGAGGCCCGGAGGTGTGACGTCGCCCACGAGCGGGATGTCGATCGCGCCGCTGCTGAGCCGCCCGGGTGCGCGCCGACTCGTGTAGTGCAGCGTAAACGGTGTCCCCGCCACCGGGAACGTCTCGCCGAGAGCCTGCGCGCCGCAGTCGATGACCGAGCCCTCCTCACACTTGTTGTCGTCGTTGTCGTCGTCGTGCGGGCGGGGCTCGTCGTCGCCGCCGCACGAAGCGTCGAGCGGTGCGCAGGGTGGATTCGGTTCGGGCACGAATGGGTAGTTCCCATCGAACGTCGAGAAGTGCGGCATCGACAGGCGCGAAAGCTGCGCGCCGACCGGATACAGCTCGGCGACCAGCGCGCGCTCCTCGTCGGTGACGCCGAGCGCCGCGAGCGCGCCTGCATCGGCGGCAACGCCGTCGCCGTCGACATCGAGCTCCGCCGCGCCGCCGCTGACGCCGACCACCTTCACGACACGCCCGTCCGGCTCCGCGAGCCACTCGCCGCGACCGAGGTCGAAGGCACCGAGCGGCACGTGCGCGCCGACGGGGAGCGAGAGGAAGTTCTCGACGTAGAAGGCCGCCGGCGTGCTGAGGCGGACGGAGGTCGCGCCGACCGCGACCGCCTCGTCGGCGCCGATCTCCACCGCATAGGTGTAGGCGCTCGTGGGCGGTAGCTCGCCCGGCATCGCCTTCGGGCCGAGCGGTCCGACCGTGTACTCCGTCAGCCGCAGATGCAGCGTCGAGGCAGGCGTCTCGCTGCCATCGGGGTAGACGAGGCTCGCGGTCGTGCCCGAGGGGACGATGACGGTCGCCTGGCGCGAGCCGTCGGCGTCGCTCGATACCGAGCCGCGAGCCACCTGGGCCGGCGCGCTCCCCGAGAAGTCGACCACCGTGGCGGTCGCGTCGGGGCGGAGGAGCACGACGTCCGGCAGGAGCGCGTAGTCGGCCCAGGGCGTCGCGATGCTGCGCTCGGCCGGGAGGTAGCCGTCCTTCTCGTAGACCACGGTCACGAGCGGGCCGCCGTTCGTGACGAAGTCGAAGGTGCCGTCGGCGTGCGTCCGCGTATAGCCGTAGTCGGGCTCGGCCGGGTCGCGGTGGAGGAGTCGGATCGTGGCGCCGGGTAGCGGCGAGCCCGACGCGTCGAGCACGAGGCCACGGAGCACCGTCACGCGCGGCGGATCGAGCACCCTCGGATCGAGGCCGAACTGTACCGCGTCGGGCCCCTCGTAGAGGAAGCGGCTCGCGTCGTAGAGCAAGGTGGCGACCGTCTCGTCGAGCACCGGGCAGGGCGCGTGGGTCACGGCGCCCGTGGCCGGATCGCACGCGTCGATCGTGCAGTCGATGCCGTCGTCCGCGACGAGCGCGTAGCCCGGCGCGCAGGTGCCCGCGCCGTCGCAGGCCTCGGCGCCGTTGCAGCGATCGGTGTCCGCGCACGGCGTCCCGGCGGTCTCCGGCGTGTGCACGACACCGAGCGCCGGGTCGCACGCGTCCGCGGTGCACGGATTGCCGTCGTCGCTCGCGAGCGCATGGCCGGTGGCGCAGGTGAGGGCGCCGTCGCAGGTCTCGGCGCCGTTGCAGGGGTTGCCGTCGGAGCAGGGTGCGCCTGCCGGCAAGCTCGTGTGCAGGACTCCGTACGCGGGATCGCACGCGTCGACGGTGCACGGGTTGTCGTCGTCGACGACGGGGGCCGCGCCTCGGACGCAGCTCCCCACGCCGTCGCAGGTCTCCGGTCCGTTGCAGAGATCGCCGTCGGCGCACGAAGTGTCGGCGGCGACGGGCGTGTGCGTGGCGAGGCCCGTGGCCGGCTCGCAGGCGTCCGCCGTGCAGGGGTTGCCGTCGTCCGTCGCGACGGGCGTGCCGGGCGTGCACGCGCCCAAGGCGTCGCAGCTCTCCGCGCCGTTGCAGAGATCGGCGTCGGGGCAGGGCGTGCCGGCGGCGAGGGGCATGTGGATCGCGGCGGTGCCCGCGTCGCAGCTTCCGAGCGTGCAGTCGCAGGCGTCTGCCGTGCAGAGGTTGCCGTCGTCGACCGAGCCGCAGATGGCCACGCAGTCGGCGTGGGCGCTTTCCTCTGCGGTGCACGGGGCGAACGTGGGGTCGCCCGCGGCGTCGCAGCTCGCGCTCGAGGCTGCGTTCGCGCAGAGCACGACCGCCTCCCACTGCTCCGCGCAGTCGGTCGCCCCGAGGGCGGTCGCGCAGCTCGCTTGGCAGTCGGCCTCGGTTGCGGGACCCTCGGTGCACGCCGCCGCGAGCATCTTCGCGCACGCATCCGCGCAGTCGGGGTCGGCGACGACGTCCTTGTCGACCACGACGCCGATGCCGATCTCGACGTCGCGCGCGACGAAGGTGCCGGTGCCCGTCGTGCTCTCCTTGAGCCACAGCGTGCCGTTCGGGACGAAGATGCGCGCGCGCACGGTGTTGCCGATGCCGATGACGGCGGCCTTCGGGGTCGCGCCGAGGCTGCCCGTCGAGCCGTTCTGCCCCTCGACGAAGACCTCGACGTCCTCGGGGCCGATGGCCGCACCAGCTGCGGGGCCGAGATAGGCGTGCTCGCCCGGCTCGAGCCGGCCCTTCACGCGGAGCTCGCACGCCGCCGCGCACTCGACGCGGCTCCGCGGGCCCACGTTGAGGCCGGCAAGCTCGTACACGCCGCCCGTGAGCGTAAGCACGGTCGCATCGGCCGTCGTGCCAGCGGACAGCGTTACCTGGCCGTAGCTCCCGGCTGCGAGCGTGCGGTCTTCGCGCTGAGCGAGCGTGACGGCGGTCGTGCCCGCCGAGAAGGATGGGAAGGCAGGCGTCGTGATGGCAAGGGGCAGCGCGAGCGGCGTCTCGAGCGGGCCCGAGATGGTGCCGTTCGAGACGAGCTCGTTGTAGC
>JADLAB010000225.1 GCA_020848455.1 Polyangiaceae bacterium
CGCGCCGCACCGCGCGCCCCTCCCCGCGGGCGACGCCCCCCCGGCGCCGCAGTGCGAGTTGGGGTTGGGGCCCAGGCCGCGCCGCACCGCGCGCCCCTGCCCGCGGGCGACGCCGCCCGCGGGCGACGACTCAGCTCGCGCCCCAGCGCCTTCGGCCGCCGTAGGCCTCCGCGAACACCCCGTGGTCCTGCTCCTTCTTCAGCAGGACCCCGAGGAACGGCACCTCGCGCAGGAGGCGCTCGGCCTGCACCTCGGCGCGCGCCAGCACGAGCAGCCAGTCGATGAGCTCGCTCGTGCTCGGGCGCTTGCGCAGCCGGTCGGTCGTGCGGATGCGGTAGAAGCTCTTGATCGCCTGGTCGACGAGCTCCTCGTCGAGCGCCGGGTGGTGCACGCGCACGATGCGCTTCATGTGCTCCGCCTCGGGGAAGTCGATGAAGTGGAACACGCAGCGCCGCAGGAAGGCGTCCGATAGCTCCTTCTCGTTGTTGCTCGTGAGCACGACGACCGGGCGGTGGCGCGCCACGACCTCGTCGCCCGTCTCGGCGACCGTGTAGCGCATGCGATCGAGCTCATCGAGCAGATCGTTCGGGAACTCGATGTCGGCCTTGTCGATCTCGTCGATGAGCAGGACCACGCGGGCCCCGGAGCCGAAGGCGCGCCCGAGCGGGCCGGGCTTGATGTAGTGGCGAATGTCCTTCACGTCGCCGTCGCCGAAGCGTGCGTCGTAGAGCCGCTGCACCGTGTCGTAGACGTAGAGGCCGTCCTGCGCCTTGCTCGTCGACTTGACGCTCCAGCGCACGAGCTCGAGGTCGAGCGCCTCGGCGATGGCGGTCGCGAGCAGCGTCTTGCCGGTGCCGGGCTCGCCCTTGACGAGCAGCGGCCGCTCGAGCGCGAGCGAGCAGTTGACCGCCGCCTCGAGCGCCGGCCCGGCGAGGTAGCTCGCGGTCCCACGAAAACGCGTGAAATCGCCCATGCGCGCCGGTGTAGCACACAATGCGCACGTAGCTTAAGCTCCCCTGCCCTTCGCGCCCGCCCCGCCGCGGGCACCGGATGCCGACCCCCATGCCTCGCTACGAGATCCGCGCATCGCACCCCGGCGACGAGGCAGAGCTGCTGGCGGTGGCCCGCCACCTCAACACCGTGAACCTGCCGCACGACCACGCGGCGATCGTCGAGACCGTGGCGCTGTCGGACCAGAGCTTCCGCGGCGCGCTCGCGAGCCCGCTCGACGCCCGCTACCTGTTCGTGCTGGTCGACCGCGAGGCGTCGCGCATCATCGGCACCTCGATGATCATCGCGCAGCTCGGGCAGCGCGGCGCGCCCTACATCTTCCTCGACGTGCTCGACGAGGAGAAGTACGCCGGCACGCTCGATCTGCACTTCCACCACACGCTCCTGCGCATCGGCTACTCGTACAACGGGCCGACCGAGATCGGCGGCCTCGTGCTGTCGCCCGACTACCGGCGCGTGCCCGAGCGGCTCGGGCTCATGCTGTCGTACGTGCGCTTCCTCTTCATGGCGATGCACCGCGACCGCTTCCGCGACGAGGTGCTGGCCGAGCTCCTGCCGCCGCTCGAGCCCGACGGGACGAGCCACCTCTGGGAGGCGCTCGGCCGTCGCTTCACGGGCATGAGCTACGTCGAGGCCGATCTGCTCTCGAAGTCGAACAAGGAGTTCATCAAGGGCCTGTTCCCGCGCGAGGTCATGTACGCGACGCTGATGTCGCCCGACGCGCAGGCCGTCATCGGCAAGGTCGGCGCCCAGACCAAGGGCGTCGAGAAGATGCTGCGGCGCATCGGCTTCCGGTACGCCTACCGGGTCGATCCCTTCGACGGCGGCCCCCACTTCACGGCGCCCATGGACGAGATCACGCTGGTCGCGCACACGCGGCGCCTTTCGGCGCGCGCCCCCCTGTCGCCCGCGCGCGAGGACGTCCACGCGCTCGTCGCGGTCGAGAGCCCGCTGCCGCCCTTCTTCCGCGCCGTGCGCGCCGCCGTGCGGGACGCGCCCGACGGCGTGCTGGTCGAAGAGGCCGCGTGGCAGCACCTCGGGCTCGCCCCGGGCGACGGCGTCGCCGTGCTCGGGCTCGACGAGCGCCACGAGGCGCAGCGCGAGCGCGCCGCGGGCGAGCACCCGGACGGCGCCGGGCACCTCGCCGACGGACAGCGCCACAGCTCGGCCGGCAGTGACCGGTCCTCACGGTCGTGACATGACACGCGGGACGGAGGGACGATCGGGATGAAGCGACACCTTGCCTCGATGACACTCGTGTGCGGTACGCTCGCGCTCTCGGCCTGCGGCTCGGAGCCCACCGCGCCGGCCGGCGCCACGAGCGCCCGGAGCGGGGCGAGCGTCCGGCCCACCGCGACGGCGACCGCGACGAGCGCCGCGAGCGCGAGCGACGCCCCGACCCCGCTCGCCGCCGGCGACGCCGCGCCGGACGTGACCCTCGCCCTGCACGACGGCTCGAAGGTCGCGCTCTCGTCCCTGCGCGGCAAGCGCGTGCTCGTCTACTTCTACCCGAAGGACGACACGCCCGGCTGCCGGGTCGAGGCGCAGGGGCTGCGCGACAAGTGGCCGGACGTGCAGGCGGCCGGCCTCGTCGTGTACGGCGTCTCGACGCAGGACGCGGCCTCGCACCAGGCCTTCATCGACAAGGAGACGCTGCCCTTCCCGCTCGTCGTCGACGTGGACGGCGCCATCGCCCGTGCCTTCCACGTGCCCGTGAAGAACGGCTTCGCCGCGCGGCAGAGCTTCCTCGTCGGCGCCGACGGAAAGCTCGAGAAGGTGTGGCTCGAGGTGGCGCCGCCCGAGCACGCCGCCCAGGTGCTCGCCGCGATCAAGGGCGGCTGACGCCGCGGGCCGTCGTCCGTCGTCGGGACTCCGGGGCCGGTGACCGAGGACGGACGACCGTCAGTTCTTCACGCACATGCCGAAGCCCTCGGGGAAGGGCAGCGTGCCACCCTGACAGGTGTAGCCCTCGGGGCAGTCGGTGTTGCTCGTCGTGCGGCAGAGCGCGAAGCAGGTGTCGAGCGCCGTCGCGCAGTAGTGGTCCGGCGCGCACGGGCAGGCCTGCCCGGCGGTGTGCGAGCCCGGCTCGACGCAGCTCGTGGTGCCGTCGAGCCGCACGATGGTGCAGCTCTCGCCGGGGGGGCAGGAGCTCGGGCTCAGGAGCTCGCAGTGCACGACGGGCACGCACAGGGGCACCTCGGGCACCGGGCTCAGGTTCGGGGGCAGGTCGCCGGAGTCGACCGGGCGAGGCGTGCAGTAGGTGTCCGTGGGACAGGCCTCGAGCGCCCCGCAGCAATAGGGTCGGCAGCTGCCGTCGTCGCACGCGAGGCCGGGACCGCAGTAGGCGGTCGACAGGCAGGGCGCGCCGAGCTCGCCGGGGCCGGGCTCGGCGCACGTCCCGCCCACCTCGGCGGCGGCCTCGTCGAAGGCGAGCACGCAGTCGCCGACGGCCACCCCGCCACCGGCGCCACCGGTGCCACAGGGCGCGCTCACGCCCGTTCCGGGCAGGCATCCTCCGCCGCAGAGCTCGGCGTAGTCCACCGGCCCGCCGGGCGACGAGCCGCCGCCGAAGTCGGCGTCGACGCCGGCGTCCCCGCCCTGGGAGCCCCCGCCGGGCGACGTGGTGGTCGAGCTCGTCGTGGTCGCGCCGTGACCGCCGGCCGCGCTCTTCGCGAGATCGGCCGAGCAGCCGGCGCCGAGCGCTCCGCCCAGAGCGGCGGCGAGCGCGGCGGAGAGGACGAGAAAGGCGGCACGCTTCATCGGACCCCAGAAGGCAAGTGCTACGAGTGTAGCATCGCGGGTCACCCAGTACACAAAGCATGCCGGCGGCCGGAGCCGCCGGCGGGGCGCGCCCCCGCCAAGCGATTCGCGGCCTTGGGGCGGCGGCAGCGGGCGACGCGAACGCGGGCGCACCGGGCGTGCCACGCCCCTGCAAGGGCGCATGACGCCGCTGTCATACGAGCGTGGCGCGGAGGCGCGGCTACGGCGTGCCCGCAGCGATCGTGCGCGTGACGCTGTTGCCGGCGGCGTCGAAGGCGCGCACCACCACGAAGGGCTTCGCGGGCGGCACCAGGGTCGCCACGTCCGCGTCGAAAGCCTCGCTCGGCTCGTCGAGCACGCCGTCCGTGGGGAAGAGCGGGAACCAGGTGCTGCCGCCGACGAGCTGCATCTCGATGCGCGCGATGTTGCTCGCCCCGTCCGTGGCGACGCCGCTCAGGCGGTTGCTGCGCAGGGCGATCTTGTCGAGCACGGGCGCGGTCGTGTCGAGCACGACGGTCGTCGACTCGAGCGTGTGGCGGGTGACGCGGTCGGGTGGATTCGACAGCTCGTCGCTCGCGTCGACGCGCACGCGGTACTTGCCCTCGGGCAGCCCCGCCACGTCCCAGCTGTACTCGCTCTTGGTCAGGATCTCGTCGGCGGGCACGATCGCGTACCAGTCCTTGCCGTCGAGCAGCCGGTAGAAGATGCGGAAGCGCAGCTTGTCGGCGTCCGGGTTGTCCGTGTCCCAGTTGATCTTGACCTTGCTCGAGCCCTCGTCCATCGGGCCGCCGCTCTCGGGCACGCTCGAGCCGGTCGAGCTCCGCGGGCGCTCGCCCACGCTGAGCGAGGTGACGAGCGCGCGCGCGTTGTCGGTGACGAAGGCGAGCGCGACCTCGCGCAGCACGGCCTTCGGGTCCTTCGCCCAGCGCGCCCGCACCTGCACGTAGCGCGCGGCCGGGCTCTTCACGTCGCCCGGTGCCGCGAGCGCCGGTGACCAGTCGCTCCAGGTCTTGTCGGGCTTCTCGGTGTTGCCCGAGCGCGTCTGCAGCTCGAGCTGCCCGTCGGCGCGCCACTCGAGCCGGCCGAAGTGTGCGCGCATCCCGCCGTCGAGCACCTTGCTCGTCCACACGGCGTCCTGGCCCCCGACGCCCGTGACGGCGTGCACGACGCAGGGATCGCTGCCGACCACGAGCCCCTTGCCGGCCGCGCCGCCGAGGGCGATGGCGCCGATCTGGCGCTCCTCGGTGTCGGCCACGAGGCGCACCACGTGGTTGTCGTCGACCGTGTAGACGCGCCCCTCGGCGCCGGTGCCGACGTAGGGCATGCCCTGATCATCGAGGGCGAGCGCGACGTAGTGGGTCTCGTCGTCGCGCATCATGCGCTCGGCCGCACCCGACGGGTCGAAGCGGTAGAGCTGGCCCTTGCCGGGCTTCAAGCCCTTGGTCGGCTGCGGCACGCCGCCGGGGCCGCCGCTGTCGCGGGGCCGGAGCCCCTTGTAGGTCTCGGTGTAGCTGTTGGCGACCGCGTAGACCGTGCCGTTCGGCGCGACGGCGATCGCCCGCACGTCGTCGCCCTCGAAGTCGAACACGACCTCGGCGCGCGCCGGCCCCTTCAGCCGGTAGAGCAGCGCCTCGCCGCTCGAGCCCGCGAGCAGGCTGCCGTCCGGGGCGAGCGCCAGGCTCACGATGTGCGGCTCGTCGCTGTCGAAGTACTCGTCGACCTTGCCCGACTCGGCGACGCGGAAGATCTTCCCCTCCGGCCCGGTCGCGGCGTAGAGGCTCTTCGTCTTGTCGTCGAAGGCGACGGCCCACACGTCCTCGGCGCCCGGCAGCTTGACGAAGGGCTGGAGCTTGCCGGTGGCGCCACCCGGCGCGAAGCGGAACAGCGTGCCCTCGGGGAAGGTTCCCGCGACGACCTCGCCGTTCCAGCCGAGGGTGAGCGCGCTCACGGCCATGGCGCCCGTCTCGGCCGCGACGGTCGCCTTGCCGCCCTGTACGCGGTAGGCCTTGCCGTCGCTGCCGGTCCCGAGCAGGAGGGCGCCGTCGGCGAGCGGGAGCGCCGCCCACACGCTCGTCGCGTCGGGCACGGGCAGCGCGCCGAGCGTGAGCCCCGCCTGCACGGTGCCGTTCGAGGCGACGCTCACGCCGGTGAGGTCGCCGCCCTCGAAGGTCTTGAGGCTGTCGAGCACGTGCTGGCGGGTGCCGACGGCCGCGGCGTCGCCCGCGGCGAGGGTGAAGGCGAGCGACAGCAGGGAGAGCGCGGTGGTGCGGATGGTTCGGGTCATCTTGGGCTTGGGAGCTCTACGAGAGGGCGGCCGCGCACGGTCGGCACGGCCGGGGATTCTGGCGTGTGGCGAGCGGGCGCGTCAACGCACGACCTCGCGGACCTTCACCTCGACCGTGTCCTGGCCGACGAGGTAGCCGCGGCTCGGGATGACGTGCTGCATCACCGCCTGGTACATCTCGGGCGACTTGCTCTCGGTCGTCGGACGGAGCGTGTCGGCCATGCCGGGCGGCAGGCGGCTCACGACGTTGCCGCGGTACGCGGCGCCGACCTCGGGCAGGCGGTAGGTGCACACGATGGCCTCGGCGTCGTTGTACTGGCGCGCGAGGTAGCTCATGAGCTCGGGCACGCTCTCGGGTGCCGGCAGGATGCGGTCGACGGAGTACCCCGGGCCGATGGTGATCTCGACCGTCTCGCCCGCGAGCTCGCGCGGGATGGGGACCTCGATGGTGCGGGTCTCGGTCTCGCCGTAGTAGTGCGTGAGCGTGAGGCGGATGCGCACGGCCTCGCCGGGCTCGACCTCGGGGTCGACGACCTGCGCGCCGCGCAGATCCATCGTGTCCCGGCGCATCACCACGTCGACCTTGGTGTCGATGCGCTCGATCTCGAGGTCCTTCCACGGGTTGTTGAGCAGCACGCCGAGCGCGCGGGCGAGCCGCGCGCGCATGAAGTCGCCCGGGCCGATGGGCGACTCGCGGCCGGCGCCGAAGTCCTCGATGTCGAGCACGCCGAGCCCCTTGACCGCGAGCTTCGAGCGGGCACGCCAGGTCATGTCGAGCCGCTCGGCCGCCGTCGTCTCGAGGACGCTGCCGATGCCGACCGCCACGAACTGCGGCGCCATGAACGGGTCGCTCGAGACCTCCATGTCCCAGGACGTCTTCGGCGCGCCGATGGCCCCGGTGACGTCGACGTGCACCGGGAAGACCGGGGCGTTGCGCGAGGTGTCGACCACGATCGACGCCTGCCGGTCGTTGACGAGCGCGCCGAGCGGGCGCACCGGCTCGCCGATCTTGAAGCTCCGGTTCTGGGTCGCGAGCACCCAGTGCACCTTGCCGATCGCCGTCGGCAGGTTCTCGTAACCGCCCTGCAGCATCGGGTGGCCGAAGGCGACGAGCTTGTCGCCGACGACGTGCGTCACCGTGCCGAGGCCGCTCACCGAGACGTCGCCCCGTACGAGCTCGACGTTGATGACGCCGCCGTCCTCGTACCTCGTCGGGGCGTCCGGATCGACGACGCCGCCGGTGGCACCGCCGCCGGCCTGCACCATGTCGAAACCGATCGGGCCCATCACCTGCTCGAGCACCTTCATGGCGCCCGGGGCGAGCCCGCCGACCATGACCGCGGTCGAGGCGCGCGCGAGCGACGTGCCCGCCGGAGCCTCGAGCGTCGGGGCCGTGCGCTGGGCCATGGAGGCCGCGTGGCGGCGCAGATCGTAGCCGAGGGGCGAGCCCCCGCCGTAGAGGTTGCCGCCGCTGCGCAGGCCGAGCGAGCCGTGCGGCGCCGGGGTGGGTCCGCCCGGCAGCGGCTGCGCCCCGTTCGAGGGCGCGATGACGGGCGGCAGCGGCCGCGCGAGATCCTCGAGCATCGAGCGGATCGGCGTCACGCCCGCGATGGGCTCGGCGCCGAAGAACCAGCCGTAGGCGTAGGCGCCGATGATCTTGTCGTTCAGGAAGATCGGGCTGCCGCTCATCCCCGCCACGGTGCGCGCGACGTCGAGGCGCGGGTGGTCGGTCTTGATGATGATGAGGTCCTGGTTGGGCCTGAAGTTGCGCAGGGTCGCGATGACCTCGACCCCGAAGCGCTCGGGCTTCGAGCCGGAGAAGACCGTGAGGCCGTAGCCCTTCATGCCGGGCTTCACGTCCGCGAGCTCGAGGTAGGGCGAGTCGGCCTCGGCCCGGGAGCCGAGCGCGACCAGCCCCGCCACCGCGGCCCCGGCGAACGCCCCGAGCGGCAACACACGCCGCTCCACGGCGCGCGACCAGCGTGAAATCAGAGGCTTCGGAGTCACCCGGCGAAGCTTAGCAGGTTGCCTGTCGAAGCAAACGTTCGAGGCATGCTCGCGCATGCTCGCCCCCCCGCGGCACGACAAAGGGCGCGTGCCCTGCGGGCCGAAGCCGGCGAGCACGCGCCCTCCGACCGCCGGCGCGGGGGCCGGCGGCGCGACGCTACCGCTGCGGAGCTACTTGCGACCGCCGGCGGCGGCCCACTGCTCGAGCATGGCCAGCGTCACGGACTTCGGGCGCTCGAGCGGGTAGCCGAGCGCGCGGTCCCACACGATGTTCGCGAGCACGCCGATGGCGCGGCCCACGCCGAAGAGCACCGTGTAGAAGTCCTCCTCGACGAGCCCGTAGTACCACTGGATGACGCCGCTCTGCGCGTCCACGTTCGGCCAGGGGTTCTTGGTCTTGCCGTGCTCGGTGAGCACGCCCGGGGCGACCTGGTAGATCATGTTGACCAGCTTGAAGAGCGGGTCGTTCGGCAGGTGCTTCAGGCAGAACTCCATCTGCGACGTGTAGCGCGGGTCGGTCTTGCGCAGGACGGCGTGGCCGTAGCCGGGGATCACCTGGCCGGCGTTCAGCGTGTCCCAGAGCGCCTTCTTGACGTTCTCGGGCGTCGGCTCGGCGCCGCCCATCTTCTTCTGGAAGTCCTTGATCCAGCCGAGCACCTCCTGGTTCGCCAGACCGTGGAGCGGGCCGGCGAGCCCGTTCAGGCCCGCGCTGAAGGCGTAGTACGCGTCCGACAGCGCCGAGGCGACCAGGTGCGTCGTGTGCGCGCTGACGTTGCCGCTCTCGTGATCGCTGTGGAGGATGAAGTACATCCGCGCCACGTCGTCGTAGGGCTTCGCGATGCCCATCATGTGGGCGAAGTTCGCGCCGAAGTCGAGGCTGCGGTCGGACGGGATGATCTTGCCGCCCTTGTACTTGTGCCGGTAGATGAAGGCCGCGACCTCGGGGAGCTTCGCGAGCAGATCGCACGCGTCCTCGTACATCGGCTCCCAGTAGTCGTTCTTCTTCATCCCGTGGTGGTACTTCGCGGTGAACTTGCTCTCCTTCTGCATGGAGACCACCGCGGCCGAGAACATCGCCATCGGGTGGCTGTCGGCCGGCATGGCGCGGAGCACGTCGAACACGTAGCCCGGCACCTTGGCGCGCTCGGCGAAGTCCTTGTGGACCTCTTCGGCCTCTGCGGCCGTCGGGATGTCGCCCGTGAGCATGAAGTACCAGAACGACTCGACCGTCGGGTACTCGGCGCCGGCGCGCTTGGGCAGGGCCGCGAAGGTCTCGGGAATGTTCTTGCCGCGGAAACGAATCCCCTCCTGCGGATCCAGGTAGGAGATGTCCGTGACCAGCGACTTGATGTCGCGGGCGCCTCCGATGACCTGGCCGATGTTCACGTGGTCGACGACGACGTCGGAGTACTCGCGCGTGAGCTTCTGGACCCGCGGGCGCTCGGCGACGATCTTCTGTTGCAGCTTCTCCTTCAACGTGGACATGAACGGCCTCCTTGGGAACGCGAACGGTAGCGTTGGGCGACGCGGATACTGGCACAGTTTCGCGCGCTAAGTGCCGGAAATCAGCGCTATTCGCGGCCCTCCGCGCGGCGCAAAATGCGCGTGCGCGGCGCGCAATTTGCGGCACCCGTCGGCGCCCTCCGCGGGCGACCTCGCGCGCTCCCGGTCCCCGCGCCGGCCGCGCCACTTGCGCCTCGACGTGGGGCAGTCCGGCTCCGATAATGCGCCCGCCGCCATGACCGTCGCCACGCACGACTACCGGCAGGGCTCGAAGCGCCACGTCGCCGAGATCAAGTTCCTCATCCACGATCTGCGCGTGGAGCCGTTCATCAACGAGGTCATCCACTTCCACGTCACGCTCAACACCGACCTCGAGCTCCACGGCGTCGAGCAGGCCCAGGCGATTCACGGCGAGGATCTCGCCTCGCTCAAGGATCTCGCCGTCTCGTTGCGTAAGGCCTTCCGCGAGTACTCGAACGCGGTCCGCAACTTCTCGCCGGATCAGACCATCCTGCGCACCGGTCGCAAGTACGTCGACACGATCCTCGGCATCTGCGACCTCGTCCTCAACCCGCTCTGGGGGCGCTCGGACCAGGTCCTCGTCTTCCTGCCTCCGACGTCGCGCTCGGTGCAGGCCCGCAACCACTACCGCAACTGCGTCGCCTGGATCCGGGGCGTGCGCGCCCGCATCCTGGCGTTCCTCGCCGAGCAGGACGCGAGCCGCGATCTGCGCGAGCAGTTCGACATCGCCGGCGAGATCGAGGCCTTCACCCGCAACGTCATCCAGGGCTACGTCGCCGAGACCGGCCACGCCAAGGTGGAGCTGCAGGTCGGCCCGCTCGAGCCGGCCGTCGCCTTCGGCAACCTCCCCCGCTTCCACCGCATGTACTTCAACCTCGTGATGAACGCCGTCGACGCCATGAGCGAGAAGCGCGTCGGCGTGCTCCGCGTCAGCGAGGTCGTCGAGGGGAACGAGGCCGTCTTGCGCGTGCGGGACGATGGCGAGGGCATGACCCCCGAGAAGGTCGCCCACCTGATGCGCGAGACCGTGTCGCTCGACGGCGAGCTGCACTCGCTCGGCTTCGTGTTCGTGCGGCAGACGGTCGCCGACTTCGGCGGCCAGCTCACGATCGACAGCCGCATCGGCGAGGGGACCACGATCACGGTGCGGTTCCCGCGCTTGCTCGGGGTCGCTCCGCCGCCGCGCAAGAGCGCACCCGGCGAGACGGACCTGTTGCCGAAGCTCGCGCGCATCGACGCCGACGGCTCGTCACCGGGCGCCGCGCGCGCACCCACCGGCAGCGCCCCCGGCGCCGCCACCTTGGCGAGCGAGCGCGGCGCACCGCCCGGTCCCGCGCCCGCGCCCGTTGCCGCGCCCGGTCCCGCGCCCGCGAGCGCGCCCGCGCCCGCGAGCGCATTGGCCTCCGCGCCGGAGCGCCCGTTCGGGGAGCTCCTGCTCGACGACTTCCGCACCAGCAAGGCCCAGCACCCCGGCAGCTTGTTCGCGATCGCGGTGTCGCCCACGATGCGCGTCGATGCCTTCACGCACCGGCCCTACGAGCCGCTCTGGGATCTCGCGCACGAGGATCTGTCGCCCATGCTGTTCCGCACCACCGTGCGCGGCCGCATCGAGGAGGACGAAGCGAAGCAGCCCATGCTGATCTTGAAGCCGCCGCAGGACGCCGGCGAGTACTTCGACTTCCGCGAGCTGCCGGATGAGGAGCGCAGCATGCCGAAGTTCCTGCAGATGGTGCGCGACGAGTACATCCGGGTGGCGCGCAAGCTCATCGCGACCGGCCTGCCGGCGAGCATGACGATGGTGCTGGCCGACGGGCCGCGCTTCTTCGGCTCGGACCCCACGCTCGCCGGAGACGTGCCCGTGCCGCTCGAGGCCCTGGCCGCGCTGCGGGCCAGCGGCGAAGCGCCGGCGTAGGGGCATCGGCGACCAGAAGGAAACTCGGCTCCAGCTGGAAGTGGCTTCAGACTTCGGGCGCCAGGCTTCGGGCCCAGAAGCCGGAGCGCGGATCCCGTGGCCTCCCGCTCTGCCTCCTGAAGCCTGGAGCCAGGAGCCTGGAGTCCGGAGCGCTTCGGGCTACCGGCCTCCTGCTGCCGTGCGCTCCCTCGAGCGCTTCTTCTAGTGCAGCTTCGCGAGCGCCGTCGCGAGCGAGGCGTCGTCGCCGTAGCCCTCCTGCACCTCGGCGATCGTGAGATCGCTGTGGAGGAAGTAGTACGTCGGAATCGAGGACGGGTGCAGGTGGTCCGGGCCCCAGCCGACGGGGTACGCGAGGCCGTAGTGGTTCGCCCAGTTGGTGGCGTCGCTCTGCTTCGAGGGCTGGCCCACCGAGGTCGACTCCACGAGGATCTCGAGGAAGATGACGCCCTCGGTCTTGTGGCTCTCCCAGAGCGCGGGCGAGCTCTCGGCGGCCAGGTTGCACGGGCCGCACCACACCGCCCCGATGCTCAGCATGATCTTGTAGCCGTAGAACTGGTGCAGCTGGAGCGGCGCGCCATGCTGATCGGTGACGAGGTAGTCGGGCATCAGGGCGCCCACCGGCGGGGCCCCGAACACGCTCCAGGCGCCCGGAGGCACACCGTCGGCCACCGCGGCGGGCAGGCGGTTGGGCCACCTGCCGCTGTCGTAGGGCCACGACGCGATGTCGAGCGGGCTGGCCGCCGCGTCGAGCTCCTCGCCGTCGAGGAAGCCGTCGCCGTCGCTGTCCGGGTTCTCGGGGTCCGTGCCCGCAGCCTGCTCCTCGTGGATGTCGGCGCCGTCGGCGTCGGCGTCGAGGAGGAAGCAGCCGCTCGTGTCCACGGTGCAGCTGTTGAAGCAGCCGAGCGAGCCTTCGTCGAAACCATGGCTCGCGCAGGTAGCCCCGCCAAAATCGCTGCCGTCGCATTGCTCGACGGCGCCGACGAGCCCGTCGCCGCACGTCGTGCCGTCGAGCTCGGGCTCGCAGCCGTTGGCGAGCAGGAGCGAGGCCACCGCGAGGACACCGACGCCGAGGAGCGAGCGGCGCAGCGACACGGAACGCCGGACGAGCTTCGTGAAAGCCATGCTGTTGGATCCGATGCTGGGCATGAAAGCGTTTTCCCTCGACTGCTCGCGCACCGAGCCAGAACCGCAAGGTACCGCCAGGCCCGGCCCGGCGGCAAGCGCTCGTGCCCGCGGCCACTAGGGCGTGGGCACGCCGCCGAGCGCCGCGCGCAGCTCGAGCGCGAGCTCGCACGAGTTGATGCCGTGCGCGTACTCGAGGCGCGCGTCGCTCGAGATCCAGGCGGGATCGACGAGCTTGCGCTGCCTGAAGAGCAGCACTTCGGTCTCGAGATCGACGGCGGCCACGCGCACGAAATGGCGGCAGGCCCCGTCGACCTCGGTCGGGCCGTCGCCCTCCTTCGGCTCGTCCATCACGCTCAAGAGCAGCGACGCGCGCATGACGCGCAGGGCCTCCTCGAGGGGTGCGCGCTTGACGGCCAGGCGCAGCTGCGCGAGCTCGGCGCGGTCGGCACGGCGCACCTGCTCTTCCCAGGCGGGCTCGAAGAAGGGCGCCGCGACGAGCGCGCTGTGGAAGCGCTCGACCTGGGAGGCGGTCTCGAGGTGCTTGCCGCCGACGAAGGCCGCCGCCGCGGCGCGGAGCAGCGTCTTCTCGCTGCGCTTCGCGGGCGGATCGAACAGGCAGAGCACGAAGGCATCGCGGTACGAGTCCTCGGCCGCCCTCGCGATGCCCGCGGAGCTCTGGAAGCTCTCGATGGGGCCGCGCAAGTAGGCGGTCGGGCGCGCCATGGCGGCCGCGAACGCGCGCTCGTCACGGAGCTCCGGGGCCGCGTAGTCTCCCTCGTAGTCGCCGGCGTGCGCGAGCAGCCAGGCCTCGACCCGCGGCACCATGCCGCGGTCCGCGTCGCCGAGGCGCGCCGAGTAGGCGCGGACCTCCGCCACGAGCGCGGCGCGCTCCCCGTCGAGCGCCCGGCCCCGGGCCCGGACCATGAGCACGACCCCCACGACGAGCGTCACGACCGCGCCGAGGGCGAGGACCCGCAGCAAGAGGACGAGCTTGGGCGAGGTGCGGTTCTGGCCCGCCGGCCGGCCCCGGACGCTCGCCTCCACCCGGGCCGCGAGCTCGGGAGACATCTTGCGCGTCGTGAGGAACGTCGCCACGGCTCAGCTTCCGTGCGACGTGGCCGTCCGGTGCTTGCGCACGTTCTCCTCGACCAGCTCGAGCAGCTGATCGCCCGTCACGCCCAGCCGCTCGGCCGTGGCCTCCGCGAGCGAGCTGTCGGCCACCCCCGGCTTGAACTGGTAGGTCGGACGCCGCTCGGGCGAGAGCTGCACCTGCAGGAAGGACAGCCCCGGCACGGTGCCCTCCCGCTCGAGCCGCTGCGCGAACGCGAGAAAGTGCGAGGTGATGAAGGCCTGGGGCCGCAGCTTGTGGAGCATGCCGAGCACGAGCTCCACGATGCGCTCGCCCTCCGACGGATTGGTCCCCGAACAGAGCTCGTCGAGCAACACCATGGCGTGGGGCGGCAAGCGCTCGAACAGGTCGCGGATGCGGAGCATCTCCATGCCGAGGCGCCCCTCGGTCTGATCGGCCTTCGTACCCTCGATGAGCGAGGCCACGAGGCGCGTCACCATGGCCACGCGCGCGCGCCGCGCCGGCACGAACAGACCGCTCTGCGCCAGCACCTGGGCGAGCGCGATCGACTGCAACAGGCGCGTCTTGCCGCCCGAGTTCGGTCCGGTGACGAGGGTCGTGGAGGTCGAGGGCTCCACGACGAGGTCGCACGGCACCGCCGTCTGGCCGTTCAGGAACAGGAGCGGATTGAAGAGCCCCTCGAGCTCCTTGGTCTCGTCGGCGCCCGCCACCTCCGGCAGGCACACCGCGAGCCCCGCCGCCTCGGCCTTGGCGCGAAAGCCGAGGGCACCGAGGTAGAGCTCCACGTCACCGAGCACCTGGATGACCATGGCGAGCTTGTCGTCGATGCCGCTGAACACGGAGTCGATGAGGCGCGTCAGGACCTCGGCCTGGCTGAACTTGTAGCCGCGCAGGAAGAGCTCGAGCTTCGCGAGCCAGCGCCGCCAGAAGGGATTGACGAAGGGGTTCGCGTGACTCTCCTCGATCGACAGGACGTCGAAGCCGCGGATCTGACCGTCGGCGCCGACGCTGATCTTGAGGCTCAGCGTCGCGAGGTGCTGGTCGTAGCTGAGCAGCTCGCCGAGCGAGCGATAGGGCTCGCTCGCCTGGACCTCGCGGCCGAACTCGCTCAGGCGCGCGAGGCCGCTCGTGGCCGTCTCGAACTCGCTCGCCATGCGATCGAAGATCTGCTTCAAGGTCGCGAGGGTGTCGAGCTTCTGGCGATTGGCGTCGAAGCTCCGGCTCCCGCCGGTGCCCTCGGTCAAGGCCCGCAGCCGGCCGAGGTCGCGATGCAGCGCCGACAGGCTCTGCTCGAGCTCGGGGCGCGCCACGAGCTCCGCGAGGATCGCGCTGCGAAAGGCCACGACCGCCGGATCGCTCGGCGGCTGGCACACGATGCGCAGGAGGTAGCTCGGCGCGGTGAGCGTGAGGTCGCGCGCGCCGCTCCGGATGCAGAAGTACTGGGTGACGAAGCGCGGCAGGAAGAGATCGGCCGCGAACCCCTTCGGATCCCAGTGCGAGGCGGGGACGCGGGCGCGATCGAGCGCCTCGGCGAAGAGCCCGCCCGAGGTGCTGCCCGCGAAGGCGAGCGTCACCGCGAACCTGGTCTGTTCGAGGTCGATGCGCACGCTCGCCTCGGGCAGGAGCAGATCGGGGATCATGTAGTCGTGCTCTCCGGCGCGCGCGTCGCACCTTCGCGACGTGCCGCATGTTCGCCCAGGCACGCGACGGACGCCACGCCCGCGTCGCGCCCGCGCGTCGCGCCGCACGGAAGCGGCGCGCCGCCGGCGTGGCCGGCGCGGACCGAGCCCCGCACCCGGCGCGGCCCGCTCAACGACCTCGTCCGGGACCGCGGCGGGCAGCCCGCCGCGCCTGGCCGTCGTCGAGGTAGTCCATCTCGAGGGTGCGCGCCTCGCGGAGCGCCTCGTGCGGCACGGCCCGCTCGCCGAGCACGGCGAGCGCCCGCCGGGCCTCGGCGTCGTCGCAGCCACCGAGCTCGAGCCCGAGCGCCTCGAGGAGCGCGCCGCGCGCGGCGCCGTAGTCGGCGCGCTCGAGCGCGGC
>JADLAB010000226.1 GCA_020848455.1 Polyangiaceae bacterium
GCCTGGCCCGCGCACTCGATGATCGAGCCGCACTCGGGCTCGTCGTCGTCGTCGTTGTCGTCGCGTGGGCGTGGCTCGTCGTCGTCGCCGTCGCCGCAGGTCGGATCGAGCGGTCCACACGGCGAGTCGGGATCGGAGACCATGGCGAAGTTCCCGTCGAACGTCGAAAAGTGCGGCATCGACAGGCGCGAAAGCTCGGCGCCCACCGGATACAGATCTGCAACCAGCGCGCGCTCCTCGTCGGTGATCCCGAGCGCCGCGAGCGCGGTCGCATCGTCGGCGCTGCCGTCGCCATCGAGATCGAGCCCGGCCGCGCCGGCGCTGACGCCGACCACCTTCACGATCCGGCCGTCCGGCTCCGCGAGCCACTCGCCGCGACCGAGGTCGAAGGCGCCGAGCGGCACGTGTGCGCCGATGGGGAGCGAGAGGAAGTTCTCGACGTAGAAGGCCGCGGGGGCGCTGAGGCGCACGGAGGTCGCGCCGGCCGCGACCGCCTCGTCGGCGCCGATCTCGACCGCATACGTGTACGCGCTCGCGGGCGGCAGCTCGCCCGGCATCGCCTTCGGGCCGAGCGGCCCCACGGTGTACTCCGTCAGCCGCAGGTGCAGCGTCGAGGCAGGCGTCTCGCTCCCGTCGGGGTAGACGAGGCTCGCGGTCGTGCCCGCGGGGACGATGACGGTCGCCTGGCGCGTGCCGTCGGTGTCGCTCGACACCGAGCCGCGAGCCACCTGCGCCGGCGCGCTCCCCGAGAAGTCGACCACCGTGGCGGTCGCGTCGGGGCGGAGGAGCACGACGTCCGGCAGGAGCGCGTAGTCGGCCCACGGCGTCGCGATGCTGCGCTCGGCCGGGAGGTAGCCGTCCTTCTCGTAGACGACGGTCACGAGCGGGCCGCCGTTCGTGACGAAGTCGAAGGTGCCGTCGGCGTGGGACCGCGTGTAGCCGTAGTCGGGTTCCGCCGGGTCGCGGCCGAGGAGCCGGATCGTGGCGCCGGGTAGCGGCGAGCCCGACGCGTCGAGCACGAGGCCGCGGAGGACCGCGACGCGCGGCGGATCGAGCACGGAGGGATCGAGGCCGAACTGTACGGCGTCCGGCCCCGTGTAGAGAAAGCGGCTCGCGTCGTAGAGCAAGGTGGCGACGGTCTCGTCGAGCACCGGGCAGGGCGCGTGCGTCACGGCGCCCGTCCCCGGATCGCACGCGTCGATCGTGCACTCGATGCCGTCGTCCGCGACGAGCGCGTAGCCCGGCGCGCAGGTGCCCGCGCCGTCGCAGGCCTCGGCGCCGTTGCAGACATCCGCGTCCGCGCACGGCGTGCCGGTGGCCTCCGGCGTGTGCACGACGCCGAGCGCCGGGTCGCACGCGTCCGCGGTGCACGGATTGCCGTCGTCGCTCGCGAGCGCGTGGCCGGCCTTGCAGGTGAGCGCGCCGTCGCAGCTCTCGGCGCCGTTGCAGGCGTTGCCGTCGGAGCAGGGTGCGCCTGCCGGCAAGCTCGTGTGCAGCACTCCGTACCCGGGGTCGCAGGCGTCGGCCGTGCACGGGTTGTCGTCGTCGACGACGGGGGCCGCGCCTCGGACGCAGCTCCCGGCGCCGTCACAGGCCTCCGGGCCGTTGCAGAGATCGCCGTCGGCGCACGAGGTGTCGGCCGCGACGGGCGTGTGCGTGGCGAGCCCCGTCGTGGGATCGCAGGCGTCCGTCGTGCAGGCGTTACCGTCGTCCGTCGCGACGGGCGTACCCGGCGAGCACGCGCCCGAGGCGTCGCAGGTCTCGGTGCCGTTGCAGAGATCCGGATCCGGGCAGGGCGTGCCGGCCCCGACCGGCGTGTGCGTCGCGGCCGTGCCCGGGTCACAGCCCGCGAGCGGGCAGTCGCAGGTGTCTGCCGTGCAGAGGTTCCCGTCGTCGACCGAGCCGCAGATGGCCACGCAGTCGGCGTGGGCGCCCTCTTCGGTTGCGCAGGCGGCAAAGGTGGGCTCGCCCTCGGCGTCGCAGCTCGCGCTCGAGGCTGCGTTCGCGCAGAGCACGACCGCCCCCCACTGCTCCGCGCAGTCGGTCGCCGCTAGGAAGGTCGCGCAGCTCTCTCGGCAGTCGGCCTCGGTCGCGGGACCCTCGGTGCACGCCGCCGCGAGCATCTTCTCGCAGGCGTCCGCGCAGTCGGGCTCGGCGACGACGTCCTTGTCGAGGACGACGCCGATGCCCACCTCGACGTCGCGCGCGACGAAGGTGCCGGTGCCCGTCGTGCTGTCCTTCAGCCAGAGGGTGCCGTTCGGGACGAAGATGCGCGCGTGCACGGTGTTGTCGATGCCGATGACGGCCGCCTTCGGCGTCGCGCCGAGGTTGCCCGTCGAGCCGTTCTGCCCCTCGACGAAGATCTCGACGTCCTCGGGGCCGATGGCCGCACCCGCCGCGGGGCCCAGGTACGCGTTCTCGCCAGGCTCGAGCCGTCCCTTCACGCGGAGCTCGCACCCGGCCGCGCACTCGATGCGGCTCCGTGGGCCCACGTTGAGGCCCGCAAGCTCGTACACGCCACCCGTGAGCGTGAGCACGGTCGCATCGGCAGTCGTGCCGGCGGACAGCGTCACCTGACCGTAGCTCCCGGCGGCGAGCGTGCGATCTTCTCGCTGCGCGAGCGTGACGGCGGTCGTGCCCGCCGAGAAGGATGGGAAGGCAGGCGTCGTGATGGCAAGGGGCAGCGCGAGCGGCGTCTCGAGCGGGCCCGAGATGGTGCCGTTCGAGACGAGCTCGTTGTAGC
>JADLAB010000227.1 GCA_020848455.1 Polyangiaceae bacterium
ATGTGGTGCGAGCTCGCGGAGCACGAGCCCGTGCTGCTCGTCCTCGACGCTGCCGACGAGGGCGTGCGCATCCCGACGCCGCTGCCGCTCCGCATGGCGCTCGGCGCCCTCGAGCTCGAGCAGCGCGCCGCCCCGGCCGCGCCCGCCGAGCTCGTGCTCGAGGAGCCGACCGACGCCGCACGCCCCGCGCCCGGCGACGCCTGCGAGGCGGCGGGTCCGCCGAGCGGCCTCCCGCTCGATCCGGATCCGCGCGTGGCGAGCCGGCTCAGCGCCCCGCCGCCTCCGCCGCCCCCGGAGCCCGAGCCCGCGGCGCCCGCAGCCGCGGCGAGCGTGGCGGCGCCCCCGGCCGAGGCGCGCCGGGTCGATCCGCCGCGGCGTGGGACCCGCGAGCGACCGGCCGCGCGCGCCGAGGTCGCCACGGCCTCCGGGCGGCCCGCGACCCGAGCGCGCGAGGCCCAGATCCCCCTGCTCGACGCCGCCACGGCCGAGTCCTTCGCGCGCGATCTCGACGCGGCCGAGGGCCCGCGCCCGGTCGGCGCCGTCGAGCAGCTGTTCGTCGAGCGCTACGCACCGCTCGCCGAGACCGTGAACGCGGGTGGCGCGAGCGCCGTCGCGCGGCGCGCGGTGGCGCGCTTTCGCGAGGGCTTCGAGCGGAGCTACGGCGAGGGCTTCACGGCCATGCGCCTCACCGGCAAGCGGCCCCGCATGGTGCTCGACGTGCCCGAGCTGGCGAGCCGCGCTGGCCGGCTCAACGGCGCGCGCACCGTGCAGCTCCTGCTCGTCGACGGCCTGCGCTTCGATCTCGGCGAGCACACCCTGCGCGCCGTGCGCACGAGCCTCGGCGAGCGCGCGGCGTTCATCGAGCGGCACCTGCTCTGGGCGGCCCTGCCCACCGTCACGCCCGTGCAGCTCCACCTGCTCGGCCGCGGGCCCGCGGGCCTGCGCGACGAGGAGCCCGAGAGCGAGCCCGAGGTGCCCGTGCAGCGCGGCAAGAACGCCGCGGCCCTGCGCCGCGTGCGCATCGGGCAGCGCGATCTCGTCAAGCTCGATCTCGTCGAGGCGCGCCTGCGCGAGGCCGGCCCGCCCTTCGCCGAACGCATGGCCGCGCTCGCCGGCGAGCTCGCGACGGTGATCGCGCGCTTCGCCGAGTCGCTGCCCGCCCGCACGCTCCTCTACGTGTTCGGCGACCACGGCTTCCGCCTCCAGACCGAGGGCGATGCCACCGGCGCCGCGACCCAGGGCGGCGCCTCCCCCGAGGAGGCCTTCGTGGCCGGCTACGCGTTGTTGCTCGGCGACGTGCACTGAAGAGAAGTGGTCAGTCGTCAGTCGTCAGTCGTCAGTCAGACGGCCCAGACGGCCGGCCCTGCGGGCCGAGCTCCCTCTCGGCCTCCGGGGCTGACGACTGACCACTGACCACTGACAACTGACCACTGACAACTGCCCCCGCCAACTTGCAGCCCCCGGCGTGACACGAGCGCGCGCGCACGTCAGCCTTGCGCCATGATCTCCCCTCGCGCGCCCGGTCGCGCTCCACGGGCGCTCGGCGCGGCTGCCCGGTTCGCCCTCGTCCTCACGCTCGGCGCCTGCGCAGGGAGCGGCGCGGGGCGCGGGCCCGAGGGCACGCTCTTCGGCGCCGGCTTCGAGCGCGTGCGGCCGAGCGAGGAGGCCGCGCGCCTCGAGCGGCGCCTCTTCGAGCTCGTGGGCCGCGACCGAGCCGCGGCCGGCCTGCCGGCCTTCGCCTGGGACGACGAGCTCGCGGCCGTGGCGCGCGCGCACGCCGCGGACATGGTGACGCACCGCTTTTTCGAGCACGACTCGCCGACCACGGGCACGCTCGAGGACCGCCTCGATCGCGCCGCGTACGCCTCGCTCGAGTCCCGCGAGAACCTCGCCTCCGCGGGCGACGCGGAGCAGGCCGAAAAGCAGCTGATGGCGAGCCCCGGCCACCGCACGAACCTGCTCTCGACGAGCGTCACGCACCTCGGCATCGGCGTCGTCCGGGGCGATCCGCACGGCGCCGACGGACGCCTGCTCGCGTTCGTGCAGGTCTTCGCGCGGCCGGCGCCCCACCTGACGGCCGACGACGCGGCGGCGCGTGTGCTCGCCGCGCTCGCCGCGCGCCGGGGCTCCGCGCCCCCGCTCGAGCGGCTCGGCCTGCTCGACGAGCTCGCCCGGCGCGAGATCGTCCGGGTGCGGTCGAGCGTACCCCAGGAGGATCTGCGCCGCGCCGGCGACGCCGTCGTCGCGGATCTCGCCGCCCACAAGGAGCTCGGCCTCCGCGGTCTGTCGCTCGACGCCCAGGCCGTGATCGGGCTCGAGCAGTACGAGCCGCCGGCCCTCTTCGCCGCCCCGGGCGCCCGGGCCTTCGGGCTCGCCGTCGCGCCCGACGTCGATCCGCGCGGCCGCCCCGTCGTGAAGATCTTCCTGCTCGTCGGGCGCTAGCAGGACACTCGGCTGCAGCGTGACGTGGCTCCAGGCTCCCGCGCGGCGCCCGCGCCCGCCTCGCCTCGGGCGACCCCCTTGCCGGCGGCACCGACCCCGGCGTATGCCATTTCGCCGCCCCGCCCCACCGAGACCCCCGCCCCAGCGTCCGAGGAGTCCCTGCTTGAGCCGCCCGCGCCCCCACCCCTGCCCCCACTGCCGGGCGCTCAACAGCCCCGAGTTCGACACGTGCGTGCGCTGCGGCAAGAAGCTCGGCGCGGCGCCGGGCCCCGAGGCCGACGAGGCACCGCGCGCCCCGAGCGAGGCTCCCCCGGCGCGCGCCCGCGCCTCCGAGCGCCCGCCCTTCGGCCCCGCCGCCCGGGCGCGTCCCCCCGTCGGGCGCTCCCTCACGGGCTGGCTCGACGGCCGCTCGCTCGTCGCGACGAAGGTGTTCCTCGGGCTCACGCTGCTCGTGTTCGGCGGGCAGCTCATCGCGGGCTTCTCCCGCGGCCTGCCCTTCAACGAGCTCCTGTTCGGCGGCGGCGGGATCGATGCGCTCCGCTTCGGGGCGCTCTTCGCCACCAACGACCCGCTCGCCGCGCTCGTCGAGGGCGTCGTCCGCGAGCTCCCGGACGAGAGCCTGTGGCGCTGTGTCAGCGCCGTGTTCGTCCACTACGGGCTGCTCCACTTCCTGCTCAACATGGTGGCGCTCGTGCAGCTCGCGCGGCTCGCCGAGCCCGCGGTCGGAAGCGCGCGCTTCGCGGTGGCCTACGTCGCGGCCGGCGTCGCCGGCTTCCTCGTGTCGCTCGCCTACATGTACCTGACCCACCGTCCGGTCCTCCACACCGCGGGCGCGAGCGGGGCCGTCTTCGGGGTCGTGGGGCTCGTGCTCGGCCTGCTCTGGCGGCGCCGCGACCCGCGCTGGAAGTCCTGGGCGATCCAGGCGGCCTTCTACCTCGCGCTCTCGAACGTCGCCGTGCCGCAGGTGAACAACGCCGCGCACCTCGGCGGCCTCGTCGTGGGCGGCCTCTTCGGCGTCCTCTACGCGCCCCACGCCGGCAGGGCGCCGCGGCGCTGGGTCGTCGGCCTCGCGGCTGCCTGCATCCTGGCCTGCGTCGGCACGCTCGTCCTCGCGCAGCTCTCGCCCCTCTGGCGCGTGGCCGAGGCGCAGGCCGGCTGACGGGAACGGCGGCGGCCCGCGCGCTTGGCGGTTGGTCGCCCCGCGCTGTCGGCGTATCCTTCCCTCGATGCGCTGGGTAGGAGTCGTCTCGCTTGCCGTGCTCGCGCTCCACGCGTGCATCGCCACGGCGCCCGAGGGGGTGCGCCCCCACGCCGACTACGGCGGCAGCGCCGGCTTCGATCCCGGCGCCGGCGGCACGACGACGGCGACGACGACGACCGTCCCGCCGTCCGACCCGCACGCCGTCACGGGCGCGACGCCGCCGCACGGACCGTTCACGGGCGGACAGCACGTCCTCGTGTCGGGCAATGGCTTCACGCCCTCCGCGCGCGTGTGGTTCGGCCCGAACGAGGCCACGGGCGTCGTCGCGGTCTCGCCCGTGAAGCTCCAGGTCGACGCGCCGCCGGGCGCCGCCGGCCCGGTCGATCTCTCGACGCAGAACGGCGACGACGCCTCGACCCGCCGCACGCTCGTCTCCGGCTACACCTACGACGCGCTCTACGCCGAGCCGTCGAGCGGTCCGACCGCCGGCGGCACGGTCGTCAGCATCTTCGGGGCGAGCGCCGCCTGGGACGCGACGAGCCTCGTGCGCGTGGATCAGAAGCCGTGCACGGTGCAGTCCTTCGTGTCGCCGACGGAGCTCGAGTGCACCGTGCCGCAGGGCACGCCCGGAGCCAAGGCGCTCAGCGTCGAGACGGCGGGCGAGGTCGAGACCGCGCTCGACGCCTACACCTACGAGGACAGCTCCGACGGCTACAAGGGCGGTCTCAGCGGCGCGCCCCTCGACGGCACGCTCCGGGTGCTCGTGTTCGACAACTTCACCGGCGACGCCCTGCCCGCCTCGCACGTGATCGTGGGCAGCGACGTCGCCTCGGGTCTCTACGCGCAGACCGACGACACCGGCGTCGTCGTGCTCACCGACCCGAGCCTGAACGCGCCCGTCACGGTGACCGTGGCGGCGCGCTGCCACAGCCCGGTGACCTTCGTCGACGTGCCGGTCGACACGGTCACGACCTACCTCACCCCCGTGCTCTCGCCGGCGTGCGCCTCGTCGGGCGATCCGCCGCCCGTCGGGGGCAAGCCGACCGACGCCGGGGCGGTGGCCGGCGAGATCGTGTGGCCCGGGAGCCAGGAGTTCCAGAAGGGCGAGTGGACGAACGTGCCGGTGCCGCTCGGGCCCGACGAGCAGCGCATCGCCTACGTGATGGTCGCGAGCGGCGACCCGGAGCAGCTCTTCTCGCTGCCGTCGTCGACGAACGCCGTCCACCCCGATTCGCCCGGCGATCTCGGCTACGGCTTCGGCATCACCGTGTACCCCGGCAACCACGCCGTCTACGCGCTCGCGGGCATCCTGCGCACCACGCCCGCCGCGACCACCTTCACGGCCTACGCCATGGGCGCCGTCCGGGGCGTGAACGTGCACCCGAACGACACCGCGGCGTCGGTGTACATCCCGATGACGGCGACCCTCGATCAGGCGCTCACGCTCGCGGTCGAGCCGCCGCCCATCACCCCCAAGGGACCCGACCGGCTGCGGAGCTCGATCTCGGTCGAGGTCGCGCTCCGGCAGTACGCCATCCTGCCCGGCGCCCAGAAGAGCCCGCTCTTGCCGCTCGCCGGCACGGTCGACTTCGTGGGCGTCCTGCCGCCGCTCGACCACGATCTGACCGGCATGCGCTACGTCGCGAGCGCGCGCGCGGTCACGGGCACGGCCGCGGCCGCTCCGCTCAGCGTGGTCGGTCGCCGCACCGCGACGTCGAGCGCGAGCCTGCTCGCCCTCGACGGCTTCGTCTCGGTCCCCACCCTGCTCGATCCCGCGACCAATGCGGCCTGGGACGGCCGCAACCTCGCGGTGGCCTACCCCGCCGGCGGCTGGCCGGCCGATCTCACGGTCTACGAGGTCACGAGCGGCAACGGCCTCGTGCGCTGGGTCGTGGCGGCGCCCTACGCCGATCACGCGGTGACCTTGCCGGATCTGTCCGGCTACGAGCTCGCGGGCGTGCCCGCCGGACCGATCGTCATCGGCGTCTACGGGGCGCACGTCGAGGACTTCGACTACGGCAAGCTCAAGTACCGCAACCTGCGGCCCGCCGGCATGACGGCGTACGCGCTCGACTACTTCAACTCGCACCTGTGAGCCCGATGTCGAGCCGCCTGCCGCCGCGCGCACGTCGCCGCGACCTCGCCGGCCGCGCGCGCCCCTGGCGCATGGGGCTCGGGCTCGCGCTCCTCGGCGGCGCGCTCGGCGCGTCGGCGTGCTTCGACACCGCGACGCGCTGGTTCCTGCCCGAGCCGCTGCCGCCGCCCTGCGAGCTCGGCAGGGTGCGCTGCGGCGTCGCGCTCGAGCGCTGCGAGGCGGGGCCGGCAGGCATCGACTGGCAGGTCATCGAGGATTGCCCCGCCGACGGCAAGGTGTGCGCGGCCGGCCTGCTCGCGTGCACGGAGTGCCTTCCGGGCACGACGAGCTGCGACGGCGCCGACGTCGTGAGCTGCGGCGCGGACGGCACCCCCGGCGCCGTGCTCCAGACCTGCGACGCCGCGCTCGGGTCGGCGTGCCGCGGCGGCAGCTGCAGCGCGCTCTGCGCCTTCGCCGCGGCGCAGAAGAGCAACGTCGGGTGCGAGTACTGGGCGGTCGATCTCGACAACGCGCGCATCGACGCGAGCGACAACGCCGCGGCGCAGCAGTTCGCCGTCGTGGTCTCGAACCCCCAGCCCGACGTACCCGCCAAGATCCGCATCTTCCAGAACGACGGCCTGCCGGGCGGGCCGAGCCCGGAGCTCCTCATCGCCGAGGTCGTCATCGCGCCGCTCAACCTGCGCGTGCTGAAGCTCGGGCCGCGCGAGGTGGACGGCAGCGCGGACGGCACCTTCGACACCGGCACCCACACGGCGCTCAGCCGCCACGCGTACAAGATCGCGAGCGACTTTCCGGTCGTCGCCTACCAGTTCAACCCGCTCGAGAACGTGAGCGTGTTCTCGAACGACGCGTCGCTCTTGAAGCCGCGGGAAGCCCTCGGCAACGACTCGCACGAGATGGCGCTCGCCTACGTGGCGGTCGGCTGGCCGCAGACCATCGCCATCACCGACGACCCCGAGACGAACTTCAGCGCGCAGAGCCCGATCGCGCTCCGCGCCTTCCTCACCATCGTCGCCACGGCCGACGGCACCACGGTGCGCGTCACGCCCGCGACGCGCGTCGTGCCGGGCGGTCCGGTGGCTGCGACCCTGGCCGGCGGGCTCATCGAGGTCTCCCTCGACGCCTACGACGTCCTCAACCTCGAGAGTGACGACTTCAACGGCGACTTCACCGGGACCTTCGTCGAGGCCAACGCGCCGGTGGCGGTGTTCTCCGGCGGCGAGGCCTCGGACGCACCCCACTTCGAGTCGCTCTCCGAACGCCGCTGCTGTGCCGACCACCTCGAGGAGCAGCTCGATCCGATCCGCACGGCGGGCAAGCTCTTCGCCCTGCCCCACAGCCCGAGTCGCACGGCCGCCGTCGCGCTCGCCGGCGCCGCGGTCGGCGTCGGCCCCGAGCCCGAGTACGTGCGCTTCGTCGCCACCCGGGCGGGCGCGACGCACGTCACGACGACGTTGCCGCCGCCCGACGACGCGTTCGACCTCGTCGGCCCCGGCGCGTTTCGCGAGGTCACCGCCTGGCGCGACTTCACCGCCGAGGCGAGCGAGCCCGTGCACGTCGCGCAGATCATGGCGAGCCAGGACGCGGCAGGCGTGCCGAGGGCCCTGCCGGGTGGCGACCCGTCGCTCGTCGTCGTCCCCCCGCGCGAGCAGTACCGGACGGATTACGTGTTCCTGACGCCGGACAAGTACGCGTTCGACTTCGTCAGCATCGTGGTGCCGACCGGCGCCCAGGCGTGGCTCGACGGGGCGAACGTGGCCGGCTGCGAGTCTGCGCCCGCCGACGGCCTGACGCCCGCCGAGCGCGGCCAGGCCGAGCCCGACTTCTACACCTACCGCTGCCAGCTCAGCTTTCCGACGATCGATCCGGACTCGGGCCTGGCGCTGCCCGGCGTGCAGAACGACGGCGTCCACCGCATCGTCGCCGACCACCCGGTGGGGGTGTTCGTCACCGGCTTCGACAGCTTCGTGAGCTACGGCTACGCGGCCGGCACCGAGCTGCACGAGATCGCCCCGCCCCGCTGACGGGGCGCGTCGAGCCCGTCAGGCGAAGTCCTTCTCGGCGCGCTCCTGCTCTTCCTTGCAGCGGATGCAGAGGTTCGTCTCGGGCCGCGCCTCGAGGCGCTTGACCGTGATCGGCGACTCGCACGCCTCGCACAGGCCGAACGTGCCCTCGTCGATCTTGTTGAGCGCCTTCTGGATCTTCGACAAGAAGCTCTTCTCGCGCCCGCGCAGCCGGAACGTGAACGACTGCAGGTACTCCGTCGAGGCGAGGTCCATCTCGTCCGGAAGCTCGTTGGCATCGAGCGTCATGTCCTCGTTCAGCGTCTGTTGCGCGCGGCGGATGATGTCGTCGCGCTTCGCCTCGAGCAGCGCCCTGAATTTCTTCAGCTGGGCCTTGTTCATGGCCCCTTCGGCAGCTCCGTTTTTTTCGACTTTTCGCGCCATGTCCACCGCGCCTCGTGCTGATCGAGCCTCGCGAGCCCGCGCGCCAACCACCAGTGGTCGGCACCCCCGGCCCCGCCGCGAGCCGGCCGAGAAGGTGACCCGTGCGACAGGTCCCTGCCCGGCCGCCTGCGCACGTGGGCGGCAGGCTCCAAGTGAGTCGGAAGGATCTATGGCGCCGACCGGGCAACGTCAACCCCAATCCGGCGGAATCAGCGGGGTCATTTGACCCCGGGGGTGGCCTCCGTCAGCATGCGCTCGTGCTCGAGCTTCGCCCGGGTGAGCCTGCCGCCGAGCCGCGCGACGCGGCGACGGTCATCGTCGTCCGCTCCGCTGCGCGCACCGGGGCCGCGGCCGCCGCGCCGGGGGCCGACCTCGAGGTGTTCTGTGTCCGGCGGCACACGGCGAGCGCCTTCCTCGGCGGGGCCGTCGTCTTCCCCGGGGGCAAGCTCGACGCGGCCGACCTCGCGCCCGGCTGGGCCGCCGGCCGCGCCCGCCCGGTGGGCGCGCGGGCGATGGAGCTCTCCACGCCGCGCGCCGGCGGCGGCGCCGACGCGGCGCTCGGCCTCGGCCTCGCCGTCTGCGCCTGTCGCGAGACCCTCGAGGAGGCCGGCATCCTCGCGAGCGTGCCGGCGCTCGACGCCCATGCGGTGGAGGCGCTGCGCGGCGCAGCCGCGGGGCGCTTCGCCGAGGCTCTCGAGGAGGCCGGGGCCCTCGTGCTCGACACCGCGGCGCTCGTGCCCTTCGCACGCTGGGTGACGCCGACCGTCGAGCGGCGCCGTTACGACACGCGCTTCTACCTCTTGCCGCTGCCGCCCGGGCAGGTCGGGGCGCACGACACCCACGAGACGACGCAGAGCCTGTGGGCGAGCCCCGCCGCCGTCATCGCCGGTCACCTCGCCGGCGAGCTGTGGCTCGCTCCGCCCACGCTCCGCACGCTCGAGCTGCTCGCGACGGTGGCGGACCTCGCCGGCGCCACGGCCCTCGCCAAACGCCAGTCCCTGCGGCCCGTGTGCCCCGAGTTCGTGCCCGCGGACACGCCTCTGCTCGTGCTCCCGGGCGATCCGCTGCACACCGAGCGCGAGCCGCTGGTCGCCGGCCCGAGCCGCTTCGCCCTGCGCGACGCCCGCTTCGTGAGCGAAGAGGCCTGAGAGAGAGTCATCAGTTGTCAGTTGTCGGTTCGGACTCGGGGCTGCGCCTCGTGCCAGCGAACGACAGGCTCCGCCTCTACGTCCTTCACCGGGCCGAGCCCGGCCCCTCGGTCGAGAGTCCCGCAGCTCGGTGCGCGTGTCTCGGGCCGACAACTGATCACTGACAACTGATAACTCTCTTCACCGGCCGTCGCGGTAGGCGCGCACGGCATTGACCACCGCGTCGGCGAGCTTCTGCCGGTAGTCGGCGGTCGCGAGGCGCGCCTCGTCCTCGGGGTTCGAGATGAAGGCCGTCTCGAACAGCGCCGCCGGCATCTCTGCGCCGACGAGCACGTAGAACGCCGCGGTGCGCACGCCGTGGTCCCGCGTCGCGCCGTAGCGCTCCGCGAGCGAGCCCTGCGTGGCCTGCCCGAGCAGGTCGGCGAAGCGGCGCGAGCGCGCGACCACGTCGCCGAAGCTGAGACCGGCGGCGACCGCGGCGACCTGCGCGTCGAGCGCGCGCGGGTCGGTGGTCGCGCTCGCTGCCCCGGCCGTGGCGTTCTCGCGCATGGCCGTGCGACGCGCCACGGCGTCCATCTCGCGGCTCGGGTCGAGCACGTAGATCTCGAAGCCCCGGGCCTCGCCGTTCTCGGTCGCGTTGCAGTGGATCGAGACGAAGAGATCGGCGTGGTAGGCGTTGGCGCGCGCGGCGCGCTCCTCGAGGTAGACGTAGGTGTCCGTGTCGCGCGTGATGAGGGTCTCGATGCCGAGCTCGTGCGCCAGCGCCGGCGCCGCGCGGTGCGCGATGTCGAGCGTGACGTCCTTCTCGCGCAGGCCCGTCGGGCCGACGGCACCGTCGTCGGTCCCGCCGTGGCCCGGATCGAGCACGATCCGGCGCAGCGGGCGCTGGCCCGCGGGCGCACCGGCCGGGGGCGCGTCGTCGCCGAGCGTGCTCAGGTCGACGACGATCCGGAAGGGCTCGGGCAAGTAGAACACGCGCCGCTTGGCACTGGCGGCGAGGTCGAGCACGACGCGTGTGCCGTCCTTCTGCCGGCCGAGGCGGACGCGCTCGAGCAGACCGCTCGCCGCGAGCTCCTTCTTCAGCTTGCGGGCCGAGGCGCGCGCGACGTCGACGTAGATGCGGTGCCCCTTGCCTGCGTCGGCGTCGGGCGCGAGGCTGCCGACGTCGTAGCGCGCCGGCGCGCTCAGCGTGAGCACCACGCGCGCGCCGCCCTCCCAGCTGAAGGGCTGAACCGCGACGAGCTCGACCGGCCCGTCGCCCACGGCCGTGCCGCTCGGCGCGAGGACCACGTCGCGCAGGGCGCCGCTCGACAGGGGCGGTAACGGCGGCGCCGCGCTCACGGCGGAGCCCGAGGGCCCGGGCGCGCCGCCGCCGGCATGACCCGCCTGGGCAGCCCCCGTGGCGTAGCTCGCCGCCGCGGCGTCGGCGGCCGACACGAGATCGTCCCAGCGCGTGCCCGTGGGCCGGTAGGCCTCGACGCCCTTCAGCGCGGCGGCGAGCTCCGTCAGGCAGCGGGCGTGCTCCGCGTCGCGGGGCTCCCCGACTGCCTGCTGCCGGCGGAGCGCCAGGTAGAGCTCGCCGTAGGCTCGCTCGGCGTCGAGCGCCTGGGCCGCCTCGAAGGTCGCCCGCCGGAAATCGGCGCGGCAGCCGAGCGCCCCGCCGGCGCCACTCTGCACCGCCTGCGCGTAGAGCTCGAGGGCCTCGCGTCCGTCGCTCGCCACGCGGTCGAGGCGCCACAGCCGAGCGCGCAGCTCGGCCGCGAGCCACGCGAGCCGCGCCGTCTCGGCGCCCGGTTCGGCGCGACCTGCGGCGATGGCGAGCGCATCGCTCAGCGCGACGACCTCGGGGCGCGGCGGCAGCGGGACCTCGGGCGAGAGCCACGCCGCCGCGCTGCCGGCCGGCGTGCCCGGCGGGTCCACGCTCGACGCCGCGCTCGGCGCGTCGCCCGGTGCGCCGTTCGGCGCCGCGCAGTGGAGCAGGAGCGCGGCGAGCGCGGCGAGGCCGAGGGCCGCACGCCGCGCGGGACCTCCGCGCGTCGCCGGCAGCCTCGTCCTCCGCGCCTTGCCCATCCCCCCATGTCTACGTCGAGTCCGCGCACGGAGCCAACTTGCGGCTGGGTCGCCCCGGTGACGCCCTGAGCCCACGCAAGTGCGGTGGCTTCGGGCTCGCCGGATGGGGATTGGGGCCGAACGTTGAGCCACCTGTGGCGGGATGCTAACGTCTGTTGTCCACGAGGTCGGTCGCCGGAGAGGTGGAGATGGATTCGCATGCGAAGCGTGACGGCACCTCGCGCTCCGAGCTGAGCCCCGAGGATGCCGACCGGATGGCCGAGGCCCTCCAGCCTTCGTGGGCAGAGTTCTTCGACGCCGTCGACAGCGCCGACGCGCGCGGCGAGCGGATCGTCGCCACGCCGGACCCGTCGCACGCGGCCCCGGCCGCACCCGCGGGCGACGCAGCCGCAGCCGTTGCTGCGCCTCGCGTCAGCGGCACGGTGGACAAGGGCGATCCGGCGCCGGTGGGCGCGGAGGAGCGACCGCCCGCGAGCGGACCGAAGGTGAAGGCCGACCCAGCTCCCGACCCGGCCCGTGCCAAGCCGAAGCGAACCCAGCTCGGCATCGGGCTCGGAGATGGCGGGCCGAGCCTCGACACGCGACCGCGGCACGCCTCGCGGCGCTCGCTCGGCAAGCGCGTGGACCCGGCCGAGCCCGAGGCGCCCGATGCGAAGCTCGCCGGCGCACCGGCCCTCGCGGCCGCCGAGCCCCCCGCGCCCGAGACCGCGGAGCGCGCCTCGTCGGCGGCCCCGCTCAGCGTGGACGTCGATCTCGACGCCGGGTTTCGTTCGGAGGCGCCCGTGCCCGGCGCGGAGCCTGCCGCCGCGCCCGCGCCCGAGGCCGCAGCAGCACCCGAGGCCGCAGCGGCACCCGAGGCCGCAGCGGCACCCGAGGCCGCCCCCGAGCCCGCGGGGCGGGGTGTCGGCTGGCCCGTCGTGGAGGCGGCGCCGCGCAGCGCCAGGCGCCCGACCCCGGTCGAGGCCGACGATCTCGCGCAGTCCGACGAGCCGATTGCGCTGCCGACGCAGGGTCGCTCGTGGGTGAAGTACGCGCTCGTGGGTGGCGCCCTCGCAGCCGTCGGGATCGTGGTCGCCGTGGTCGCGACCTCCGGCGGCACGGCCCCGAGCACGACGACGCCCACCCAGACCGCCGCCGCGACCACGGCGAAGCCGACCGTGCCCCCACCCGCGACGGCCACGGCGCCTGCGACCGCGCCAGAGCCGGC
>JADLAB010000228.1 GCA_020848455.1 Polyangiaceae bacterium
CGCGCTGCTCGAGCTCGAGGGCGCCGAGCGCCATGCGGAGCGGCAGCGGCGTCGGGATGCGCACGCCCTCGTCGGCAGCGTCGAGGACGAGCAGCACGGGCTCGTGCTCCGCGAGCTCGCACCACATCCGGAGCACGCCGGCGTCGCGCACGCCGAGCTCCACGGCGCCCTCGTGCGCCGCGGCCGCCGCGAGGCCGCGCAGAGCGGGCGCGACGATGCACAGGCCCCGCGCGCCGAGGGTGCGCACGCGGAAGAGCTGATCGCAGGCCCCGCGGCGCGCGTCGTCCTCGGCCGCGATGGTCGCCGGCAGGGCGCCGCGCAGGGCGAGCGCGAGCTCGACGGCCGCGTCGATGCAGGCGCCGAGGCTAGTGGCGTCGGCGGCGCGCACGCCCCACGGCGTGGCCGTGCGCTCGTCGGCGCGCGCCACGACCCAGCCGGCCGCCGCGAGCGCCGCGAGCTGCTCGGCCCGGTCGGTGGCGGGCACGAGCGCGACGCCGCGCCCGGGCAGCGGCGCCGCGGGAGCGGCCGGGCGCGCCAGCGCGCGCTCGGGCGAGCGCTCCCGCGACGGGCTCGCGGTCGCCGAGGCGAGCACCGGCTCGAGCGTCGCGGCGAGATCGCTGTCGAGCGTGAGCGTCGCGAGCAGGCGCGCGAGCTCGGCGTCGTGCTCCCGCGAGGCGGCCGGGGAGTGGGAAGAGGCCGGCCCGACGCGCAGGGCGGGGCTCGCGCTCTCGTGCCGCTCGGGGCGTGCGTCGGCGCTCGAAAGCTGGGCTTCGGTGCTCATGCGCCGGAACCTGGCAGAAAGCGCCCTGCTGGGCCGAGTTTTTGGCGGAGGGGGGACGCCGGCGTCAGTTGTCAGTTGTCAGTTGTCAGGCCCCGACGGCCCTGCGGGCCGAGCAGGTGGCAGCCGCCGACGGCCCTGCGGGCCGAGCTCTCTCTCTGCCTCCCGACTGACAACTGACAACTGCAGCTGTCAGTTCTCAGCCCCCGACGGCCCTGCGGGCCGAGCAGGTGGCAGCTGTCAGGCGTCGGCTGTCGGCTCGGACGCGGCCCGCGCTCCCTCTCTGCCTCCGGGCTGACAACTGACGACTGATAACTGACAACTGATCACTGACAACTGATCACTGACAACTGACAACTGATCACCGACGACTTCACGCCGCGTTCCCGACCGGCGGCCGCTGCGCTACAAGATCGGGATGCGCACGCATCTCGGCCCGGGCCTCCTCGCGCTCGTCGCGCTCGCGGGCCTGCCCGCCTGCAGCGAGCCGACCTTCGAGCCGCGCGGACCGCTCGGCGAGCTCCTGCCCGTGGATGGCGTCCTCGCGCTCGACGGGCTCGGGGCACCCGTCGACGTCGTGCGCGACCGCTTCGGCCGCGTGCACGTCTACGCGCGGAGCCTCGAGGACGCCCTGCGCGCCCAGGGCTACATGGTGGCCGCCGACCGCACGCAGCAGCTCGACTTGCTGCGGCGCGTGGCGACCGGGCGCATGGCCGAGATCCTCGGTCACGTCGACAGCTCGCTCATCGACACCGACATCGCGTTCCGGCAGCTCGGGCTCGCCCGGGTGGCGGCCGAGCAGTACGCGGCGCTCGGGCCCGAGCTCCGCGCGCCCGTCGACGCCTTCGCCGCGGGGGTGAGCCAGGCCTTCGCCGAGATCCGCGCCGGCACGCGCCGGCTCCCCGACGGCCTCGAGGAGTCGCTCGGCCTCGTCGACGCCTCGCAGTTCGTGCCGTTCACGCCGATCGACGCGCTCGCCGTCGGCCGGCTCCAGACCTGGCTCCTCTCCTACAGCGGCGACGACGAGCTCGAGACGGCGCGCCTGCGCGACGCCATGGTGGCGACCTTCGGCCCGCTCGATCCGGATCCGGCGGTCGCGCTCCGGGCCCACCTCGAGCGCGACTGGCTGCGCTTCGCGCCGCCCGAGCCCGCGACCACGCTGCCGCCCGGCGGAGCGAGCGCCGCCGTTCCGCCGCCGCCCGGCGCGAGCCCGCCGGCGGCGCCGACCGGGTTCCATGCGGCACCCGCTGCGCTCGCCGCCACGGACGGCTTCGTCCAGGCGCTCAGGCGTGCGCGCGCGCTCTTCGCGCCGGCGGGCGACTTCGGGTCGAACAACTGGGCCATCGCGGCGAGCCGCAGCGCGACCGGACACGCCCTGCTCGCGAGCGATCCGCACCTCGGGCTCGGCTCGCCGGCCATCCTGTGGCCGGTGTCGCTGCACGTGCACCCGGACGCCGCGGGGCCGAGCGAAGGCGACGTGGAGATCGGCGGGCTCGCGTTCCCGGGCGTGCCCGGGATCATCCTCGGGCACAACCGGCACGTGGCGTGGGGCGCGACCGTGGCGGGCTACGACGTGACCGACGTCTATGCCGAGACGGTGAGCGCCGACGGCAGCGCCGTGCGCTTCGAGGGCGCCGACGTGCCGCTCGACACGCTCGAGGAGGTGATCCTCGTGAAGGACGGGGCGCCGGTCGTGTACCCGGTGGCGCTCGTCCCGCACCACGGGCCGATCATCCCGACCATCGTGAACCACGTCGTGCAAGCGCCGAGCCCGGCCGAGGGCGCGCTCAGCGTGCGCTGGACGGGGCACGAGCCGACGGGCGAGCTCGAGGCCATCGAGCGGTTGTGGCGCGCGCGCGACGTCGACGAGGCGCAGGCTGCCTTCGCGACCTACGGCACCGGGGCGCAGAACTGGATGCTCGCCGACGACGCCGGCGCCATCGCGTGGACGAGCCAGGCGCTCGTGCCGAAGCGCGCGCCCGGGGCGCTCGCCTGGGACGCGGCGACCCAGACGGGCACGCTGCCGTGCTTCGTCCTGCCCGGCGAGGGCGGGGCGGAGTGGACCGGCTTTCGCGAGCCGGCCGAGATCCCGGGCGCCGCGAGCCCGCTCGCGGGCTTCCTCGCGACGGCCAACAACGACCCCACGGGCGGCACCCTCGACAACGACCCCACCGACGAGACGCTCGCCGACGGCTCGAGCGCGTTCCTGGCGTGCCGCTTCGATCCGGGCTTTCGCGAGGGGCGCATCCAGGCCCGCATCGCCGCGACCGCGGAGCCGTTCACGCTCGAGATGATGAGCGCGCTCCAGGGCGACGCGCGCTCGCCGCTCGGCGCGCGCCTCGTGCCGCCGCTCCTCGCCGCCATCGACGACGGGCTCGCCGAGCTCGAGACTCCGGGCACCCATCCGGAGCTCGCCGGCGTGGTGGCCGACCCGACCTTCGATCCGGTGCGCGTCGCGCTCGTACGCGACGCCTTCGTCCTGTGGCGCGACGGGCTCGATTTTGCCGCCGAGAGCGGCGTCGACGCCGCGACGAACGAGAGCCTGCCGCTCGAGCTCTCCGAGGCGCGGGCGGCCCAGGCGACGGCGTTCTTCAACGCGTGGCTCGTGCGCATGCTCGGGCGCGTCTTTCACGACGAGGCGGCGCGGCTCGGCTTTCCGAGCGGCACGCCGGAGGACATCCGCGCGCTCCTGCACCTCTTCACGGCGGATCCGGCCACGCTCGCGACCTACGACGCGGCCGCGCACGACAGCGCGCTCTTCGACGATCTCGACACCCCGGAGCGCGAGACGCGGCAGGAGCGGATGCTGCGCGCGCTCGCGGACGCCCTCGCGGATCTCGCCGCGGCCTTCGACTCGGACGACGTGACGACCTACCGCTGGGGCCGGCTCCACACGGTGAAGCTCGTGCCCGACATCCCGCTCCAGAGCGACATGGCCGTGCCGCCTCCCTCGGACGCGACCTTCGGCGGCGGGTTCCCGCGCCACGGCGACGTGTTCGGCATCGACGCCTCGAACTTCTCCTTGCGGCAGAGCCTCGGGAGCGCCCCCTCGTTCCGCTACCGCTCGGGACCGGTGCAGCGCTTCGTCGTCGAGCTCGATCCGGCCGGTCCGCACGCCCGGAACGCCATCGCCGGCGGCAACGTGTGGGACCCGGCCAGTCCCCACCACGGCGACGAGATGGAGCTGTGGCGCCGGAACCAGGTCCACGACGTGCCGTTCTCGACGGACGAGGTCGTGGCGGCGTACGAGTGGCACGCGGTCGCGGTGCCCGCGCCGGGCGAGTGACGAGCCGCGCCATGGTCCCTCGCCTCCGCGCCGCCGCGTTCGTCGCCGTGCTCGGCCTGCTCGGCGCCGCGTGCGGGCCGCCGTGGGAGATCGTGCGCCGGGCCCCGGGCGAGCTCATCCTCGGCCGGCGCAGCCTCGGCGTCGCGCCGGTGTCGTTCGAGGGGACGAGCGTCGAGGGGGTGCCCGCGAGCGAGTGGCTCGCGGCGCGCGATGCCGAAGCGGCAGAGCGACTCGAGGCATCCGAGCAGCGGTTCGCCGCCCGCTTCGGCGCCGCGCTGCGGGCCGCGGCGGCCGGCCACGGGATCCACGTGCTCGTGGACCCGCGCGTGGAGCGACCGCTCGTGTTTCCGCGCGTCACCGAGCTCGATCCGGGCAGCTACGACTTCGATGCGGCACGCGCGAGCCGGGTCGAGCTCGCGGTCCTCGTCGTCGGCCCCTCGGGCGCGCTCGAAGAGGTCGCGCTCGGCCACGGCAGCCCGGCCCGAGCCGTGGCGCCCGGCCCCGACGGCCGGCTGAACGACGACGCCACCGCGCTCGGGGCGGCCGTGGCCGAGTACCTCCGCCGCCGCGTGGCCGGAGAGGACTGATCGGCCGCAAGCCCCACGAAGGGGTGGAAAAAACCGAGTCGGAGGCTATGCTCCGCCGCCATGAGCCTGCGCCCCTCCGCCGCGGCCACCGTGGCGCTCGCGCTCGGCGTGCTCGCGGTCCTCGGCTGCGACGACAAGCCCGGTGCCACCCCCACGACCGACAGCGCGTCGACGACCGCCGGTGCGCCCACGGCCTCGACCTCGGCGTCGAGCGCGCCGCGCGAGACCATGCCGAACCTCGAGGTCGACGAAAAAGGTCCGTCGGTCGGCATCGACCGGGTCGATCTCGCCAAGCCGAACGGTCCGAAGCTGCTCCACGATCTCGTCAAGGATCTGCCCGCGGGCAAGCTGCCCTCGGTCGTGCTCGTGGCGCGCAACGCCAAGACGCCCGACGTCGCGGCGCTCGTGCGCGAGCTCGGCCTGGCCGGGGCTGCCACGGTGACCATCAAGACCGACGGGCGCGACGATCTGCCGAAGGAGCTCGTGGTCGTGCCCGAGCAGCGCATCGACAAGCCCGACAAGTGCAGCATCGTGGCGACCGTGATCGAGGACGGAGCGACCGCGGTGTGGGCCTTCGAGGGCGGCACCGCCAAGCGCCACCGGAAGGGCCTCGCGGGGCCGGATCTCTCGCACACGCACGAGACCCTCGTGAAGGCCATCCCGCAGTGCAGCTCGAAGACCGCCTTCTTCTCGGCCAACGCCAAGTACGCCTGGGAGTTCGCCTTCAACATCGGCGGCAGCATCTTGAAGGCGGACGAGAAGAAGCAGATCGAGCGCCTGGTGCTCGTCGGCGAGGAGCCGGTCGCCGGCCGCCCCGTGAAGCTGCGCAGCGACTGATGGCCGCCCCCGCCCGCACCGCCGCGGCCCGCCTCGCCCGTCTGCTCGGGCGCGTGGCGCTCCTCGCGGCGCTCTCGGTCGCCGCGGCCGGCTGCGGCCTCGGCGCCATCCTCGGCGCCGTGGCGCGCTCCGCGGCGGAGCGCGAGCCGCCCCCGGACTTCCTCGGCCGGGCGCGGCTCGCCGCGCAGGGCTCGGAGGACGCCGAGGTCGTCGGCAGCTGGCTCCTGGCCGAGCTCGTCGCACCCGGTGGCGACGCCAAGCGCGCGCGCCTCGCGCGCCTGCGCCTCGACGAGCTCGGGCCCACGGCCGGCGGCGATCGCGCCTGCCTCGCGCGCGCGCTCGACGACGAGGCGCACGGCCGGCTCGCCGCCGCGCTCGACGGCTACGTCGCCCTGCTCGAGCGGGCGCGCACGAGCTCGTCCGCGGCCGAGGCGCCGCTCCACGGCTGGTACGCGGCGAGCCGCATGAATGCCCTGCGCGAGGCGGCCCCGAGCGCCTGGGCGCGCGTCGAGTCGGCCGTGGTCCGGGCGCTCGACGAGCCGGGCCAGCTCGGCTGGCGGGCGCGCGACGCGCTCATCGAGTGGTGGGCGCGCGAAGAGCTCTACCGCCGCCAGGGCCTGCGGGGCAGCGCGCTGCTCGAGCGGCTCTCGGCGCGCCAGGGCTGCGTGCGCACGGCGAGCTTCGCGGGGCCGTTCGCGCGCTCGGGCCGCGCTGCCCTCGGGCGCCGCTACGAGGCGGAGGCGCCCGGACCGTGGCCGGCGCGCTTCCAGAAGGATCCGCTCATGCCGAGCGCGGCCGAGGTGCACCCGGCCATCGCCGGCGGCTGCGTGCTCCGGCCGGAGGGTGGTGCGGCGCACGGCATCCACTACGTGCAGACCTTCCTCGAGCTCGACGCCCCGCGCGAGGTGCTGCTCGCCGTACGCGGCGCCGTGACCGTGCTCGTCGACGACGTCGAGGTGACGAGCCGCGAGCCCCACGAGTGGGGCAGCTGGGTGCGCTTCGGCGTGCGGCTCGGGCTCGCGGCCGGCCGCCACCGCATCGTCGCGCGCCTGAGCGAGCCCGAGACGTCGATCCGCGTGCTCGACGCGGCCGGGCGTCCGCTGTCGGTCGGCGCGTCGAGCGACGACGCGCCCGGGTACGCGCTCGGCGGCCCGAGCGCGCGGCCGGACCCGAACGTGCTCGTGCCCGCGCTCCACGCCGCGCGGGGGCAAGCGCCGCCCCCGGACGCGAGCGCGCTCGATCTCGGCGACCCCGCGCTCCGCTTCCTGGCCGCGTTCCTGGCGCACATCGAGGGCCAGGACGATCTCGCGGCCGTCGTGCTCGAGCCGCTCTCGCGCCGCGTCGACGACGCGCCGGGCGCCGTCCTCGCGCTCGCCGCCGCCGTGGCCGAGGGGGACCCGATCCTCGCCCCCCAGACGGCGCGCGATCTGGCGCGCGATCTGCGCGAGCGGGCGCTCGCACGCGACGAGGAGATGTGGGAGCCCGCGCTCTACGCCGCGGTCGGGCGCGAGGACCGCTCCCCGATCGAGAGCGTGCGGGCGCTCGAGGCCCTCGCCGCGCGCTTCCCGAAGGTGCCGGCCGTGGTCAAGCGCCTGGCCGCGACCTACGCCAAGCTCGGCTGGAGGGCCGAGTACGACGCCGCGATCCAGCAGGCGCTCGGCGCCTTCCCCGACGATCTCGAGCTCGGCGCCGCGGCGCTCGACGCCGCCGAGCGGCGCGGTGACCACGCCCGGGCCGACGAGCTCGCGGGCCGCATCCGCACCCTCGACCCGAGCGCCGAGGTCGATCTGCGGCGCGCCCTGGCGCGCGCCGACTACCGCGCCGCCGCGGCGGAGCTGCGCCGCCTCGGCTCGCTCTCGCCGGAGCGCAGCGACCTCGCGCTCCGCCTCGCGGACGTGCTCGCCCGCGCGGAGCACGGCCCTTCGGACGACGTCGCGCGGCTCGAGCTCGCACTCGCGGCCGATCCCACCGACGCGGCGAGCCGCCTCGGGCTGGCCGACGCGCGCCTGTCGCGCGGCGACCAGGGTGCGCTCCGCGAGGCGCTCGTCGACGCGCTGCGCGCCGGCGGCGACGTCGCACCGCTCGAGCGCGCGCTCGAGCTCGTCGAGGGCGTGACGGACTTCGAGCCCTACCGGCGCGACGGGCTCGCGCTCGTGCGCGAGCTCGAGGCGAGCGGGCTCGAGCTGCCGGGCACGGCCGCGCGCGTGCTCGACTACGCGGTCGTGTGGGTCCGGCCCGACGGCAGCGCGCGCATGCTGGAGCACGAGATCGTGCGCGTGCAGTCCCCCGACGCCGTCACCGCGCACGCCGAGCAGAAGCTCCCGGCGGGCCTCGTGCTGCACGCCCGCACGATCAAGAAGGACGGCACCGTCTTCGAGCCCGAGGTCGTCGGCGGCAAGCCCACGGTGACGATGCCGCACCTCGACGTCGGCGACTACATCGAGACCGAGACCGTCTGGCCCCTGCGCTCGATGGGCGACGGCGGCCAGAGCTTCGTCGGCCCGCGCTGGTTCTTCCGGGAGGAGAACATCTCCTACCACCTGAGCGAGTTCGTGGTCGTGTCGCCGGCGAGCCGGCCGCTCGTGGTCGAGACGACCGGCGACGTCCCGCCGCCCGCGCTCGACACCGCGGGCGCGCTCGAGGTGCGGCGCTGGCGCGTGACCGCGAGCCTGGCCGCGCCGGAGGAGCCGTTCGCCGCGCCGGCGCGCGAGTTCCTGCCGAGCGTGCGGGTCGGCTGGGGCATCGACCTCGAGCGCTACGCGCGCCGGCTCGCCGAGGCGGTGGCCGACGAGCCACCCCACGATCCGCGCCTGGTGCGCGCGGCGGCGAACCACGCGCGCGGCAAGCTCGAGGTGACGGCCGAGCCGAGCACCGGGGACGCCGCCGAGGAGGCGCCCGCCGAGGTGCCGTCGCCCGCCTCCGCCCGCGCGCGCGAGCTCTACCGCTGGGTGCTGAAGAACGTGAGCGAGGGGCAGGAGCGACAGCCGCAGCGCATCGTCACCGGCCGCTCCGGGGACCGCGCCCTCGCGTTCGTGCACCTGTGCCGCCTCGTCGGCGTCGATGCGGAGCTCGGCCTGGTCGCGGACCGCCTGGCGCCGCCGCCGGAGGGGCCGATCGCGGCCGCCGAGGCCTTCGGCGCGCCCGCCGTCCGGGTGGTGACCGAACGGGGTCCGGAGTGGCTGCTCGTCGGGGATCCCTTCGTCCCGTTCGGGTACCTGCCGAGCTCGCTGCGTGGCCAGCCCGCGCTCGTGCTCGGGCCGCCCTGGCAGGTGCCGGACCGCGCCTGGACGGCGGCGACGTCGGCGCCCCCCGCGCTCCTGCGCGAGACCACGAGCGACGTGAGCGGGGCGGACGGCACCGTGCACGAGGGCGTCGTGCGCCTCGAGCCGAGCGGCGCGGCCGAGATCGAGCTCACGAGCCGCTTCCGCGGGGGCGACGCCGTGTTCCTGCGCCACCTCTTGCACAAGGAGCCGGCCGCGCGCCACAAGGACATCCTCGAGGCGAACCTGCTCGGGCTGGCCCTGCCGGGCGCGCGCATTCGCGACCTCGAGGTGCGCGCGCTCGACGACGTCGACGCGCCGCTCGAGCTCGCGATCACGGTCGGCGTGCCGAGCCTCGGACGTCGGTCCGGCGCGACGCTGGAGTTCGGCGTGCCGTTCCTGCCCGACCTCGGCGCCTACGCGAGCCTCGCGGCGCGCCAGACGCCGCTCTACCTCTCAGAGCGTCAGGAGGCAGACGTCGCGGTTCGGTTGCGGCTCGAGCTGCCGGCCGGGGCGGAGCTCGACGGCGAGCCCGCGCACGCGGAGCTCGCCTTCGAGCGGGCGCTCGTGACCGTCGCGGATCGGCGCGAGGGCGGCGCGCTCCTCGTCGACCGGCACGTCGTGCTGCCCGCCATGCGCGTCGGGTCCGACCGCTACCCCGCCTTTCGCACCATGGCGCTCGACGCCGCCCGAGCGCTCGGCCAGCCGCTCGTCGTGCGCCTGCCGCGCTAGCGACCCGAAGCGAGCGACCTGCGCTCGGTACTTGGCCATTGGTTCAATGATATCGAGATGATACGTGGCGTCGCCGCCTCGCCCGAAACGCGCGTCGAGCCGAGCCCGTGCGAGCGGCAATTTTTGTTATGCTTTCGGGAGCACCCGACGAGCCGATTGGCGCATGGTGCGATCGCGAGTAGGGCAGGGCGAATGGTGAGCACACGCGACACGAAGCTGGGCGGGGGCCTCGGGCTCTGGCGGGCGTGCAGGGTCGACGGCCGTGACACGGGCTCGAGAGGCTCACGTGGCTGAGCGCGGTCGCGTCGTCTCGACGATGCGGGGGTTCATCCCGCCGGCGAACATCATGGGCCCGCAGCTCAAGCGCCTCGTCCTGCAGGCGCTCGAGCAGGCGCTCGCGGGCGTCGGCGAGGCGGACGCCCGCGCCGATGCCTTGAAGAGCGCGCTCGAGAAGGCCGGCATGCCCGAGCTGCCGGACGACATCGACCGCATCGCGGAGTTCGCCTTCGGCCCGCTGCGCGCCGCCGTCGAGCGCAGCTTCGGCGCCGAGGCAGCGACCGACTTGCTCAAGATCCTGACGCCGCTCATCAAGCGGGCGTGCGACTTCGAGAACTCCGTCGCGCAGCGCGCGAGCGCGGCGAGCCCGGCGCCGACGGCCGCGAGCGCCGCGCCCTCCGACGGGAGCAAGACCGTGCTCGTGGTCGACGACGAGGCGAGCGCGCGCGCGGAGCTCACGCAGCAGCTGCGCGGCCAGGGCTACGGGGTCGTCACCGCCTCCTCGGGCAACGTCGCCATCGCGGTGTGCCTGCGGCGCCGTCCCGACCTCGTCGTCGCGGACGCCGAGATGCCCGGCATCGGCGGCGCCCAGCTGACGGTGCTGCTGAAGGCGGCCTTCGGCGCGGACACGCCCCCGGTCGTGCTCATCAGCGCCGACGGGATGGCGCCCCCGGACGTGCAGGTCGCGTGCGTGCTGCAGAGGCCGGCGACGGAAGACGATCTCAAGCGCGCCGTCGCCGCCGCGCTCGCCGCCAGCTAGCGGCCCGCGCCGCCCCGCGCCACGCGACGAGGGCGAGGAGCGTTCCGAGCGAGGGCCCCGCGCCGGGCGCGCCCGTGCCGAGTGCACAGCCCGCGCTCGCGCTCGCCTCGCCGTCGGGATCGGAGCCGGCGGTGGGGCCACCGGGCACGACGCCGGGCGCGCCGCCCGCGCCCGCACCGACCGAGATGCCGGGGTGGAAGCTGCAGTCGGCACCCGCTGCGAAGCCGTCGGCGGGCGCCTGCTCGAGCCGGGCCTCGGTGGCCGGACCGTAGTCGCCGTCGATGACGATGGGATCTTCGGGGTGGTTGCCGTTCCAGAGCTCCTGGAAGGCGCGGACGTCCACGCCGCGGTAGTCGACGGCACCCGCAGCGACGAAGTCGAAGTGCACCGGATCGCTCGCCCCGAGCCACGCGAAGCCGTGCGCCTCCATCGTCGGGCGCCACAGGTCGTACGGCGACAGATCGAGCGCGAGCCCGGTCTCGTGATTCGAGCTGCCGGGTGTCGCGGCGAGGCCGATGCCGCAGCTTCCGGCGAGGTACCAGCTGTAGAGAAGGTACTGCTGCGCCACGGTGCGCAGCATGGAGTTGACCTGCATCGAGAGCTGCGGCTCCGCCGCGGCCGCCGCGGCGAAGGCATCGCGGGCGGGCGCCTCGAGGTAGGGCAGCACCGCCCCGCCGAAGGTGACGTTCGCAGCGGCGGGCACGGCGACGTAGGCGCCGGGGCTCGAGCAGTCGCCCTGCGCGATGATCTGCAGGCTCAGGCCGGCCACGGCCGCGGTGGTGCAGCCGGCGGCCGCGGCCTCGGCGACCGTGAGGGCGGCGCCGGACGCGCCCACGCGCTCCCCGGCGGGCTCGGGCGACTCCGCGCCGAGCGGCGCGCAGCTCGGCAGGCCCGCGGCAGCGGCGAGGGCGAGCACTGCGGCCGGGAGCCGGAGCGACGTCGGCGCGCGCATGTCAGGGCTTCCGCGAGGCGCCGCAGTGCGGACAGAACGTGGCGGCGGGATCGAGCGGGCTGAAGCACGAGGCGCAGCGCACCTGGTCGTCGGTCGTGAAATCGAGGGTGTCGAGCGGGCCGCGCGGCGGCGGCACGGCGGTGTCGACGAAGTCCTGGACGGCGGTCACCACGTCCGCGTTGCCCGCGTCCGCGGGCAGCACGTGGATCATCGGCGTCGAGTCGCGCGGCGAGCGGGCCTCGGCCCGCACGAACACGATCTCGGCCTCGGGGCCCTCGCCCGAGCTCGAGGCCGGCGTGAGGGTGCGGCGCAGCGGCTCGGGCTCGGGTCGCGGCGAGCGGCTCGTGCGCCCACGGTCGCTCTTGCGCTCGGCCGGGGCGCGCGGGACGTCGCTCTTGCGCGGGCGATCGCTCCTCGGCTTGTCGGCCGCGACGCCGGGACCGGTCGAGCCCGTCGCGAAGGCGAGGACGACGACGGCCACGTTGTCGCGCGCGTGGTTCTCGCAGGCGGTGTCGATGAGCAGGCGCACCTGGTCGGCGGGCGCCTTGGCGCGCTCCATGATCTCGCCGATGAGCCCGTCGTCGAGCGTGTCCGTCAGGCCGTCGGTGCAGAGGATGTAGCGATCGCCCGGGGCGACCTCGTACGAGCCCACCGACACGCGCAGACGCTCGTTCATGCCGAGGGCGTTGGTGACGGCGTTGCGCGGCAGCCGGGCGGCCTCCTGGTCGCTGAGGTCCGGGCGCGTCTCGAGCACGTCGTTGAGGAGCACGTGGTCGCGCGTGAGCATGTCGAGCCGCCCGGCGCGGTAGCGGTAGCAGCGGCTGTCGCCGACGTGCGCCACGTGGATCGCGCGGCGGTCGGCGGAGGGCACGACGGCCGCGATCGTGGTCCCCATGCCTTTGTGCCGCGTGGAGCTCTTGGCAACCTCGAGGACCTCGCGGTTGGCCCGCTGGATCGCGGTCGCCAGCCGGCGCGCGGCACTCGGCAGCCCGAGCCCGTCGATCTCGGGGAGCATGGCGAAGCCCGTCTTGCTCTTCTCGAAGTGGTGGCAGACGGCCGTCGTCGCGACCGCGCTCGCCACGCTGCCCGCCTGCTGCTCGCCGGCGCCGTCGGCGACCGCGTAGAGGTCGAGGTCACGGCGGACCAAGACCACGTCCTCGTTGTGGGGACGACCACCGGGGTGGGTCTCCCCGGCGGCGATCACCCGGAGGGGCACGTCGCGGCGGGGGGTGAGCATGGCGGCAGTATAGGTGAGGGTGGCGAAGAGGGGTACAACCTTGGGGTCGCGGCCGGAGGGGCGCGGGCTCAGGCGTGGGCCGCGAGGAATGTCGCGACGACCGCGGCCACGCGCGCGTCGACGTCGGCCTGCGTCGCGCCGTGGGCCGCGAGCCAGGTCCGCGTCGCGAGCAGCGAGTGGTCGCCCGTCTCGACGACGTGGAGCTCGGTCGGCGCGCGCATCTGGCGCCGCACCCGCTCGAGCGCATCGAGCGGCGCGAGCCGGTCGCGCGTGCCCTGCACGAACAGCACCGGCGTGCCGAGCGCGCGCAGCACCGCGTCGCGCAGCTCCCCCGCCCGGCCGACGAGGGGGTAGCCGAGGCACACGAGCGCCGCCACCGACTCCTCGAGCGCGACGTGGCAACCGATGCGGCCGCCCATCGATTTGCCCACGAGCACGACGCGTCCCGCGCACCCGGCGCGTGCCGCGGCGAGCGCCTCGCGGTGTGCTGCGACGAGCACGGGCTGCGGATCGGGCCGCCCGCGGCCGGCGCGCACGTACGGGTAGTCGAAGCGTCGGACCACGCCGAGCGCGGCGAGCCGCCCCGCCCAGCCCTCCATCCAGGCCGAGGTCGAGGGGGCGCCGGCCCCCGGCGCGAACAGCAGCAGGCGCGCGCCCGCCGCGACCCCGGGCGGCTGCGTCATGCCGGCGCCGCCCGCACGCGCATGTGCTCGTCGAGCTCCTCGAGCGTCTTCGGCCAGTCGCCGCGCAGCAGCCGGGAGAGCGCGCGGTCGGCGAGGAGCTTGCCGCCCGTCTGGCAGCGC
>JADLAB010000229.1 GCA_020848455.1 Polyangiaceae bacterium
GCCGTCGGCGGGGCACGAGGCCCCGGACCCATCGCAGCTCTCGGAGAGGTCGCAGAGATCGGCCGCGGGCCGGCACACGCCGCTCGCGGCGAAGCCGTCGGCGGGGCAGCTCGCGTCGGAGCCCGAGCAGCTCTCGGCGAGGTCGCAGGGGCCGCCCGCCGCGCGGCACTCGGTGCCGGCGGGCGCGAGGGTCGGAACGCAGGTGGCGGTCGCGCCGACGGTGCCGGCGCACACGTCCGCGGCGTCGCAGTCGCCGCTTGGCGCGGGGCCGCACGTGGTGCCGGGCGCCTGCGCGGCGTCGGCGGGGCAGCTCGCGTCCGAGCCCGAGCACTGCTCGGCGACGTCGCACTCGCCCGCGACGGCGCGACAGGTGGTGCTCGCGGGCGCGAAGCCGTCGGCGGGGCACGAGGCCCCGGACCCATCGCAGCTCTCGGAGAGGTCGCAGAGATCGGCCGCGGGCCGGCACACGCCGCTCGAGGCGAAGCCGTCGGCGGGGCAGCTCGCGTCCGAGCCCGAGCAGCTCTCGGCGACGTCGCACGGGCCCGCGCTCGCGCGGCACTCGGTGCCGGCGGGCACGAAGGTCGGGACGCAGGTGGCCGTCGCGCCGACGTCGCCGGCGCACACGTCCTCGACGTCGCAGTCGCCGCTCGGCTTCGCCCCGCACGCCGTGTCGGGCTTCTGCGCGGCGTCGGCGGGGCAGGCGGCGTCGGAGCCCGTGCACGTCTCGGCGACGTCGCACTCGCCGGCGGCGGGGCGACAGGTCGTGGTCGACGGCTCGTGGTTCGGCAGGCAGGTGCCCGCGGCGTCGCAGGTGTCGGGATTCGTGCAGTCGGTGTCGCTCGCGTCACCGCACGCCGTGTCGGCGGCGACGGGGCCGCAGATGCCGTCCTTCTCGCCGCCGGCCGCGATGCTGCACGCCTGGCAGTCGTCGGTCGCACCGCCGCCGCACGCCGTGTCGCAGCAGACGCCGTCGACGCAGTGGCCACTCGTGCACCCGGCGCCCGTGGTGCATGCGGCGCCGTCGTCCGACGCGAAGCGGTCAGCGGTCGCGCTGTAGATCGCGAGCCCGGGCTCTCCGCCCACGGCGAGCACGGTGCCATCGGGCAGCGTCGTGGCGGTGTGGTAGGAGCGCAGCGACGACATGTTGCCGGCCGAGCTCCAGGTGCCGAGCGCCGGGTCGTAGAGCTCGGTGCTCGAGAGGCGCCCGAGGCCGGTGTCGCCGCCCGTGACGATCACCCTGCCGTCGCCGAGCGCGCTCGCGGCAGCTTCGGTTCGACGCACGGCCAGGCTGCCGGTCGGGCTCCAGGTGGTCGAGACCGGGTCGTAGATCTCCGCGCTCTGCAGATAGGGGAAGCCGGTGTCGTTGCCTGCCGTCGCCAGCACGCGCCCGTCCGAGAGACGGGTGGCCGAGAACGTGTAGCGGGGCGTCCCCATGCTGCCCGTCGCGGTCCAGGACTCGGCGACGGGGTCGTAGAGCTCGGCGCTCGCGAGCGCGCTGACTCCGCTCCAGCCGCCGGCGGCCAGGATCTGCCCGCTGCCGAGCGGCGTGGCGGTGAAGTAGCAGCGCGGCGACGACAGGCTGCCGACCGGCTTCCAGGTGTTCGAGCCGGGGTCATAGACCTCCGCACTCGACAGCCCGCTGCCGCCCGCGACGAGGACCGTGCCGCCCCCGAGCGCGCTCGCGCCGTGACAGTCTCGAGCCGTCGACATGGCGGCCGCGGTGCTCCACGTGCCCGCGCCCGGGTCGTAGAGCTCGGCGCCCGCGAGGATCGTGCTCCCGTCGTAGCCCCCTGCCACGAGCACACGCCCGTCGGCGAGGACGGTCATCGTATGGATGTACCGAGCCACCGCCATGCTCCCGGTGGCGCTCCAGGTACCCGACGCCGGGTCGTAGAGCTCGGCGCTCGCCCGCGCCGAGCCGTTGTAGCCACCTGCGACGAGCACGCTGCCGCTCGCCAGCAAGACGGCCTCGTGGTGCGCCCGGGTCGCGGCCATGCTCCCCGTCGTCGTCCACGACGGATCGAGCACGGCGGGATACGCCACGGCCTCGGCGTTCCACGCGACCCGGAGCCCGCAGTGCCGTGCGCCGGGAGCGGTCACCGCACGCCCCCACGGCGCCGCTTGGCTCGTGTCGACGGCGCAGCCCTCGACCGCGAGGCTCGCCTCGTGCCGCTGGCCATCTCGGTCGACGAGGTAGGGCGGGGCCACGCGCAGGCGCGGCGTGCCGTTCGCGTCGAGCAGCTCGAGCGTGCTGGCCACGAGCCGGAGGCCGCGCACCCCCTCGCCGAGCGACACGAGGTAGCGCACGGCCGGCTCGACCGGCGGCTGCTCGAGCACGACGAAGTCCTCGGTGCCCGTGGCCGTCGGCCGGTGCACGACGGCGGTCCCCTCGCCGTAGGCGCCGCGGTAGACGACGTAGCCGGCGGCGAGCTCCGCCGGTCGACCGAGCGCGCCCGCGAGGGTCACCTCGATCGACAGATCGGAGGTCTCGTCCGTGAGCGCGAACGGCTCGCTCGCGCGGAGCGGGAGCGCGACCTCGGCGCGGTGGCGCACGCCCGCGAGCGCCGCCGCCGCGAACCGGGGCACGAGCCGGCCCGCCTCGGTGGCCACGCGCTCCACGTCCGACGCCCGCAGCACGGGCTCGGGGTCGGCCGGCCGCCGAGCCCGACCGGGCAGCGCGCTCGACGGCGCGCCTGCCTGCCCGGAGAGCCGGCGTTCCTGGAGCGAGCGCACGAGGGACAGGGCTGCAGCGTCCGAAGGAGCCGCTGCGGTCGTTGCGCGGGTGTCGAGCTCGGGCCCGCGCCGGTCCGTCCGTGCGGCTTCGTCCGAGCAGGCCAGAGGGCCGAGGAGCAGCAGCACGGCGGCGCAGAGGCGGCGGGCGCGCCCGCCCGGCCGGCGAGCGTCGTCGGCACCCTGTGCGGTGGACTCCGAGGACAAGGAAGCGGACATGCCTTCTACCAACCCTTCGTGGCTCGCAGGGGTCGTGCGCGGTCGGTCCGACTCGACCCCCAAGACGTTGTGCGACGCGCGACTGCTGCGAGCCCACGGCCGCCATCTCCAGCATCGACCTGCGGCGCCCATGCGTCAACGCATGCGCGTGGAGCGGGTGCGCTCGCCCGCCTTGGCGCCCCCCCGACCGCGATGCTACGGCTCCACTCCTATGTGCTCCGGCTGGCTACCCGTGCTGTCCGCGCTGTCCGCGCTCGCCGCGGGCGTCGTGCTCGGTCTCGCGCCGCTCGGCTGCGGTGACAGCCCCTGCGCCAAGGCCTGCACGATGCAGCTCACCTGCGCGGCCGAGAAGAGCGGGCTCGCCGCGGACGGCAAGCCCGAGGACATGGCGCGCATCTGCCGTCGCACGTGCAGCCAGGCCGCGGAGGCCGAGCGCAAGGTGATGGAGCGCGACGCTCCCTGCGCCGACAAGTCGAGCGACTGCGCCGCCTTTGCGGCCTGCGTCAAGGCGCGCTGACGAGGAGGTTCCCGTGGGTATCGTGTCGTGGATCCTGTTCGGGCTCGCGGCGGGTGCGATCGCGAAGCTCATCATGCCCGGCAAGGACGGCGGCGGCTGGATCGCCACCATCCTGCTCGGGATCGGGGGCGCGATGCTCGGGGGCCTGCTCGGTCACCGGCTGCTCGACCTCGGGACGGTGACCGGCTTCAACGTCCGCAGCTTCGCGCTCGCGGTGGGCGGCGCGCTCGTCTTGCTCTTCGCCTACCGGCTGCTCACACGCAGCCGGCGCAAGCGCCGCGACGACGCCTGAGCCGCGCCGGGCGAGCGCGCGCCGGCACCTCAGCGCGCCAGGCGCAGGCGCATCTGCGCGAAGTCGAAGGTGACGGCGTAGGGCTTCAGAAAGCCGTGCGACACGAGGCCGTGGGAGCACGAGGGCAGGGGCACATGAGCCGAGCATGCCACGACCGCGGGCGCTGCCGGCGCGCTTGTCGTCACCCGCGGTTCCGTGCGAAGACCGGTGCCTCGTGGGCCACGCGATGGGTCCGTGTCGCCCCCGGCGGTGAGCACCATGGCTGATGGCCGACTTGGCGAGCGTCCGTTTTCGCTGTCCCCGGAAGAGGTCGCGTGCCTGCGCCAGGCGCTCGCGGCGGCCGGCTTCGGCGAGTCCTCCGTGGCCGCGGCGCTCGGCGTGCCGAGCATCGACCAGATCCGCCGCGTCCCCGGAGCGGTGGCGCTCGCCCTGACGGGCGAGGGGACCTCGCTCCACACTCTCTTGCGCCTGTTCGTGCTCGGCGCGCCGGTCGAGCGCGAGGCTGCGCGGCGCGCGCTCGCCCCGCTCCGCCTCGAGCGCGCGCTCGCCGGCGGGCTCGTGAAGAAGCGCCACGCGGCCGTCGTCGGCAGCGTGAAGATGGTGCCGGTCGACGGGCTCGTGCTCGCCTTCGACCGCGAGCTGCCCGGCGACGCCGGCGAGGCGGCCGACCACGTGATGGGCCCGAACGAGAGCGCCCGGCTGCTGTCGCGGCTCACGATCCGCCGGCCCGTCGACGACGCGCTCGATCTCGGCACGGGCTGCGGCTACCTCGCGTTCCTGCTCGCGCGCCACGCCCGGCGCGTCGTCGCGAGCGACATCAACCCGCGCGCGCTCGCGTTCACGGCCTTCAACGCGGCGCTCAACGCCGTCGACAACGTCACGACCGTGTGCGGCGACGCCTTCGCGCCGCTCGCGGGCCAGAGCTTCGACTCGGTCGTCTCGAACCCGCCGTTCATGATCTCGCCCGAGTCGCGGCTGCTCTACCTGAGCGGCGGCATGAAGGCCGACGGCTTCGTGCAGCGACTCGCCGAGGAGGTACCGGCGTTCCTGCGCACCGGCGGCATCTTCCAGATGCGCTGCAACTGGGTCGAGCTCGCCGACACGCCGTGGCAGGAGCGCCTCGCCGGCTGGTTCCGCGCCGGCGGCTGCGACGCGTGGGTGCTGCGCTCGTCGAGCACCGAGGCCGAGGCGTACGCGCGCGGCTGGATGCGCCTCGGCGTCGCCGACGGCGAGCCCGATCCGGCGCGCCTGCGCGCCTGGCTCGAGTACTACGCGGCCGAGGGCATCGCGTCGGTCGGGGGCGGCACCGTCACGCTGCGCAAGCGCGCCGCGCCGGGCTGGTTCCGCGCCTTCGACGGACCGCCGTCGCTCGGCGACGGCTGCGGCGTCGCGCTCGCGGAGCGGCTCGACACCCTGACCTTCCTCGCCGAGCGCGCCGCGGACGACGCGCTCATGCAGGCCGTGCTCTCGGTCGCGCCCGGCGTGCGCCTGGTGCAGGAGTGCTCGATCGGGGCCGAGGGCTGGGTCCAGGAGCTGGCCCGCGTGACGACCCCGAGCGCGCTCGGGTACGTCGAGGAGATCGACGTCTACGTGGGCGAGCTCATCGCCGCCTGCGACGGCGCGCGCACGGTCGGCGCGGCCGTGCGCCACGCGGCCGCGCGCGCCGGCCTCGGGCCCGGCGAGGTCCCCGAGGCGACCCCCGACATCGTGCGCCAGCTGGTCGAGGAAGGGTTCCTCCTGCCGGCTGGCTCCCAGAGCACCTAGTAGAGCCCCTGGGTCGTCCGGTCGAGGCAGGCCTTGAGGTAGTTCTGGGCGCGCAGCGCGTACGGGCCGTCGGGCGCGCCGTCGAGGTGGCGGCGTAGCGCGTCGGTCGCAGCGCCGAACTCCTGGAGGCGGAAGAGCAGAACCCCCCGCGCGAGGTCGGCCGGGTAGCTCGGATCCACGCCCTCGAGCTTGCCGACGAGCCCGAGGATCATGCGGTCGCGCGCCGCGTCCCGCTCGGCGAGGCGGCGCGCGTGCGCCTCGGCGCCGCTCGCGGCGAGCTCGGGGCGCGGCGGGTCGGCCGGCAGCGGCGGGTGGCGCATGAGGAACCCGTAGCGCAGGCGCTCCTCGTCGCGCGTCGGCGCGAAGCGACCGCCCGCCACGCCCACGAGATCGTTCCAGCGCTTCTTGTACATGGCGCGGAGCACGCGCGCGTCCGGCGCGAGCCGGCGCTCGCCGCCCTGCTCGACGCACCACCCGCTCTCGACCAGCTTCTGCAGGATGTCGCCGCCGAGCGCCACGAGCTCCTCGCTCTCCACGCCGGTCGCGCGCCAGCTCTCGAGCTCGCGCACGAAGGCGCGCGTCTGGTAGGCGCGGAGCGCCAGCAGATCCGCGTCGCCGAGCAGGAGCGCCTGGGCCGTCGCGCGCACCAGGCGCCCGCGTGCCTGCGCGATCTCGGCCTCGCTCGGGCGCACCTTGCCGTCGTCGCCCGGGTCGTCGTGGCGCAGGGCGCTCTGCCGGCGCGTCGCCTGGTTGAAGGCGCGGAGCTCGCGCCCGACCGCACGCACGTCCGCGTCGAGCTCCGTCGCCTCGGCCCGCGTCGCGAGCGCGTCGTCGTCCGCGATGGTGGCGCCGAGCGCCGCCTCGTCCACGACCGGCGTCGGCGGCTCGTCGGGCTCGACCGCGCGCGGCACGCCGAGGAGCACCGCGCTCGCCGCGAGGACGACGACGATCGCCGCGGCCTGCCAGCCGTCGAGGAGCTTCGTGCCGTGGGCGGCCCGGCGGCGCGCGCTCGCGGCCGTGACGCGTGCCGGGTCGTGCGGCGCGCTCACGGTCGCACCTCGTGCGCGCGCGTGCGGAGCCGCCGGGCGCGCCGTCGCTGCGCCGGAGCACCCTTGACTCTTGTCCCCGTGGGCCGCAAAGCTCTCCCAATCTGCCCGGTTTGGCGGCGCGTCACAAGGAGTCGACGGAGTGGTGCACAAGGAACGGCGCCGGCACACGCGCAAGCGCGTCGACCTCGAGGTGAGCTACCGCGCCGCCGGCGGCGAGCGCGTCGTGGCGCACGCGAACGACATGAGCATGGGCGGCATGTTCGTGCGCACGGCGCCCGTGCCGGCCTTCGGCTCGACGGTGGAGCTCGAGTTTCTCGTGCCGGGCCACGCGACCGCCATCGTGCTCGCGGCCGTGGTGCGCTGGACGACGCCCGACGGCATGGGCGTGCAGTTCCAGCTGCTCGGTGCGCGCGATACCTACGCCATCACCGAGCACCTCGCCACGTGCGAGCCGATCCCCGAGACCTGAGCGGCGCCGCGCGGCACCGCGCGGGCGCTACTTGCGCGGCGTGAAGCTGAGGCCGAACCCGAGCGGAGCGGTCGCTCCCTCGACGCGCCGCCCGAGCACGCCGTAGGCGCACGACTGCAGCTCGGGCTTGAGCGGCGGCGTGAACTTCACGGAGGTCACGCGCCCCGCGTCGTCGAGGTACACCGTGACGTCGGTGTGCACGACCACGCCCCCGGTGCCCTCGGGCGCCGGCGCGCCGCCGAGGCAGCCCGACAGGTTGGCCTTCACGGCGGCCGCCGAGAGGGGCGCGCCGTCCGCGGGCGCCGCCGAGGCAGGCGCGGACGCCGAGGCGCTGGCAGGCGCGGGCGGGGGCTCGCTCGAGGCCCCCGGCTCGCCCGCCGGCGGTGGCTCCGCGGAGCTGCGCGGCCTCGCGCTCGGCGCCGGCTCCTCGCGGGCGCCGTCACTTGCCCGGGGCGGAGCGGCGGGTTCCTCGGAGGCCGACCGGTCCGGCGCCGGATCGTGGCGGGCCCACGAGCGCGCGAGCTTGCCCGTCTCGAGCGCGTAGGCCGCCCGTGCCGGTCCGACCAGAAGATCGCGCTCCGCGCCCTCGACTCCGCTCGCCGGGCCGACCGCCACCGAGCCGCGTCGCACCTCGACGAGCACGCTCGCGGCCTGCCGCGTCACCGTGAACGACGTGCCGTGGACGGCCACGCGCGTGCCGCCGGCGACCACCACGAACGACTCGACCACGGCCCGCTCGGGCACGACCTCCGCGGCGATGCTGCCCTCCTCGAGCGAAACGAGGTGGGGCACCTCGGTGGAGCGCACCTCGAGGCGGCTGTGCGGGGCGAGCTCCCAGGTCGCGACCCCCGGCAGCGTGAAACGCACCGGCTCGTCGCCGGACTCGATGCGCGCCCCGGCGGCGAGCGCCGCGACGGGGTGAGCCGCACCGAGCTCGCTCGCGACCTCGGGCAGGGACGCCACGTCGACCGACTGCGCGCCCGGCAGGGCTGCTCGCTCCGGGCCGCCGCCCGGCTCGCGGCTCACGAAGAACACGACCGCCGCCGCCGCCGCGACCGCGGCGAGCGCCGCCACGAGCGCGTAGGTGCGGCGCCCGCCGCCCCACACCGCGCGCGGCAGCGTGGGCAGGGCGTCCGCCCGAGCCATGCGCGCCTCGAGCTCCCGCTCCATGCGCTCCCAGTCGAGCTCCGGCACCGGCTCGTCGCGGAGCTCGCCGACGAGTCGCCGCATGGCGCGCACCTCACGGTTGGGGTCGTTCACGGTGCCTCCCGGTGGGCGCGGGCCTCGGACCCGTCGCCAGCACGATCGTCGCCCGCGCCGGCGCCCGCCTCGGCGTCGTCGAGGCCGAGCTCCGCGTCCTCGCAGAGCTGCGCCAGGTGGGGCTCGCTCCGCATCAGCTGGGCGAGCTCGCGCCGCGCGTAGAACAGGCGCGTGCGCACCGTGAGCACCGGGCAGTCCACCACCTCGGCGATCTGGCTCGGGCTCATGCCCTCGAGCTCGTGCAGGACGAACACGGTGCGCTTCTTCTCGCTCAGCCGGTCGAGCAGCGCGCGGAAGGCCGCGAGCCGGCGATTGCGCGCGAGGTCGTGGTCCGGCAGGGGACGCGCGTCGGCCTCGTGCCGACCCGCCTCCTCGGCGGCGAAGGTGGGCCGCGAGCGCGCCCGCCGCCGCGCCATCAGCACGACGTTCACCGCCACCCGGTGCAGCCAGGTCGAGAACTTCGCCTGACCGCGGAAGTCCGGGAGGCTGCGGTGGACCTGCAGGAAGACCTCCTGCACCACGTCCTCGAGGTCGCCGTGGGCTCCGAGCATGCGGTACGCGATGCGCGACACGGCCTGCCGGTGGGCGCGAAACAGCTCGCGGAACGCGGCGGCGTCGCCGCGCTGGGCCCGAGCCACGAGTTCGTCGTCCGTGAGCGCCACGTCGCCATCGAGCTTAGTCCCCGCCGGCGCGGACCGCGACAGCGCCGAGGCGACGGACGGACCGGCGCTCGGGCGATCGCCGCTCGGCGGCACGGGGGTCGGGCGCTCGGACTCCGGGCCGCCGGCCGGCCCGACCGCCCGGCGGACGACGCGCGCGGGGCGCGGGCTGGGCGGCGCGACCGAGGAGCGAAGGCTCGGTCCCTCGACCGCGGCTGCGCGCGGCGCGGGCTCCGGCCGCACGCGGGCGCGCCGCGCGAACAGGTCGTGGAAGAGGCTGGTCGTGGCGAGCTGCACCGGAGGCTTCGATGCCGCCCGCTTCGCCGACGTTCAGACCGACCCAGCAGGCCCCGCGCAGCAGGTAGGCGGAGGTCACACCTGTCTCGTCCGACACGTCGCGTGCCGGGTGGAGGCCCGAGCCGCGCGCTCAGCCCAGGCGGCGGCGCTCGGCGCGACGCGACCCCAGGTCGAGCAGATCGAAGGCGACCAGCGAGACGAGAGCGATGAGGGCGAAATACAGCACGGCCCAAACCTCGGTCGAAGGATGTCCCAAGGCCAACTTTCGTGCGCCGCGGCGCGTCGACGCGTCTCGTGACGCGGCTCGCGGCGGGCACGTTCGCCCTGACAACGCCCGACCGAAGTCCCGTCGTCCAGCGCGAACGTGCGTTGGACGGGGCCGGCGTGCGGTCCATTCTGCGGTGTCGGAGGCTCCGGCTTCGGGCTCCAGCGCCGGGCTCGAGACGGGCCGCTCGGAGGGTGCGGACCCGGGTGCGCTGCGTGCAGCGTGAAGCCGAGGTCCCGTGGCCCCGCGGGGCTCGCCGGAGCGGCGAGCGCGAGCTCAGAACAGCTTGTCGAGGGTGACCGCCGCGAGCTTGCGCTGCTCGAGGATGCGGTTCACCGCGCGCAGGATGCGCGTCTTGATCGGCCCGGCCACCGTGCCGCCGCCGAGCGCGGTCTCGAGGCCGATGCCGGTGACGGGGCGCCCGCTGCGCGGCTTCTTCAGCCCCTCGGGCTTCTTGCCGTCCTCGCTGCGGCGCGCCCGGCGCTGGGCGGCGCGGATGGTGCGGTCCTCCGGGCGGAGGTTCTCGATTTTCTGCGACGCCGACAGCAGGCGTCGCGGGTCGATCTTGTTCTCGGTGAGGAAAGACTGCAGCTTGGTCGACATGGCGCTCACTCAGGGCCTGAGCCGCAGGCGGAAGGCCCGGGCAGAGGGCGCGTGCCGTAGCACGGCCCGGCGCACGAGGAAATGACCAAACACGCGTCCTCCACCTTGCCAAGCGCACCGGGTGCTGGCACATGGCTTCTTCCACGCCCGGCGACCGTTCGGGCGGGCAAGGGAGCAGCGTGGGAGAGCTACTGAAGCGCATCGAAGAGGCCTGCGAGTACGTTCGAGAGCGCGCGCGCGACCACGGGCGGCACGAGCCCCGCGTGCTCCCACCCACGGTCGGGCTCGTGCTCGGCTCCGGGCTCGGTCCCTTCGCGGAGCGGCTCGGCGACGCGCTGCGCATCGACTTCCAGGACATCCCCGGCATGCCCGCGCCGCGCGTGTCGGGCCACGCGGGCGCCCTGTGGCTCGGCTTCGTGGGCGAGGTGCCGGTCGCGTGCCTGCAGGGGCGCGTCCACCTCTACGAGGGCCACGAGCTCGAGCGCGTCGTGTTCGGCGTGCGCGTGCTCGCCCGCCTCGGCTGCCACGCCGTGCTGCTCACGAACGCCGCCGGCGGCCTCAGGCCGACCTCCGAGCCGGGCACGCTGATGCTGGTCACCGACCACCTGAACCTCACCGGCCGTAGCCCGCTCACGGGACCGAACGACGACGCGCTCGGCCCGCGCTTTCCGGACCTCACGCGCGCCTACGACCCGGGCCTGCGCGCGCTGGCGCGCGAGGCGGCGGCCGAGGTGCGCGTGCGTCTCACCGAGGGCGTCTACGCGGGCATGAACGGTCCCCAGTACGAGACCCCGGCCGAGATCACCATGCTCCGGATGTTCGGCGCCGACGCCGTCGGGATGAGCACGGTGCTCGAGGTCATCGCCCTCCGCCACATGGGCGTGCGCACCGCGGCGGTCTCGTGCATCACGAACTTCGCCGCCGGCACGACGCCCTTCGTGCTCGATCACGCCGAGGTCGAGCGCACGGCCATCCAGGCGCGCGAGTCCTTCGCCAGCCTGCTCAGCGCGTGGATCACGCGCATCGGCGCCGCGGCGCGCGCCGCGGCCGCCGACGAGGCGCGAGGCTGAGGCCCGCCGTGGCGACGAAGGGCCCCGTCAAGACACACACCCCGGCGCGCAAGGCCGCGCCGAAGAAGCGGGCGCCGGCCCGCGACGCGGTCGACTGGGGCGCGCTCGCGGCCGCTGCGCGCCGGACGCGCCGGCGGGCCCACGCGCCCTACTCCGGCTATGCCGTCGGCGCCGCCATCGGCACGCGCGATGGGCGCATCTTCGCGGGCTGCAACGTCGAGAACGCGAGCTACGGCCTGACCGTGTGCGCGGAGCGCTCCGCCATCCTGCACATGGTCGCCGCCGGCGCGCACGCCCCGGTGGCGCTCGTGCTCGTGGCTCCGGGCGCGAAGCCCGTCATGCCGTGCGGTGCGTGCCGCCAGACCCTCGCGGAGTTCGCGCCCGACACGCTGCCCATCCGCGCCTTCGCCGCGCGCTCCGGCACGAGTCGCGACGTGACGCTCGGCGAGCTCTTGCCGCACGGCTTCCGGGCCGTGGCGCTCGCGCACGTGGACTGACGGGGCGAGCGCGCGCGCAGCCGCCGGCTCACGTCTTCAAGAGCAGGACGAGCACCTTCTGGTAGAAGCGGTCGACGACGGGGCAGATGCCGCCGTCGGCGGGAACCGAGCGGCCGTGGGCGGCGCTTCGCTCGGCCGCCACGCCGTGCGCGACGAGGTACTTCCGGATGGCGTGGGCGCGCCGGTCCGCGAGGGGAATGCCGCCGCAGAAGTTGGGATCGGGATCGAGCTCGACCTCGACCGCCACGAACCAGGCGCCGCCGCCGAGCGCGGCCGCGAGCTCGTCGAGCGCGGGCGCGCTCTCGGGGGCCAGCGCCTCGCCGGGCTGCGCCGCGCGGAAGCGATCGGCGAGGTTGCCCATGCGCCGGGCCACGGCCGGATCGAGTGCCGAGGGCGCCGGCGGCGGAGGGTCGAGCACGTCGCCCGCGAAGGCGAGGGGCGCGCGCGGCACATAGCGATGCGCGCGGGGGTCCCAGGTCCAGTGCGCGAGATCGCCGAGCGGCGGCTCGACCGCCACCCGCGCGGTGCCGGTCGCGGTGCCGGTCGCGGCGCCGGTCGCGGCGTCGGTGGCGGCGTCGGTGCCCGCGTCGACGGGCATCGGCGGAGGGCTGAGGCACGGCATCGGCTGGCTCAGGCACACCATGGGCTCGCTCAGGCACGGGCGCGGCGGGATCGCGCTCGGCTTGTCGCACCCGATCGCGTTCGCTCCGAGCCCCGCGAGGCCGGCCTCGAGGAAGCGACGCCGGCGGAGCAGGATGGCCGCGCGCTCGTCGTTCGCCATGCGGGCACGCTACCACGCCGCGGGGCCCTTGGCCTCAGTACGCGGAGCACCTGGAGGACCACCTTCGAGGGGCGTGCGGCTCGTCGGCGAACGACGACGTGGGCGCGAGCGCGAGCCCCCGCTACCGATCGAACGGCGGGGCGGGTGGTCGTCGCGGTGTCCCGCCGCCGCCGGGGGTGGTCGCGGTGTGGTTGGCGACGAGGCGCACGAGCGGCGCCAGGTCGTTGATGTCGTCGTAGAGCGCGAGGCCGACCTCCGCGGCGGCGGTCGGCTCGGCGTAGAAGTTCAGATCCGAGCCGGCGTCGACCACGTAGGCGCCGTAGTCCTGCAAGGCGCGGGCGAGCTCGAGGCCGGCCGGCGACAGGCCGAGGGCTCCAATGTCCACGTCCGGCGGCAGGGCCACGAGGCTGCCCATGAACACGTTGCCCTCCGTGCCGTAGGAGGCACCGTCGCCGCCGTCGCATTCGCTGGCGGGCCACACGAAGCAGCCTCCGCCCGGCGCCAGGCGGTTCATGTGCACGTTCTCCATCGAGACGGCCAGGGCGTGCGGGATGCCCGCGAGGAGCTCGCCGCGCCGGATCAGACCGGCGATGGCCGAGCCGCCGTAGGCGCGCACTCCGTGCCACTCGGGGTAGACGCCGGCATCGGTGAGGTCGTTGACGACGCAGGCCTCGGCCTCCAGATCGCCGTCCGCGCGCCGCGAGCACGCCCAGTTCTCCACGACTCGGCGGTGGGTCTCGTCGATCACGTGCAGGTGCGCGTCGGCTTGCGGGTCCGGGGTCGCGTCGTCCGGCACGCGCCCGAACGCACACACGCTGCCGTCGGTGCGGAAGAAGGTTCGCGGCGGATCGTCGGGGCTCGCGAGGTACACGGGGTGCGTCCAGTCCGTGACGTTCAAGTACCCGCCGAGCAGCAGATCGAGCCCGGGGGAGGTCTCCGGCTCATAGACCGCGCCCGAGCCGATGGGCGTGTTCCAGGGGCTCTCTGCCGAGAAGGGCCAGTACGCCGGATCGCGCGCGAGGGCCGCCGCAGGCTCATCTGCGCCGCAACCGGCCGACGCCACACACACGAAGAGCGCCAGCCGGGAGCCGCCCTTCGTTCGAATCGTCGACCCCGCGGTCGTCATCGTGCGACCGTCGGATGGGGCCGTGCCGGTCGGTGCCCGCGTGCGGTGTTTGCGCTCGCCTGGCCCTCGCTTCCGCGCGGGCAAGGAGTGACCTTGCCACGTCCTCATGACCGCCAAGATACTCCGTGGCTGCCACCGCCGTCGCGAGGTGCGTGCACCGAGGCCGTCGCGCGGCGCAGCGCGACGTGCAGGCGGCTTGCGGTGATGACCACGTCGTGGCGGGGCGCCGAGCGGAGCCGTGATCCGGGCGAGCCGCGCCAGCGGCGCTCGCACGGGTGAGGCGCGTGGTGTAGGGATCACCCGTGCCTCACACGAGACCGCGGCCCCGATGAGCTCGAAGATCGAAACGCTCCATTGCGAGGAGACGAGCCTCGGCCTTCTGTGCCTGCGGCGCCGCGAGCCCGCGGACCGACCCGGGCTCGTCGTGACCGAGGTCTCGCTCAACTACGAGTTCTTGATGAGCAGCCACGTCACCGCGTCGGAGCGGGCGCTGGCGCGGCAGGCGCTCGCGCTCCACGCGGGCCGTGGCCTCGACGTGCTCGTCGGGGGGCTCGGCCTCGGCTACACGGCGCGCGAAGCGCTGGCCTCGGAGCGCGTCCGGCGCGTGGAGGTGGTCGAGCTCCTGTCACCCGTGATCGACTGGCTCGAGCAGGGCCTGATCCCCCTGGCCGACGAGCTCCAGCGCGACGCGCGCCTGGTCGTCACCGCGGCCGACGTCTATCGGCGCCTCCTCGGGCCGGCCGAGCGGCAGCACGACCTCATCCTGATCGACGTCGACCACACGCCCGAGCTGCCGCTGGCGAGCGCCAACGCGTCGTTCTACACCGAGGCGGGCCTCGAGCGTGCCCGGAGCCACCTGGCGCCCGGCGGCGTTCTCGCGGTCTGGTCGTACGCCGACAGCACGCCCTTCGCAGCGGCGCTGCGCCGCGTGTTCGCGGACGTGCGGGTCGAGCCCATCGTCGTCTTCAACGACCTGAACGGCGTCGAGACCACGGACTGGCTGTTCCTGGCGCGCGACCCCGTCGCCGGCGCCTCGACCGCGACGTAAAGGCGCCTCGACCCCGTCGCCGGCGCCTCGATCGCGACGTAAAGGCGCCTCGACCCCGTCGCCGGCGCCTCGACCGCGACGTAAAGGCGCCTCGACCCCGTCGCCGGCGCCTCGACCGCGACGTAAAGGCGCCTCGACCCTCCCGTGCCCGCTGGGCCCCGGGCCCGAGCGAGTGGCTCGGCGGGAGCGCGCGCCGCGCGTCAGTCTGCGCCCCGCGCGTGCGTCCGGTGTCGGACCATGAAGCTCAGGTTCGGGTAGCCCGCGACGGCGGCCGTCTGAAAGACGCTCTTCACGACCAGCGTCTCGACGTCGCCATCGATCTGCAGGAGCGCGACGCCCGGAAAGGCGCGGTCGGGATGCAGGACGCTCCAGAGCTCCTGCTTCTTGCGCAGCAGCTCGAAGAGCGCGTCGATGCGCCCGAGCCTCCCGGCGTCGCGCACCGCCCGCACGTCCCCGGCCGGCGCCCCGTCCACCATCACCGTCTGGCCGTTCACCGCGATCATGGGCGCCTCGACCATGTCCTCGCCGTTCTCGGCCGAGGGCAGTGCGATGTCCGCACCCGCGGGCGCGCCGGACGCCGAGAAGCTCATGAGGAGGAAGATCACCGTCACGAGCAAGAAGTCGATGTACGACGTGAGGTTGAGCGCGGCGTTCACGCTCCGTCCGCCCCGCCCCGCCACCTTCCGCCGCACGAAGTCGAGCGTCACCCCGAGCAGCAGGCGCTTGCCGGGCTCGCGCACGAAGTGCGCGTGGGGGTTCTGAGCCTGGTGCCGCAGCGCAAGACCACTCGTCATCGGGACCTCCTCACGGCTGGCGAGCGCGCCGGGAGTCGCTCGCGCGATCACCGTGAGACAGTGCGGCGCCGAGAAAGTTCCGGGGCGGGCCCATCGGGGGCGCGGCGGGTTCGTGCTCGGAGCCGCGGAGCCGCGTGGAGCCGCGCGTACGCGCGAGCCGCGAGGAGCCGCGAGGAGCCGCGAGGAGCCGCGCGGAGCCGCGCCGAGCCGCGCCGTACACTCGAGGGGCCCGAACGCGCGCGAGCGGTGTCCGAGCCGCCACAACCCCCCTGTCTTGAATCAAGACGCGGCACTTGTGGCGGCACGAATGGGCGCAAGGGGCGTCCGAGCCGCCACAACCCCCCTGTCTTGAATCAAGACGCGGCACTTGTGGCGGCACGATCGGGCGCAAGCGGCGTCCGAGCCGCCACAAACCCCCTGTCTTGAATCAAGACGCGGCACTTGTGGCGGCACGAATGGGCGCTAGGGGCGTCCGAGACGCCACAAACCCCCTATCTTGAATCAAGACGCTGCACTTGTGGCGGCCCGACCGGGCGCTCGAGCGCTCGCTCCGCCGCCCCGCCCCGCGCCCCCCCCCCCCCCCCAGTTAGAACCAAAACCCCAGAGCCC
>JADLAB010000230.1 GCA_020848455.1 Polyangiaceae bacterium
TGGTCGCCCATGCACAGGAGTTCTACTGGCGGCGCTTCCAGACCAAGAGCGAGCGCTGCCGCGAGTGCCGCCACGACGCCGCCTGCGAGGGCGTGCACGTGAACTACGTGCGCCAGTTCGGCTACCGCGCGCTCGAGCCCCGGCGCTAGAAGGGAGCTCGGCTCCCGCGTCCCACGCGGAGTGCACGCACGTGCGCGACTGCGGGGGGGCGCCGTTTCGTCCGACGCCCGGTGGCCGGGGCGACCGTGCCTGAAGCCTGGAGCCGCGAGACCTTCGCCCGAAAGGGCGAAGGTCGAGGCTGAGACTGGCACCGTCAACGCGCGGGCGGGAGCTCGAGCGGCTCGAGCACGGCGCTGATGCCGCCGAGGCCGGTCGCGCGCGCGAGCGCGGCCGTGGCGACGGCCGCCTCGGCGGGCGAGGCCCGGCCGAGGAGCAGGAAGCGCACGTGGTTCTCGAGGGCGAGATCGTCGCGCCCCTCTGCCTCCGCGGCGCGCGCCTGGGCGAAGAGGGCGGCGCGGTAGGCCTCGAAGCGCTCCGCGACGACGCGCGCGAGCTCGGTGACGAGCACGTCGCCGAGGGCGGCGTCGAGCTCGAGGTCGCTCGGCAGCTCCACGGGGTCGTCGACCTCGAGCTCGGCGCAGGGGCCGACCTCGGCGTGGTGCGCCACGTCGGTGACCTCGTGGGCGTGCGGCGTGCGCCGCTCGTCCTCGGGCTGCCCCCCGAGCGAGCGCAGCCCGAGCTCGAGCGCGACCTCGGCGCGGGCGCGGTGAACCTCGGCGTCGTAGCCGTGGCTGCAGATCCGGTCGACGGTGCGCGTCGACGGTGTCGCGTAGACGTCCTCGCGCTCGCGATCCCGGCCGCGGCGCGCGTCGTCGCGCCGGTCGCGCGCGCTCGCGAGGTCGCGGCGCGCCTGCTCGATGGCGCGCCTCGGCCCGTCGAGGCGCCGGCGCTCACCGTCGAGGCGCGACTGCTCGCCGTCGAGGCGGCTCTGCTCCGAGCTGCAGCGCGCGCCGTCGCGCGCACCGGAGCGAGACAGGCACTGCTCGAGGTCCGCCCGCGCCCGGCTCACCGCCTCCTCCTGGCGCGACACGTCGCGCTCGACCGCTGCGAGCTCCGTCTCGTTGCGGGTGAGCTCCCGCTCCTGCGCCGCGACACCGTCGTCCACCGCGCTCAGGCGGCGCTCGGCGTCGGCGAGGTCGCGCTCGCGGTCGGCGCGCTCCGGGTTGGGCTCGCGGTCGACGCCGCACACGTAGTCGCAGGCGAGGCGCGCGCGCTCGCGCGTGCGGGCGATGCGATGCGTGGCGAGCGCGCCGCCGAGCACGAGCCCGGGGCCGTGCCCCTCGGGGGCCTGCGCGGCGAGCACGATCCCGAGGCCCGGATCGAGCGCCGCCGCCACGCGCTCGGCCGACACGCGCGCCGCCAGCGCGCCGGTCGCGGCCTCGTCCGCCGGCGACGGCGCGAGCCCCCGGTAGACCACGACGAAGCGCAGGGCGTCCTCGAGCCGCGCCCGAAGCGCCGTGTGCCGCGCCCGGGCCGCGGCGTTCCGGGGGTCGAAGCCGAGGCACACGGCGAGCTCGGCGAGCGCCGTCGCCGGTAGGCCGCGCGCCTCGGCGCGGTCGGCGCGCCCGAGGGCGGCGGCCGCGAGGTGGGCGCGCACCTCGGCGACGAGGCTGCGCGCGGCGACGTGGCCCGGCGCACGGCGGAGCACGGCCTCCGCGAGCTCGCGCGCCTCCCGGACGCGCCCCGCGGCGAGCGCGGTACGACCCTCGGCCACGGCTCGGTCGGCGAGCTCGAGCAGGCGCGCCGTCGCTTCCGCTCGAGTGGGCTCGAGGCTGGCGGCCTCGGCAGCGGCGGCGAGCGCGGCCTCGAGCTCGCCGCGCGCGGCAGAGAGCTCGGCGCGTGCCAGGCGCTCGCTCGCCTGCTCGTGACGGGCTGCGCGGAGCTTCGCCGCCGCCTGCACGTCGCCGGGCTCGAGCCGCACCGCCTCGGCGTACGCCGCAGCGGCGCCGTCCCAGAGCCCCGAGGCCGCGTGCCCGTCGCCGCGCTCGAGCGCGCGCCCGAAGGCGGTGACGCAGCCCGCCGCGAAGAGGCTCGCGACGAGCGCGAGCGCGGCCGGGGAGGCGAGCGAGCGGCGCATCGCGTCAATCCTGGTCCGGAGGGTCCAGGGCCGCAACGCGCCGGCTCGTTCCCGTCGTGAGGCGCGGCGCCGCGCCACCGCGGCACGGAACGGGAGAGCCCGGTCGCAGGGCGGTGCGGCCCGGGCTATACATGGGGACCGACTCCCGAGCGCCGCATGAACGTGCCCATCGAGACGCCGTCCGCGACCGCGACCTTCCTCGCCGAGGTGCGCGCGAGCCTCGGGGAGATCGACGCGGCGTCCGTGGAGCACATCGCGGATCTGCTCGCCGAGGCGTGGCGCAGCGGCGCACGCGTGTTCGTGATGGGCAACGGCGGCAGCGCCGCGACGGCCTCGCACTTCGTCTGCGATCTCCACGGCGCGACGCGCGGCGAGCGCACCCTCGGCGTGCTGTGTCTGAGCGACGCGGTGCCCCTGCTCACGGCCCTCGCGAACGATCGCGGCTACGAGAACGTCTTCGCCGAGCAGCTCGTCGCGCACGCCCGCCCGGGCGACGTGGCGATCGTCCTGTCGGCCTCGGGCAGCTCCGAGAACGTGGTGCGCGCCGTACACACGGCGGCCGCGCGCGGCGTGCACACCGTCGGCATCCTCGGCTTCGGCGGGGGCAAGCTCGCCGAGCTCGTCGAGGCGCGCGTCGTCGTGCGCTCCACCGATTTCGGCGTGGTCGAGAGCGTGCACGCGACCGTGACGCACCTCCTGGCCGCGCGGGTCCGCGCCCGTGTCCACGCCTGAGCGCGCGCCCGACCCCGCGCCGCCCGCCGAGCCCCCCGAGCTCAGCGCCGTTCTGCCGTGCCACGAGGAGGCGGAGAACCTCGCGGACACGCTCGACGCCGTGCTCGCCGGGGCGGCGGCCGCGGGGGTGCGCACGCTCGAGGTCGTGCTCGTGTGCACCGACCGGGCGCGCGACGGGACACCCGCGCTCGCCCGGGCGCGGGCCGCGCGCGACCCACGCGTGCGCGTCGTCACGCAGGGGCGGGTGCCCGCGGGCTACGGCGGCGCCGTGCGCCTCGGGCTCGCCGCCGCGCGCGCACCCTGGGTGCTGCTGTGCGACGCCGACGGCCAGCTCGATCCGCGCGAGCTCCCGCGCCTGTGGTCGTTGCACGGGTCGCAGACGGCCGTCTTCGGGGTCCGGACGCCACGGCGCGACTCGGGCGCACGACGGCTCGCGGCGCGCGCCTACCGCGCGGCGGCGACCCTCGCGCTCGCCGGCCTCGCGGTGCCCGTGGATCCGGACTGCGCGTTGAAGCTGCTGCCACGCGCCCCCCTCGTGGCGGCTCGCCTCCGCGCCACGAGCGGTGCCGTGAACCTCGAGCTCGTGGCGGCGCTCGCGCGCCGCGGCGTCGGCTGGGTCGAGGTGCCGGTGACGCACCGCCCGCGCCGCGCGGGCACACCCCGCTTCGAGCTCGAGCGCGGGCCCTTCGCGGGCCTGCCGCGCCCGAGCGCCGCGCTCGAGCTGCTCGGCGACGTCGTCCGGCTCGCCGGCCGGCGGCTCGTCGCGCGCGCCCGCGGCCACGCCTGAGGCCGCGCGCGGCGCACACGCGCCGACCCTTCGCGCCCGTCTCCGCTTCCGCGACCCCGCCCGTTCGTGTCAAGGTGACGTGGCATGGGCGCGAAGGTCCTCATCACCGGCGCGACGGGCTTCGTCGGGAGCCATCTGGTCGATCTCGTGCTCGCGCGCGGCGACGTCGAGGTGCACGCGACGCGCCGCTGGTCGAGCCGCATGTCGCTGCTCGACCACGTGCCCGACGTCGAGCGGCGCGTGCGCTTCCACACCTGCGACCTCACCGACCCGTTCAGCGTGCACGACGTGGTGGCGCGCGTGCGCCCGGACGTCGTCTTCCACCTCGGCGCCCAGAGCTTCGTGTCGCCCTCCTGGGAGCAACCCGACGCGTACTTCCGCACGAACGCGCTCGGCACGCTCTACCTGCTCGAGGCGCTCCGGCGACTCGACCTCGGCGCCACGCGGGTGCTCTTGCCCGGCTCGGGAGAGGAGTACGGCGCCGTGCCCGAGGCCGAGCTGCCGATCACGCCCGCGACGATCCTGCGTCCCGTGAACCCCTACGCCGTGAGCAAGGTCGCGCAGGATCTGCTCGGCTACGAGCACCACGTGAGCTACGGCCTGCACGTCGTGCGCGTGCGCGCCTTCAACCACGAGGGGCCGCGCCGCGACCGCGTGTTCGCGCTGCCGAGCTTCGCGTGGCAGATCGCGCGCATCGAGGCCGGGCGCGCCGCGCCGGTCGTCGAGGTCGGGCACCTCGACGCCCTGCGCAACTGGACCGACGTGCGCGACATGGTCCGGGCCTACTGGCTCGCCGTCGAGCGCTGTCCGCCCGGCGAGCTCTACCTCGTCGGCAGTGACGCGCTCGCCACCGTCCGCGCCTGCCTCGAGCGCCTGCTCGCGCTGTCCCCCGCCCGCGACCGCATCCGCGTCGAGGAGCGGCCCGAGCTCGTGCGCCGCACCGAGGTCCCGCGCCTCGTCGCCGACGTCGAGCCGTTCCGGCGCGTGACCGGCTGGGCGCCGCGCATCCCGCTCGACGAGACCCTGAAGGACACGCTCACGTACTGGCGCGGCCGCGTGGGCGCCGAGCCATGACGGCCCCGCACCCCCGGAGCCTGCCCGTGCGGCTGAGGCGCGTGGCAGTGACCGGCGCCTCGGGGCTGCTCGGCCGCGCGCTCGCGCGCGCGCTCGCGGAGCACGGCGTCGAGGTGGTCCCGATCGCGCGCGACGCCACCCGGCTCGAGACGGGCGGGCTCGAGGCCCGGCGAGCGCCCCCCGCCGACGCCGTCGTGCACCTCGCCTTCCCGACGAGCGCCGCCGAGCGCAGGCGCGACCCCGAGGCGACGCGACAGCGCGTGCTCGGGGCGGCGCGCGGTGCCGTCGCGCTCGCGAGCGCGCTCCGAGCGCGGCACGTCGTGCTCGCGTCGACCGGCAAGGTGTACGGGGCCGACGCGGCCGTCCCGCTCGCGGACGACGTCCCTGCCCGCCCGACCACGGAGCTCGGCCGCGTCAAGCTCGCCGCCGAGGAGCAGGCGCGCGCCCACGCGCGCGCGACGGGTGCGGCGCTCACGGTGCTCCGCATCTTCAATGCCTACGGCCCCGGGCAGGCGCCCGGCTTCTTCTTCCCGACGCTGCTCTCCGGGCTCGCCGCCGGCCGCCTCGTGCTCGGTGAGCTCGACCACGGCCGCGACTGGGTGCACGCGCGCGACGTCGCGGCGGGGTTCGTGACGGCGCTCGGCGCGCCACCGCCGCCGGGCGAGACGCGCACGCTCGGCCTCGGGACGGGGCGCGCGACCACCGTGCGGGAGATCCTCGCGCTCGTGCGGCGCCTCGGTCACGCGGTGCCCGAGCCGGTGATCGACGCCGAGCGGCGGCGCGAGCGCGAGGCGGAGGTGGAGCGCACGCTCGCCACCGGGCTGCGCGCGCTCGGCTGGGCGCCGGAGACGAGCCTCGAGGACGGGGTCGCCGAGCTCCTCGGTCAGCCGAGCGGGTCGAGGTAGATCCGGCGCAGCAAGCCCGGCACGAGCTCACCGTCGCGTGCATTGCGGCGGTAGCCGGCCTCGACGAGCGCGGCCTCGGGCGGCGCCGCGAGCGCGCCGCGGAGCGCGGCGGCGAGGGCGGCCGGATCCTCGGGCGCCACGAGGAGCCCGCTCTCGCCATGGGTCACGTAGTCGCGGACGGCGGGCACGTCGCTCGCGAGCACGAGCGTCCGCACGTGCTGGGCGATGGCGATGGTCTGCTGGCCGCAGCTCGCGTCGCCCGCGCGGAGCGGCACCACGAGCAGCCGCGCGTGCGCCACGGCGGCGACGAAGTCGGCGAGGGGCACGGGGTCGTGGTAGCGGACCGCGCTCGAGACCGGGGCGTCGCGGCGACGGTCGGTGAGGATGTGGACGCAGACTCGGGCGCGCTCGGCCGCGGCGCACACGGTCGCGAGGTCGCGGTTGTTCGTGCCGGCCACGAGCGCGGCGTCGGCGACGTCGGCCAGGGACGCAGGCAGGGCGCGCGGCGCGTCCTCCGCGAGCGCGGCCGCCGCCCCGGGCGCGAACGCAACCTGGATCGCCGTCGTCGAGGGGTGGAACACGATGCGCTCGGGCGGTAGGCCCAGGCGCGCGAGCTCCGCGACGTGCGCGCGGGTCGTCACGCCCCAGCACAGGCGCGGATCGGCGGCCGCGAGCGCCAGAGGGTCGTCGCCATAGCGCCTCAGGATCGCGGCGCGCAGCGGCTGCACGCGCGCCAGCAGCTGCACCACGTTGACGAGCCAGCGCAGCGGTCGCATGCCGCGCTTCCGGCGCACGTAGTCGAGCAGCACCGCCTCCGGCGCCTCCGCGAACACCCCGTCGAAGCGCTCCGTCTCGGCGAGCGCGTGCTCGAGCGCCGTGCGGTTCAGCACGGCGCCCTCGGCCGGAGCGCGCCGAAAGCGGACGAGGTCCTCGAAGGTGAAGCTCGAGACCTCGATCTCGAGCCCAGAGGGGCCCCGCATGCGGCCCGCGCGGCGGGCGTCGCGGTCGTTCGTGACGAAGAGGATCTTCAAGGCGCTCGCCTGGACGTGGAGCCAGCGGCGCGGCCGGCCCGTCGCTTGTACGCCCCAGGAGCGTACGCTAGAAGAGCGGACGCGCGAGCGCCCACCGCGGCGGGACCGAGCGACCATGCGCATCCTGGGACTGCACGCCACGGGCCACGACAGCGGAGCCGCCCTGCTCGCGGGTGACGAGCTCGTCGCCATCGGGCAGGAGCGCCTGTCGCGGGTGAAGAACGACGGCACGTTCCCGGCCCGGGCGATCGCGCACGTGCTCGCAGGCGAGCCGCTCACGGGCATCGACCTCGTGGTCTGCGACGTCTCGGACGGCGAGACCGCGCGCGCGCGCGCCGCGCTCACGGCCGCCGGCTACGCGGGCGAGGTCCTGCTCATCGAGCACCACCTCGCGCACGCGGCGAGTGCGCACTTCGTCGCACCCGACGACGGGGCGGCGATCCTGGTCGTCGACGCGGGCGGCACGCGCGTCGCGGAGTGGCCCCCGGACCAGCCGCCACCGGCATCCTTCCCGGGCGGCGCCGCCGATCAGGAGCTCCAGTCCTTCTACCTCGCGCGCGGCCGGCGCCTCGAGCGCCTGCACGGGACGTGGAGCCGCCCGGGCATGCGCCTCGGCATCGGCTGGCTCTATGCGCTCGTCACCCTGCACCTCGGCTTCGGCCCGCTCGACGCAGGCAA
>JADLAB010000739.1 GCA_020848455.1 Polyangiaceae bacterium
TCAGCCTCGCCGACCGACCACGATGGCCTCGCTGCCCTCGCGGAAGCGGTAGGTCGTGGCGCTCATCCCGACCTCGGCAAACGCGGCCTCGATCTCGTCCGGCCGCAGGAAGTGGTTGCCCTGCACGTGCTCGGAGAGGTTCTGGACGGCCATCATGCGGTAGGCGGGGCTGCGCAGCGTCGCGCGCTCCGCCGGCCAGGCCGGCTCCCAGATGACGGCCGCGCCGCCCGGGCGCAGGTGGTCGCGCAGGCGCTCGAAGATCTCGCGCCGCCCCGACTCCCACACGTGGTGGAGCGCGCGGTTCATGGCGATGAGCTCGACCGGCTCCTCGACCGTGAAGTGCCGCAGATCGCCCGCGCGGAACGTCAGCCGCTCGCCGAGGCCCTGTGCGTCCGCGAGGCGCTTCGCCTGCGCGACGTTCTCCTCGAAGCCGTCGAGCCCGATGCCGCGCAGGCCCGGGAAGCGCCGCGCGAGCGCGCGCAGGTACCAGCCGTTGCCGCAGCCGAGATCGACCGCCGTGCCGTGCCCGCGGTCGAGCTCTGCGAACACCGGGACCGTGTCCGAGACCTCGCCCGCGAACATGGCCGCGAAGTTCTGCTCCAGCATGGGCCCGAAGAGCGGCAGGATGGTCTCGCGCTCGGCGAGCACGCCCTCGCCCGGCCGCTCGCCGGTCGCGGCGTAGAAGGCGGCGCGCTCGGCCATGTGGCCCCCGAGGACGGCGCCGACGGGCACCGCGAAGAGCGAACCGGGCTCGCTCCGCACGAAGGCGCGGCCGTGCGCCGTGAGCGCGAAGCTCCCCGCGGCCTCGTCGACGTAGCCGAACGCATACGCCGCGTCGCACCACGCCGCGAGGTAGCCCGCGTTCGAGCCGGTGCGGCCCGCGAGCTCGGCAGGGGTGTGCCCGCGCTCCGCGAGCGCCTCGAAGAGCCCGCGCGCGACGCCGACGTACGCGACGTGGAGCGCCGCGGCGCCACCTGCCTGCTCGAGGACGGTCTTCTTGATCGAGGGGTCGACGCTCATGGATGCCGTATACCCCACTCTCGGCCCTGCTCTCGGGCCATCAGAAGCACGAGGTCGTGCGCTCGGCTCGGTCCATGAGCTCGCTCGTCTTCTCGGCCACGTGCGCGAGGTACCGGGCGCAGCTGCGCACGTCGTACGGCGCGCCGCCCGCGGCCTCGCAGTCGTGCGCGGTGAGCTCTCGACACGCGGTCGTGCCGAAGGTGGCCTCGAAGCCGCGATGGAGCTCCTGCACGAGCCCGCGCGTCACGGACCGCGCGAGCCCGAGCTCGCCCGCGCGCCGCCCGAGCACGATGAGCCCACCCGCCAGGGCGCCACACATGTGGCCGAGGCTCCCGACGCCGCCCCCGAACGGGCTCGCCAGGGCCGTGAGCGTGCGCGGCGGCTCGCCCCGCGCCTCGCTGAACGCGGCGACCACGCCCTCGGCGCAGTTGTAGGGCTCCTCGACGAACTTCTGCACGGCCGAAGCGCCGATGGCGCGCGCCCGGTCCTGCGCGCTCGGCCGGCTCCCGTCCGGCTCCTGTGACGGCAAGGTCATCGTCCGGATCCTCAGTCGAGCCCGCAGAAGCCGGTCGAGCAGCCGCCGCCGGCGCATCCACCGCCGCCCGAGCTCGCGGCGCTCGTGTCGCGTGCGCCACCGTCCGAGTGCCCCACGGCGAAGGCCGAGAGCTGCCGCGTCGCGTGCGTCGAGGCGCACGCGGGGCAGCGCACCTCGTCGCCGGGGGACACGAGCTCCTCGAACACGCGGTCGCAGTCGTCGCAGCGAAAATCGTACAGGCGCATGGCAGGGTCGTCCTCTCTACTTGCTACGCTACTTGCGCTACTTGCCCTCAGAGCCCCGCGCGCCCGAAAGGATTCGCGCGCCACGCGCCA
>JADLAB010000231.1 GCA_020848455.1 Polyangiaceae bacterium
AGCCGCGGCACGGTGAGCGGGCGCACGAGCGGCGTGAAGATCCAGACGAGCAGCGGCACGAACAGGGACGCGAGCACGCCCTTCGGGCTGCGCTCGACCACCTCGAAGACCGCGATGGGCACGCCGCACGCCTGGGCGTCGGCGAGCACCGCGCGCGCCGCGTCGGGCCGGAAGTGGTGCAGGGCGTTGAACACGGTGCGCACGCCTGGGAGCTCGGGCGGGACCGCGGTCGCGTCGACCGGCTCGGTCAGGTACTCGGCGCCGGCGGCGCGGGCGCGCGCGGCAGCACCCGGCGTCGGGAACAGATCCGTCTGGACGACGCGGAGCTTGCCGGCCCGCTGCGCCTCGAGCGCCTGCCGCAGGCGCGTCAGCGGGCCGCCGCCTCCGGACGCGAGATCGAGCGCGGCGTCGGTGCCGCCCGCCTCGAGCGCGCGCGCGAGGACGGGCAGCGCAGCGTCGAGCACGCCCATGCGCTGGCTCACGGTCGCGAGGTAGTTGGCCGAGTGGTCGCGCAGGGCGGCGGGATACCAGCGCTGGTCGAGCAGCTCGAACAGGTGACAGCGCCGCCACAGGCCGCGGCTCGCCGGGGCTCGGGTCTGCATGCACGGAGGTTAGGGCAACGCGTGGTCAGGCGTCGCCCGGAAGTGCGCCGGCACCGCGCGTGACGCGCCGCGCTATTCCTTGGATTCCCTCACGCCGGCTCCCCCCCGCGTCACGGCCGCCCGGTGGGCCACCCACGAACGCCGTGCTGCCTTGCGGGTTGCGCTTGGTCTACCTACCCTCCCCGCCCCCAAACCCGATCGGGTTGCGGGTCGTCCACCGTCCGACGTCGGGGTCGTAATCCCGCGCCCCGAACCTCACCCATCCGGTGTCCGCGTCGTAGAGCCGTCCGCCTACCCGAACGGCACCAAGTCCGGCTCCGGGCCGACGACGGTCGCGTTGCCCCACGCGTCGTACGTGACCTCTTGCGCCACCGCGCCGCTCGAGGCGTCGACGACGAGGCGCACGCTGCCGAGCTGGTCGCGGAAGATGCGGTACGTCGTTTCGGTCGGGAGGCCGGGGTCCTTCACGACGTACCCCCGCCCGAAGTGCTTCGCGACGACCGCTCCGTCGGTCGAGAGCTCGGCGACGGGCAGCGCGCCGGCGCCGTACACCCAACGCTTCGTCACGGTGCCGTCGATCTGCCGACCCGTGACTGTGCACGTTCCTTCACAGCGCAGCCAAGCGGCGCTCGGCTGGCTTGGTGCACCGTACGGTTACGCTCTGCGCCATCTCAAGTGGGCTCCTCGCGGGGCGGAAGCGACTACCAAGAGTGGCAGCACCGAGCGGTGGTGGCAGCTCGCCTACAAGACGCGGAAACGGCTCTTATGACGGAACCTCACTGCCGAATCACCCCCGCCCCCACGAGCCCCTCGAAATGCCGCGCCAACGCCGGCGGCAGCTCTCCCCCTTCGAGCAGCACGCCGAGCTCGATGTTGAGCAGCATCGCGGCTTCCGTGAAGTTGGCGCTCGAGATGAGGAGGCGCCGATCGTCGACCAGGACGGCCTTGGCGTGCAGGAGCCCGCGATGTCCGTCTTCGTCGGGCTCGCGACGCTCGCGCGGCCAGCGGTAGATCGTCGCGCGCGCCGCGAGGTCGCCCATCGCTGCGACGGGATCGAAGCTGATCCGGTCGTCGCTGTCGGCGCGGGTCTCGAAGAGAAGCTCCAGGCGTACGCCGCGATCCAAGGCATCGCGAAGCGCGCTGAGGACGCCTGGGAGCCGGTACGCGGCGTAGGTGATGAGCAGGATGCGCCGCGTCGCTCCACGGACGAGGTCGATCTTCGGCGGCGTCGGAACGTAGAGCGTCGAGAGCGTCACGCCGAACCAGCTGTTCGACGCGCCGAGCAAGATCGCCCGCAGCGCGGTCTTGCAGGGCTCGACCTCGAAGTCCCGCAGGTGCGGGCGCCGTCCCCGGCACCCGGGCAGGCTGCCGACGGCCTCGCGACCGAAGGCCTCGGCCATGCGGCGCTTGTCGTCGCACGTGCGGCAGCGCACCTCGACGTCGGCTGCTCGCTCGGCATCGGTGTCTTCGAAGCCGAGAGCGAGGAGGAGGCCCGCGGCTTCATGCACACCGATCCGGCGGTCGTCGGCGGTGTGTTCACCGCGGAGGTACGCCCCATGCGGCTCTCGCTGCTGCGCGGCCACTGAGCCACGGACCGGCCGCCCCGACGTGCCCGCCACGAGAGTGGATCAGCGCAATCGGGGCGCGTCACCGCTCGCGCGCAGCACCGCCACCACCGAGGCGTGCAGGTCGTCGCGTATCGCGACAGCGTCCCGGACGTCCGGCTCAGGATCAGCTGCGAGCCGCGCGAGCACCTGTGTAGCGACGCGCGGGTGGGCTGCGCACGCGGCGCGCACATGTAGCGATGGGTCGCTCGCGGCCGCGGCGAGCCGAGCTGGCGGAAAGCGTTCGTGCTGCACAGCGGCCACGCGCACGTCCGCATCGACGTCGGTCATGAGTCGTTCGAGCGTGAGCTCGTCGGCCGCAGCGTGCCGGCCGACCGCAAAGCGCACACGCGCACAGGGGTCGGCCGCCATCCGTGCGAGTGCTCCCGCCGGCATGCGGGGATGCTGAGCGGCTGCATGCCGCACCTCCACGTCCGGATCGTCGGTGCGAGCGGCCAGCGCACCCTCGATTGCGGGTGCGTCGGAATCCGCCGTAGGCAGACGCTCGATCGCACGGCGCCGGACATCCGCATCCGAGTCAGCCGTGAGCTCGATGAGCAGCGCTGGCGGTAGGGTGTCCTCGCGCCCGACGATCTCGCGCCGCACGACCGGGTCGGGATCCTTGGCGAGCTCGGCGACGAGCGCGGCGCCGGCGCGCAAGCAGTGCGCCACCGCGGCACGAACCTCTGGGTCCTCGGCGCGAGCCGCGCGCGCGAGGACCGCCCGAGACACTCCGTCGCGATGCCACAGAATGTGCCACCGAGTCTCGCTATCGCCCCAATGGAGCAGAAAGACCTGCGTTTCCTCGTCGCAACGGCCGCTCCACGCGAGCGCCAGACGGAGAGCAGGCTTCCTGCGCGCGACCACGGCGAGGAGGCTCGTCGGCACGCACGCCACGATCGCGTTCCGTCTCCACTCCGGCAGTAGCTCGAGCCCCTCCGGCGTAACGGGCAGACCTGCCGAGCGCAACTGTGCTGCGATGGCGCGATCGACCTGCTGCTGGAGCGCGCTCACGCGCCCATCCGCCCCTTTGGCCATTGGCAACATCCTACGTGGGCGGTCGGCAGGGGCAAGGGAACCTGCCCAGCGGCTGGCGCAGCGCGCGGCACGGGCAGGGGGGTTCCGGCAGGACATGGGTCGGTCGTCATCGCGTTCATGGTCCGTGCCCCGGCTGCCGAGGAGAGGTGAGCCATGGCGCGCTTCCCCCGGCACGTGCTGCGGCAGATCGGCGCGCCGGCTCCCCGTGTCCACGAAGTTGCGCACAAGGAACATTCTGTAGACTCATCCGCAGGCGTCCGATTTCGACGGATCCTGGTGGCTCTCTACAGGCCTCCCTCGCTCGGGGTGTTGCCGGAGTGCATCGTCGCGTGTACCTTCGGCCGGGGCCGGCATCATGCATCTGCGAGACGACCTTTCGGGCGAGGTGCTGGGCCACGTGTTCATTCCCCTCCTCAACTACGGTGTCCGCGAACGAAGCTACGGGGCGACCGTCGAGCGCATCGAGTTCTCGGTTGCGCGTCTGGACGGGACGACCCGACCGGATCCGGCGTTCGTGCGGTCGCTCCCCCGGGCCAGGTTCTCGAGGAAGACGCGCGTCGCGCGCGTATGCCTCCTGACGCGTGTCCCGTTGCGCGACCTCACACATGCCCGTCCCGGGCAAGAGCCCGTCATTCCTTACCCATTCATCGAGTTCCTCGCCCCGCACTTCGACGCGCTGGCCGTGGAGTTCCTCGACGCGCTCGGCACGCTGCGGCGCGCGTTGAAGCGAGCCGACGACCTGCAGCTCGACGCGCTGCTCGAGGACCTGCACGCGTTCGCGCGTGATCGGCCTCGCGACCCGGGGGACTTCCGCGCGCTTGCCCTCCGCGCCATCGGGTACGCGACCGCGTGCGACCAATCGGCGGCTCGTATCGAAGCCGCCGCGGTCGCGGCCGCCAAGCCGACGATGACCGAGGACGACTTCTGGATGATCATCGAGGGCCTGCGCGGCGGGCGGGATGCGAAGCTTCTCCCTCGCGCGATGAGAGCGCTCGCGAGGTGGCCCGAGCGCGACATCATCGAGTTCGAGGAGATCCTGGCGCGCAAGCTCTACGAAATCGACACCGAAGCGCACGCGTGTCGAGGGAAAGCCGGGCCGTTCGAAGGGTCGGGTGACGGCTTCTTGTACGATCGGTGCGCGGTGGTCGTGCAGGGCCGCGTGTTCTACGAACGCGTGCGGAGCGATCCGAGCGCGATGCCCGCCGAGGACGAAGCCGAGCTCGACGAGGAGTTGTTGCACCTGGCGCCGGATGCGTACGAGGCCAAGACGGACGCGCGGCTCGTGCACTCGACGCGGGTGAGCTACGAGACGGGGTGCAATGGCAAGGGGTGGCCTTCGTCTTGACGGCGGGTGCCGACGCCGCTCGCTTCCTTGTCGTACACTGCGTGTTTCGCGTGATCGCGCCCGGTTCGGAGAGTGAACGGGAGACGGCCGGCGTGGGGGCGTGGGGCGGGGGCCGAAGTGCGCCGGGAAATCTAGCGCGGGCCCTCAGGCGTCGCCCGGAAATGCGCCCCCCGCGGGCGCGCGACCGAGGGCGGCACGCCCGAGCCGGCCCTCGAGCGCGACCCAGCCGCGCAGGATGCGCGGCGCCGCCCACGCGGCGGCCGCCGCGAGGAGCCAGCCCGCGACGAGGTCGACGAAGTAGTGCTGGCGGAGATAGAGCGTCGCCGCCTGGAGCAAGAGGACGGCCGGCAGATACACCCAGAACCCGAGGCGCGGGGTGCGCGGCAGGAGCAGCGGCCCCGTGCGCCGGGCGTAGACGAGGGCGAGCGTCGACACCGCGGTGTGGAGGCTCGGGAAGGCGTCGTAGCTCACCTCCTGCAGTCGATCCCAGGCCACGGTCCAGGCCTCGTAGAGGCCGAGCGCGCCGTGGAGCTCGCTCGCGTAGGCGAAGACGAGACGCGGCGAGCGCGCCGGTACGGCGAGGTAGAGGACGAAGCCGCAGTAGAAGGCAGCGAGGAGCGCGACGGCGACCTCGCGGAAGGCCTCCTTCCGGTCGCGCAGGTAGAGGCCGACGAGCACGCCGAGCGGCAGCCAGAACATGAGCCCGTAGCCGAACGCCATGACGTCGGTGAGCCAGGGCGTCGCGAAGCGCTCGAGCCAGAAGGAAGGCGAGACGCCGAACAGCGCCTCGTCCGCGGCGCGGAGCTCGTGCTCGTAGCTACGCCCGACGAGGAGCGGCGTCGCGTCGTGCAGGGCGCAGTAGCACAGGTAAAGGAGCACGAAGGGCGCCCACATGCGGAGGGCGCCGATGAGAGCCAGGGCGAAACGGCGGCGCTCGCCCGGGCGGCGGCCGAAGAGCCACGGGGCGCGCGCGAGCGCCGTCAGCCCGACGAGCACGGCCAGGAGGACGAGGGGCGAGGCGTTGGCCGCGTCGAGGCGGAGCGACCCACCGAGGGCCGCCACGAGGCTCCCCACGACCGCGAGCGCCACCGCGGTGACGAGCCCGTCGGGGCCGAGCCACAGGAGCGCGCGCGCGACGGAGCGCATGCCCGGGTCCTATCACGACGAGCGCGCCCATGCCGTGGCGCGCGCCCTACGACGGGGGCTCCCGGGTCGGCGCGCTCGATTGCGCCGCCGAGCGGAGCGCTGGTACGATCCGAGCTCTTCGCGAGGTGCCATGCGACGGTTCGTGCTTGCGGCGCTGCTCTGCGGTCTCACCCTCGGGGCGCTCACCTGCGGAGGCGACGAGTCGGGCGGCACGGGCGGAGCAGGCGCCGCTACTGCGACCGGCGGCGCGGGGGCGGCGGCGGGCAGCGGCGCGGGTGGAGGCGCCACGGGTGGAGGCGCCGCGGCCGGTGGCAGCGCCGGCAGCGGCGGCGCTCTCGCCTGCGGCGGCGACGGGGACGGCTGCCTGACGACGTTCGATTGCTGCCCGGGCAACACCTGCAAGCAGGGGACCTGCAACGCCTCGACGACGTGCACCAGCGCCGGCGGCCTGTGCACCTGGGCGAACGCGGACGAGTGCTGCAGCGGGGCGTGCGACGGCGACTCGTGCTGCGGGTTCTACGGCGACGCCTGTCAGAACGGCTTCGGTTGCTGCCTCGGCAGCTGCATCGACGGCGTCTGCCAGTGCGGCGCGCCGGACAAGATGTGCGACGGCGCGTGCACCAGCGTCCTCTGGGACGACGCGAACTGCGGCGACTGCGGCACCACCTGTGGCTTCAATCAGAGCTGCTACGACGGCGCGTGCGAGTGCGTCGACACCTTCGACACGATCAACTGCCCCGACGGCTGTTACCACCTGAGCCAGTTCGGCAGTGATCCGGACCACTGCGGCGACTGCACGACGGTGTGCGCTCCGGGGCTCATCTGCGACCTCGGGCAGTGCGTCGTCTGCGCCTTCGGCCTGAGCGAGTGCACGCCGGGCACCTGCGTCGACACCAGCACCGACCCGGCCCACTGCGGCGACTGCGCCATCGGCTGCGATGCCACGCGCGACTGCGTCAACGGTCAGTGCGTGTGCAAGCCAGGCACCGAGCCCTGCAACGGCGCGTGCGTCGACACCCAGACCGACGAGAACCACTGCGGCTCCTGCGGCCACCTGTGCAACGGCAACAAGGTCTGCGTGGCCGGCGTCTGCACCTGAGGTCGCGCCCCGACGCCCTGCCACGGCGGAGCGCCCGCCCTCGTGGGCCGCATCACCACACGCGCCCGACGCCGTAGGCGTCGAAGGCCTCGTCGCGGCTCACGAGCACGAGTCCCTCGGCGAGCGCCTGCGCGACCAGCAGCCGGTCGATGGGGTCGCGATGGTGCAGGGGCAAGGACGCGACGGCGATGGCGTGCTCGCGCGCGATCGGCACGAGGCTCATCTCGTTGTCGAGCGCGCCCACCTGCACGAGCTCGGCGAGCGGCAGCGCCAGCGCGATCTTGCCGATCGAGACCTTGATCGCGATCTCCCAGAGCGTGGCGATGCTCACCGAACGGGTGCTCGCAGGCGCCTCGATGGCGCGACGCGCGCGCGCCGAGAGCGCGGGGTCGCCGCTCACGAACCAGAGGAAGGCGTGCGTGTCGAGCAGCAGCTGCATGGCTCAGCGGTACTCGGCGAGCTCGTCGAGGGGCGCGTCGAAGTCCGGCGCGAGGCGGATCTGGCCCCGGAGCTTGCCGAAGGTGGGTCGGCCCTTCTTCTGCGGCAGGCGCACGAGCCTGACGAGCGGCACGCCGCGCCGCGCGATGACCACCTCGTCCCCGGCGCACGCGGCCTCGATGAGCTCCGAGAGCCGGGCCTTGGCTTCTGCGACGTTCACGCGAGTCACGCCCACAGCGTAATATGACCAACAAACTTGGTCAAGTAGCCGCTCCCGGACGCCGGGCGGCGCTCGACGAGGCGTGCCGGCGCGGCGCGGGCGCACCCTGCGCCGAACGCACCTCGCCCCACCCCCGCGGCCCCGTCGCCATGACACGGCTGTCAGGCTCGCAGGGGCGTTCGGCGCCCGAGCCTGCGCGAATCGCCGCACGGAAAGCCTGGTCGACGACGGCACGCCCGTTGCAAACTCGCACGCCGTCGCCCGAAACCCTGTCAGGGACGCCCCCCGCCGCGCGTTCCCGCACCGGAGCTCGACCCATGAAGAAGCGTCTTTCCTTGCTCGCCGCGCTCGCCATGCTCGCCCTCGCCGCGGAGGCGAGCGCCGGCCCCGGAGGCCAGGGTGGCGCAGGAGGCGGCGCGGGCGGCGCGGCGGGAGGGGGCGCCCCCTCGGGCGGCGCCGGGCCCGTGGGCGGCGGAGGCCAGGGTGGCACAGCGGACGTGGACGGGGACGGCGACGGCTACACGGCCGCGGCGGGCGACTGCAACGACCTCGACTACTACGTGCATCCTGGCGCCTACGAGAGCTGCAACGGCGTCGACGACGACTGCGACGATCTCGTCGACGAGGAGGTCGGCTCCACGTGGTACCGCGACGACGACGGGGACGACTACGGCCTCGACACCGACGCGGTCACCGCCTGCTCCGAGCCGGCCGGCTACACGAGCCAGGGCGGCGACTGCCGCGACGACCAGCCGTCGGTCAACCCCGAAGCCTACGAGACCTGCGACGGCCGCGACAACGACTGCAACGGCAAGATCGACGACTACTGCAACGCGAACCTGCACGCCGGCGCGACGCCCTCGGCGGAGCTCGTGAGCGGCGCCCTGCTCGCGGCCTGGCTCGGCCTCGGCGCGTGGCGACGCCGCCGGCAGGAGCGCGCGTGAGCCGGCTCCGCGAGCTCCTCGCGCCGTTGCCGGTCCGCTTCGACGATCGGCGGCTGTGGCTGCGCGCCGCGCTCGGCCTCGCGCTCCGCGCCGTCGCGCTCGAGCTCGCCTGGGCGCCGCTCCGTGCCGCGCTCGCGTGGGGCGTCGCGCGCACGCTCGCCGTCGTGGGCATCGCCGCCGAGGTCGCGCGGCCCGACGCGCTCGCGCTCGGACCGGACGTCATCGACATCACGGTGCGCTGCACGCAGATCGAGGTCTTCGCGCTCGTCGTGCCGCTGCTCTGGGATCGCAGCCTCGGCACGGGCCGCAACCTCGGGCGCATCGCGGGGCTCGGCCTCGCGATGTACGCGCTCGGGGTCGTGCGCATCGATCTGTCGATCGCGCTCTACCTCGCGGGCGTGCCCTGGGCGTGGGCCCACGACGTCTGCCTCGGCGTGTGTTACTTCGCCGTCCTCGCACCGGCGCTCGCGCTCGGCGCCTGGACGGGAGCTCCCGCGACCCCATGGCGCGCCCGGGCCATCCGCGCACGGCCGGGCTCGAGCCGAGCATGAACGCACCCCTCGCACGTCCCCGGCGCCTGCCCCTCGTGGAGCGCACGGCCGAGCCGGCGCATGCGCCCGCGCGCGCGCCGGTGCCCGTGCCCGTGCCGCCCGGAGCGCGCGCGTGGCTCGGGCTCGTCGGCGAGATCGGGCGCGGCTACCTGCGCGCCCTCGCCCCGGACGCCGCGCGCCGCACGCCCTTTGCGGTGTCGTTCCTCGTGACGGCGCGCTGCCCGCTCCGCTGCCAGCATTGCTTTTACCATTACGCGACCTCGTCCCCCGAGACCGAGCTCACCGTCGACGAGTACGACGCGCTCGGCCAGAGCCTCGGCCCCTTTCCCGTCGCGCTCTTCTGCGGGGGCGAGCCCTATCTGCGGCCGGACCTCGGCGAGCTCGTCCTTCGTGTGCGCCGCCACGCGGGCGCCCCGCTCGCCGCCACCACCACGAACGGTCAGCTCACCGACAGCATCGTGACGCAGACCGAGGCCATCCTGCGCGCCGAGCCGCGCCGGCCCTTCACGGTGGGGTTCTCGCTCGACGGCCCGCGCGAGGTGCACGACGCCATCCGCGGCCGCGGCACGTTCGAGCGCGCGCTCGCGACCTACCGCGAGTGCCAGCGGCTCGCGCGCCATTACCCCTGCCTGTCGCTCACCGCGACGACGGTCGTGCAGGCGCTGAACCACGCCGCGGCCGCGGGCTTCGTGCGCTGGGCCGCGAGGGAGCTCCGTCCGACGGCGCACGCCGTGCTCCTCGCGCGCCAGTCGCCGCGCGGCGGCGAGGGCGTGAAGAAGGTCCCGCTCGCGAGCTACGCGGCGGCCCAGGAGGCCGCGGTCGAGACGATGCGCGCGGGCTCGCCGTGGAAGCGCCTGCGCCCCGACGCGCTCTACCTCGAAGCGGTCGCGCGCCACGTCACGACGACGCGCGCCACGGGCCGCCGCTCGTTCCACTGCCTCGCCGGCACGCACGGCGCGCTCGTCGACCCGGTCGGGCAGGTGCAGGTGTGCGAGCAGCTCGCCGAGCAGCCCGGCGTCGGGTACCTCGGCAACCTGCGCGAGCACGGCATGGATTTCGGCGCGCTGTGGCAGAGCGCAGAGGCCGCGCGGGCGCGCGCGCTCGTGAACCACCACGCGACCTGTCGCGACTGCACGCACGAGACGATGGGCCACGCGACCTCGCTCCTGTTCCCACCGAACCGCCTGCTCTGCGGGCCACGCCCGGGAGGCGCGGCGTGAGCGCCAGCGTCGTCGTGCCGGTGAAGGACGAGGCCGGGCTCCTGCCGCGCCTCCTCGCAGCGCTCGCGGCGCAGCGACCCAAGGTCGAGGTCGTCGTGGCGATCGCGCCCGACACGACCGACCGCTCGCGCGAGCTCGTCGCCGCGGGCGGTGTGCGCTGGGTCGAGGGGGGCACGCCGGCGGTGGGACGCAACGCCGGCGCGCGGGTGGCGAGCGGCGAGACGCTCGTGTTCCTCGACGCCGACGTCCTGCCGCCGGACGACGGCTTCGTGGCGCGCGCCTGCGCCGACCTCGCGCGCCAAGGGCTCGACGTCGGCGCCGCGCGTTACCGCTCGCTCGGCAGCGGCCTCGGCGAGCGCTTCTTCTACGCACTCTACAATGCGCTCCAGGCCACGGCGACCGCGGTCGGGCAGCCCTATTACATGGGCGCGTGCCTGTTCGTGCGGCGCGCCGTGCACGAGGCGCTCGGGGGCTTCGACGCCGCCATCGCCTTCGCCGAGGACTACGAGTACGTGGCGCGCGCGGTCGGGCGCGGCCACCGCGCCGGCCTGCTCCGCGGCGTGCACATCGTCGCCGACGGACGCCGCATCCGCGAGTACGGCCTCGGCCGCACGCTGTGGGCCGGCCTGCGGGCCGAGCTCCACCGCCGGCGCCACGGCGAGATCCACGATCTCGGCGTCGTCGACCCGCACTACTTCGAGCGCCGCTCGCCGCCCGCGCGCGCCGGAGGCGCCTGATGGAAGCCGGCTTCGTCGTCCTCCTCGGCCTGCTCGCCGCGGCGTATCTCCACGCGTGGGCCGACTTCTGGCTCGCCCCCCGGCTGCCGCGCACGCCCGATCCGGCTCGCGAGCTCCCGCCGCTCTCGGTGCTCGTGCCGGCGCGCAACGAGGAGCACAACATCGAGGCCTGCCTCGACTCGCTCGCGGCACAGGACTACCCCGACCTCGAGGTGCTGGTCGTGGACGACGCCTCGACCGACCGCACGGCGGAGCTCGTCCGGGCGCGCGCCGCCGAGGACGCGCGCATCCGGCTCGTGCCGGCGCCGCCGCTGCCCGAGGGGTGGCGCGGCAAGTGCTGGGCGCTCGGGACCGGCGCCGAGCTGGCCCGCGGGCGCTACCTCGCGATGATCGACGCGGACGTCACGCTCGGCCCGAGCGCGCTCGCGCGCGCCGTCAGCCTCGCCCGCACGCGCTCGCTCGATCTGCTGAGCCTCTTGCCCACGCTCGTGAACGTGACCTTCTGGGAGAAGGTCATCCAGCCCGTGATGGGCTTCATGATCTTCCTGTGGCAGCCCCTGCACCGCGCCAACGCACCCGGCTCGCGCGTGACCGTCGCGAACGGCCAGTTCCTGCTCGTGCTCGCCGAGGGCTACCGCGCGCTCGGCGGGCACGGCGCCGTGCGCAGCGAGGTCGTGGAGGACGTGGCGCTCGCGGCGCTCTACAAGCGTCATGGCAAGCGCCTCGGGCTCGCGCTCGCGCTCGGCGACGTGCGGGCGCGCATGTACCGCGGGCTCGGCGACATCTGGCGCGGCTGGGGCAAGACGATTCACCCCTACCTGCAGCGCCAGCCGCTCACGCTGTGGGCCGGCATCCTGGCGCTCACGGTCCTCATGCTCCTGCCCTTCGTGGCGCTCGCGCTGCTCGGCCTCGGAAGCCTCGGCGGGGCCGCGCCGTCGCCCACGCTGGTCGCGCTCGCCGCGGCCGCCGTCGGCTTCATCCTCTTGCAGACGCTGCTGTTCCGCGGGGCCCTCGGCCTCGAGCTCGCCCACGCGCCGCTCTGGCCGCTCGGCTTCGCCGTCCTCTTCGCGCTCTTCGTGGCGCGCAGCGTGGGGGCGGCGCGCGGCCGGGGGGTCGAGTGGAAGGGGCGGCGCTGAGCGTGACGGTGCGCCCGCGTGCGGCACGCGCGCGCATGCGCGACGTGGCTCGCGGCGCTACTCGCGGCGCGCCTCCTCGAACGCCATGGCGCGCAGCCGACGTACGAGGTCGTCTCGGAAGGCGGTGAGCTGGCGCGCGTCGCGGCCGCCCGGCACACGAGCCTCCGGGCCGATGGTGAGCTGCTCGAGCACCCATGCGAGCGTGGCCGGCTCGGCGCCGCCATCCTTGCGGCGCGCGTCCCGCAAGGCCTGCGCGAGGTCGACGCCGTGCGCCAGCAGCTCCGACAGGTCCACCAGGTCCTTGAGCTCGCTGCGACCGAGCAGTGTGCAGATCTTGTTCGCGGCGATCTCCCGCGCAGTGTCGACGCGTACGGCTCCGAACACCGGCTTGTCCGGATCGACGACCGGCGCCCGGTCGACGACCAGATCCACGACGCAGCTCTCCGCGTCGCGCGTCACGATCACGCGCCGGAAGTCGAGGTAGGTCGTGCGCGCCGTGACGGTCGCGCCGAGCGCCCGGGCAGCGTCCTCGAGCGCGCGGGCGGGCTCGGCGAGATCGAGCCCTGGGAGCCCGAACAGATCGAGATCCTCGGTCGTTCGATGCCCGAGGTAGTAGCCGGCGAGCGCGCCGCCGCCCGTCAAGAACAGCCGCTGCTCGCGCGCGAAGAACGCGGCGAGCAGATCGCGCTGCAGCGCGGTGAGGCGGCTAGGCGGCAGGGAGGAGCCCATCCTTGCGCCAGCCGTCGAGGAGCCATTGCCAGAACGCGCGCCGCCGACCCAGATGCCGCTCGATGCGCGGCCAGTCTCTCAGGAGCTCGTCGAGCGTGAGGTAGCTCCAAACCTCGTCGCAGCGCGCCTCGCGCAGCACGCAGCCCTGCCACTGGGCCCGGATGCCCGGGTCGGGGTGACGGAGTCGAGCCCGCAGCTCCGCGTCGGAGACGTCGACGTCCCAGAGGAAGTACGGCCGGTCGCTGGCTGCCACGCTTCAAGATAGCACGGCGCTCGAGGGCGGCGCGCCGGCGCGACGTGGCTCGCGGCGTGCCCCAGGGCGTCGAATCTCGGCACGCTCGGCGAAAAAATCCGGGCCGGCGCGCGTATCATCTTCGAACCATGCTTCGTCACGTCACGCCCGCGGCGCCCGCGCGGGGCTCCGGCCCGTCGGATCCTCACCGATGACCCCCTCGTCGCACCTCCCGCTCGCCGCGCACCTCTACC
>JADLAB010000232.1 GCA_020848455.1 Polyangiaceae bacterium
CCGAGCAGATCGCCGACGAGCGTGGCCGGGTCGATCGCGGGGCCCGTCACGAGCAGCTCGAAGCGGTACGGGCGCGAGATCTGCTCGACCCCCTTCAGCGACACGACCCGGAGCTCCCGCGAGCCGTAGCGCTCGGTGGCGAGCTCGTAGAAGGCGCCGGCAATCGAGGGCTCGAAGGGACGCATGCTGCGAGGCTAGTACTTCGGGCCCCGGAGTCGTATCGAAACGAGGTTCGCGCTCGTCCTCGCCAGCGCGACCGCGGAGCGGTGGCGGCCGCGCCGGGCACGCGCAGTTTGTGCCTCGACCGGCGCGCCGGGCCGTAGCACCATCGCCGCATGCTCCTTTCGTCCCGCACACTGGCGCGAGGGTGCGCCCTCGTCGTCCTCTTCGTCGGCGCGGGGTGCGGCGACGCGCGCGAGCGAGGCACGACGACGACCGACGCACCGCCGACCCGCTCGGCCGACGAGCCGCCCGACGAGCCGGAGCCTCCGCGGCCCCCGCTCGTGACGGTGCCGCTTCCGCCGCTCCGGCTCGCGCCGACCGGCAAGCTCGTCGCGCGCTCCGATCTCGCCGCGAAGGTCGACGCGCTCGCCGCAGCCCACGGCATCGAGTCGTCGCACATCGGCGCCGCGGGCGCGCCGAGCAAGGTGTGGCCGCTGTGGGACGCCGTGCTCGGCGCCGCGAAGCCGGAGGAGCTCGTCGCGCTCCTCGGTCACGAGTCCCCCGTGGTGCGCGGCTACATCGCGCGACACGCCGTCACGGCCCTGCCCGACGCCGCGCCGGGCCTGCTGCCGCTCTTCGGAGACGGCGCGAAGGTCGCGACGCTCGAGGGTTGCGCGGGTGGCGAGTCGAGCATCGGCTCGCTCGTGCTCGACGCCATCTGCTTTGCCCAGGCCCCGAGCGCGGGCGTGGCCGCGCTCTTGCTCCAGGCCGCGGAGATGCCCGGCACCCCCGAGCTCGCGCAGCGTGCGCTCGGCTGTGCCGCCCGACACCGGGTCGAGGGCGTGGCGGCGCTCGCGAGGCGCTGGATCGCCTCGAAGCCCTCCCCCGAGGCCGTCGTCGCCGCGCTCGCGGCGCTCGCCTCGGCCGAGCCGGAGCACGCCTGCGAGACCTACACGGCCGCGCTCCGCGATCGCACCCCGGCCGTCCGGCGCGCGGCCTTGACGGCGCTCGCGAAGTGCAGCGGGGACGAGGTCGTCCAGAAGGTGGAGCGCCTGCTCGACGATCCGGACCGGGGGGTGGCGCGCACGGCCGCGCAGACCTGGCTCACGCTCACGAAGGATCGGCCCGGGCCAAAGCTGCGCCTCGACCACCTCGAGTGCGGCGGCGGCCACTCGCCGGACAGCATCAAGGGCGAGATGGCGAGCTACACCCGCGACGTCGCCGTCTGCTTCCACCGCGCCGCGCAGAACAAGCCGTCGCTGCGCGGCCGGCTGCTCGTCAAGTGGACCATCGATCAGACGGGCCTGACGATGAATCCGACCCTCGGCGACGACACGGTCGGCGACCCGACGGTCGCGGCGTGCATCCTCGCGTCCGCGGCCGGCTGGAAATTCCGCGGCATGCCGAACGGAGCGGCCGGCCTCGCCTGGGCCCTCGCGGGCGCGACGTTCGTGTTCGGCGAGTGACAGCCCCTCCGCGGTGACGCCCATCGATGGGTCGTGCTCCGTAGCGCCTTGACAATTTTACGGCGCAGCCGCAAAATTGCCGCGTGTGGATCGAGCGCGAGCTGGCGGCGAGTCTCGTCGGGCTGGCGCAGACGTTTCCGGTCGTCGTGCTGGTCGGGCCCAGGCAAGTGGGCAAGACCGCGCTGCTCGAGCGGACGTTCCCCCACTACCGCTACGCGTCGCTCGATGTCGGCGAGCTCGGCGAGATGGCCGAGACGCGCCCCGACGATTTCCTCGAGCGCTTCCCGCCGCCCGTGGTGCTCGACGAGATCCAGTACGCACCGGCGTTCTTCCGAGCCATCAAGACCGCGGTCGACCGGCGTCGAGCCGAGCGCGGGCTCTTCGTCCTCACCGGGTCACAGAACTTCACGCTGATGAAGTCGGTGGCCGACAGCCTGGCCGGCCGCTCGGCGGTCGTGCCGTTTCTAGGCCTGTCGGGGCGCGAGTGGGCTGCCGCGCCCGGCTTCGTCGAGCAGCACGGATTCCGGGAGCTCGTGTGGCGTGGGAGCTTTCCGGGTCTCTGGGCAGAAGGCACGCCCGCGCGCGACCGCTGGTACCAGGGCTACGTCGCGAGCTACCTCGAACGGGACGTGCGCAATCTGCTGCGCGTCGGAAGCCTGCGCGACTTCGAGCGCTTCTTGCGCGCGTGCGCGCTCCGCTGCGGGCAGCTGCTCAACATGTCGGAGCTCGGTCGCGACGTGGGCATCTCACCGACCACGGCGCGCGAGTGGGTGAGCGTGCTCGTCGCTTCGAACCTGATCTTGCTCCTCGAGCCGTATCATCGTTCGCTCGGCAAGCGGCTCGTCAAGTCCCCGAAGCTCTACTTCACGGACACGGGGCTGGCCGCGTATCTCATGGGCCTCCAATCGGCGGACGCGGCCTGGGCCAGCCCGCAAGCCGGCGCCCTCTTCGAGACCCACGTCGTCGGGCAATGGCACCGCTGGCGCGATTGGCACGCGCCCGCGGCGGGCCTGTGGTTCTGGCAGGACCGCAGCGGAAACGAGGTCGATCTGCTCATCGAGCTCGACGCGCGCCTCGTGGCGCTCGAGTGCAAGCTCGGCTCCCGACCGACGGCGCATGACGCGCGCGGCATCGCCAAGCTGCGGGCCTTCTACGGCGCCGACCAGGTCTCCGCGGCGTTCGTCGCGTGCACGGCCGATGCGCCCCACGAGATCGCCGACGGCGTGGTCGCGCGGAGCGGCTTCACGAGCTGGGAGGTCCAACCCAATACCAAGGCGGGGGGGTCGTCGCGTCGCAGGTGACGGGCGTGTCGCCGGCCGGCACCGCCCTGCAGAGGCGCTGCGGGTGGTCGCGGGGCGCCGGACCCGCGGCCGACCGAGCGGGCGCTCACTCGTCGCAGTAGAAGCAGCCGTAGCGCTCCCCGACGGCGTCCTTGTGCGACTCGCCGAGCGCGGCGCAGCCCGTCTCGGGGACGTCTCCGTCCGCCGGACAGCGGTACGTGAGCGCGAAGCCCTGCACGAGGCAGCCGCTGCACTCGTTCGGGACGTCGCAGAGCGAGCAGCCGGCGGCCTCGAGGGCCGCGCTGCCGGCGAGCGCCTCCTCGCCGGCGACCTCCACGCTGCTGGCGCAGGCGGGCAAGGCGAAGGGCGCGAGCGCGAGCGCGCCCACGCCGAGCAGGATGCGCACGACGAGCATACCCCTCCGTTGCGCGCGGGGCGGGGCGCATTCGAGCGACCCGCCCCGGAGTCGCATCACGAGCGCCGGCCGCTCACGGCCCGAGACAGGCGTTGACCGCGTCGCTCTCGGCCTGGCAGCCGAGCGCGTAGGGCACGCCGTTGGCGTCGCACGCCCAGGTCGGGCTCGGACCGAGGCACTGCTCGAGCGCCGCGAACTCGGTCGGGCAGGTGGTGTCGGCCGCACCGCAGCCGCTCCAGCAGTCCTCCACCGTGGGCGGCCCGGAGTTGCAGCCGGCCGCGACGATGCCGGCGCAGACGTCGGCGCACACGGCCGGGATGCCGTAGATGCAGAAGTAGAGCGCCTGGTTCTCGGCCTCGCAGCCCTGGGGATACGGCGTGCCGTTCGCGTCGCACACGAAGGTCGGCGTCGCGCCCGCGCAGACGAACATCGCGCCGAGCTCGGCCGGGCAGGTGGTCGTGAGGTCGGTGCAGCCCGTCTCGCAGTCGGCCACGGTCGGCGGGCCGCTCGTGCAGCCCGCGGCGACGACGTCGGGACAGGTGTCGGCGCAGGTGAGCGTCGTCGTCGTGCTCGTCGACGTGGTGGTCGTGGTGGTGGTCGTGGTCGTGGCGTTGTCGGTCGTCTCCGACTTGCAGGCCGCGAAGCCTGGAGAGAGCACCACGGCGGCGAGGCCGCACAGGACGAGTCCCGGATGCGAAGTCATGAGAAAGCCTCCATCGCTGGCAGGCCCGCCCGGCTCAGAACCGGATGGGCTCCTGATACGCTCCGAACACGGCGCGGAGCTCGCCGCAGATCTCCCCCACGGTAGCGTAGGCCTCGACCGCGTCCATGACGGCGGGCATGACGTTGTCGCCGCGGGTCGCTGCCTCGCGCAGCACGCCGAGCGTGCGCTTCACCGCCGCGGCGTCGCGCTCGCGGCGCTGCTGCGCCAGGCGCGCCACCTGCTTACCGGCCTCTTCCTCGCGGTAGGGGTGGAGCTCGACGGGGCGCTCGGCCTCCTGTTCGACGAAGCAGTTGACGCCCACCTTCGGGGTCTCGCCCGCGCGGAGCTTCTTCTCGAGCTCGTAGGCCTGGAGGTTCACCTGGGCCTGGATGCGCCCCTCCGCGATGGCCTGCACGATGCCGCCATCGGCCGCGACGTCGGCGAGGATGCGGTCGATGAGCTGCTCCATCGCGTCGGTCGCCGACTCGATGAAGTAGGAGCCGCCGAGCGGATCGACGGTGTCGCAGGCGCCGACCTCGTGCATCAGGATCTGCATCGTGCGGAGCGCGAGGCGCGCCGAGTGCTCGCTCGGGATCGTGTAGGCCTCGTCGTAGCAGCAGAGCGCCATCGTCTGCGTGCCCGCGAGCGCGCTCGCGAGCGCGTAGTAGGCGCCGCGCACGATGTTGTTCTCGGGCTGCTCGATGGTGAGCCCGCCACCGCCGCCGCCCGCGATCATCCGGAGCTGCAGCGAGCGCGGGTTCTGGGCTCCGAAGCGCTCGCGCATGATCTTCGCCCACTTCCGCCGGCCGGCGCGGAGCTTCACGACCTGCTCCCAGAGGTTGCCGTGCACGTCGAAGTTGAACGAGATGCCGCTCGCGAAGTCGTCGACCGGCAGGCCGCGCGCGAGTGCGCGCTCGACGTACGCCGACGCAATGGCGAGCCCGTAGGCGACCTCCTGGGCCGGCGTCGCCCCGGACTCCCGGATGTGATAGCCGCACACGCTGACCGGCGAGTAGCGCGGCACGTGGCGCGCGCAGAACTCCATCGTGTCGACCACGAGCTTGACCGACGGTTCGACCGGGAAGATCCAGGTCCCGCGCCCGACGAACTCCTTCAGGATGTCGTTCTGCGCCGTGCCGCGCAGGGCCGCGAGCGGGTAGCCGCGCTTCCGCGCCAGGGCGAAGAACATCGCCATGATGGCGACGGCCGAGCCGTTGATGGTGAGCGAGACCGAGATCTCGTCGAGCGGGATGCCGAGGAAGGCCTCCTCCATGTCGGCGAGCGTGTCGACCGCCATGCCCACGCGCCCGACCTCGCCCTCGGCCATGGGATCGTCCGAGTCGAGGCCGCACTGCGTCGGCAGATCGAAGGCGACGTTGAGCCCCGTCTGGCCGTGGTCGATGAGGTAGCGGAAGCGCTCGCGCGTCTCGGCCGCCGTGCCGAAGCCGGCGTACTGGCGCATCGTCCACGGCCGCTCGCGATACATGGTCGGGTGGATGCCGCGCGTGTACGGGTAGGCGCCGGGCTCCTCGGGCGGAGCCGCGGGCCGGTCGGCCGCGGTGTAGACGGGCTTCACGACGAGGCCCGACTCCCACACGACGGAGGGCAGGGTCTTGTTCTGGCTCATGACGGCTGGAGCTCCCGGGCGACGTGCGCTCGCACGAACGCGACGAGCGCGTCGAAGGGCGAGCCGGTCGGGAAGATGCCGCTCACGCCGAGCTCCTTCAGGGCCGCGTGGTCGCGGGCCGGGATGTTGCCGCCCACGAGCCAGAGCACGTCGGCGAGCCCTTCGGCCTTCAGGCGCTCCTTCACCATGCGGCACAGCGGCAGGTGCGCGCCCGAGAGGATCGACAGGCCCACCACGTCCACGTCCTCCTGCGCCGCGGCGCGGGCGATCGCCGCCGGAGACTGCCGGAGGCCCGTGTAGATGACCTCCATGCCGGCCTCGGAGAGGGCGCGGCACACGAGCTTCGCGCCGACGTCGTGGCCGTCGAGGCCGGGCTTGGCCACGAGCACGCGGATCTTCCCCGTCGCGGTCGTCATCACAGGAGCTCCTTGCCGATGTGGCTGCGCAAGATCTCGGAGGTGCCGCCCCCGAGGAGCGTGAAGCGCACGTCGCGCAGGTAGCGCTCGAAGGAGCCGCCGGCCGCGAAGCCCGCGCTCCCCGCCACGCGCGCCGCGCGATCGCAGATGCGCGCGGCCGTCTCGGAGGCGAAGAGCTTGGCCATCGCGGCATCGGAGGGCGTCGCGAGGCCGCGGTCCGTGCGCCAGGCGGCAAAGTGGGTGAGCTGGCGCGCCGCCTGTAGCTCCGTCGCCATGTCGGCGAGGTGCGCCTGCACGGCCTGGAACTCGCCGATGGCCTTGCCGAACTGGCGCCGGTCGCGCGCGTAGGCCGTCGCGTCCTCGAGGGCGGCGCGCCCGATGCCGAGCGCCAGGGCGGCCGTCGCCACGCGGATGTGCGCGAGCAGCTCGCGCAGGTACCCGAGCCCCCCCTCGGGCGCGCCGAGCGGGCACAGCGGCCGCACGGCCTCGAAGTAGACCTCGCTCGTCGGCGACGCGCGCAGGCCGAGCTTGTCGATGTGCCGGCCGACGGTGAGCCCGGGCGCGCCGCGCTCGACGAGGAAGAAGCCGAGCGACTTTTCGCCCGTGCGCGCCAGCACCGTGAAAAAGTCGGCGACCGGCGCCGAGGTGACCCAGGTCTTGCCGCCCGTGATGGCCCAGCCGTCGCCGCTCCGCTCGGCGCGCGTCTTCAAGCCGAGCAGATCGCTGCCCGCCTCGGGCTCGGTCATGCAGATGGCGCCCACCCGCTCGCCCCGGAGCGCGGGCAAGAAGAGCCGCGCGCGGAGCTCGGGCGGCGCGAAGCGCCCGACGAAGTAGGTGCCCATCAGCGACTGCATGGTGCAGGAGGCCGCGAGCGTGAGGCTGCCCCACGCGAGCTCCTCCATCGCGAGGCAGTAGGCGAGCACGCTCGCGCCGCTGCCCTCGGGCTCGGGGTAGCGCATGGCGAAGAGCCCGAGCTCGCCGACCCGCAGGAAGAGCTCGCGCGGGAAGGCGGCGTGCACGTCGAGCTCGAGCACGCGCGGCCGCACCTCGCGCTCGGCGAAGCGGTGGAAGGTGTCGCGCACGGCGCGCTCCTCGTCGGTCGGCTCGAAGTCCATGTCAGCCTCCTCGCCGTGCCGCGGCGGCACGCGCGCGCAACCGCGCCGTCTCGTCGGCCCGGAGCGCGAGCGTGTCGGGGTCGAGCGCGACGCCGTACTCGTCGCGCGCCGCGGCGAGCGACACGACGCCGTCTCTCACCTCGTCCTGCACGAGCTCGGCCGGGCGCAACAGGGGCGAGCCGTAGCCGCCGCCGCCGCCCGCGAGCTGCAGGTAGCGCGTGCCGGCCGGCACCTCGCGCACGATGTCGAGGCCCTTGGTGCGGTAGACGCGCCCGTCGGGGTACGTGAGCTCGATCTTGTTGAGCGTGCCCGCGCCGCCGCCCCCGAGGCCGAAGGCCGGCTCGACGTCGCCGTCGCCGAACACGACGAGCTGCGTGCCGTCGCTCCCGACGCGGTAGCGCGTCTCGACCCCGAGCCCGCCGCGGTACTGGCCCGCCCCGGCCGAGTCGACGAGGTACTCGTGCTTCTCGATGAGGTGCGGGGTCATCTGCTCGAACATCTCGTAGTCCTGATCGAGCACTCCGCCCGAGGCGTCGATCATGCCGATGTGGTCGTAGCCGTCGCAATCGCTGGTCGCGCCGGAGCCGCCCTTCAGGCCCATGAACAGGATGTCGACGTAGCTGTCGCCGCGGCGCGGATCCGGCCCGGTCGTGAGCGAGCACAGGAGGTGGTTCCAGCCGGCCGTCACGCGCTCCGGCAGCGCCGGGCCGAGCGCGCGCACGATGGCGTCGGCGTTCGAGGGGCAGAGGTGGTTGCCGTAGGTGGTGGCCGCGGGGTAGGCGGCGTTCAGGATGGTGCCCTCGGGGATGACGATCTCGATGGGGCCGAGCATGCCCTCGTTGTGCGGGATGGACGGGTTCACCATCTGGAGGAAGGTGAGCACCGTGGCCGAGGCGCTCGACGTGAAGGTGCCGTTCACGAAGCCGCGCGTCTGCGGGTCGGTCTTCGAGTAGTCGAAGCGGATGCGCTCGCCGTCGATCGTGACCTCGACCCGGATGACGTAGCTCTGCCCCTCGTGCTTGCCGTCGTAGTAGACGACGCTCTCGCCGCGGTAGACGCCATCCGGCATCGAGCGCACCTCGGCCTGCATCATGCGCCGGGTCGCCTCGAAGAGCGCGAGCTTGTGCGCCTCGAAGCGCTCGAGCCCGAGCTTGTCGACGAGCGCGAGCAGGCGCCGCTCGCCGACCGTGCAGGCGCCGATCTCGGCCTTCATGTCCTCCTGCACGCTCTTCAGGCGGATGTTGGCGAAGATGAGGTCCCACACGTCGCGGCGCAGGACGCCGCGGTCGTAGATCTTGACGGCCGGGATGCGCAGGGCCTCCTGCCACACCTCGGTCGCGTCGGGGTTGTAGCCGCCGCGCACGGCGCCGCCGATGTCGGCCTGGTGGCCCTTGCACGCGGCCCAGCCGACGAGGACCGGCTCCGCGCCCGACGCGGCCGGCGCGGGGGCGAAGATCGGCTTGAAGACCGCGACGTCGTTGTTCTGGTTGCCGAGCGAGAAGACGTCGTTGTGGAAGAAGACGTCGCCCGGGTGGATGTCGCCCCGGAAGCGCTCGACGATGTGCCGGCACACGGGCCCGAGCGAGAACGACAGGATGGGCAGGTTCTCGGTCTGCTCGAGCATCCGCCCCGCGCCGTCGTAGAGCCCGGTCACGTAGTCGCGCGCCTCGCACAGGATGGGCGAGCGCGTGGTCTTCTCCATCGCGATGCTCATCTCGTCGGTGATGGCCTTCAGACCGCGCCCGAGGATCGAGACGAGGACCGGATCGACGCGTACCTCGCCGCTCATGCTGCACCTCCCGCGAGCCGCTCGACGAGGTAGCTCCCGAGCTCGTCGACGGTCGCCCGCCAGCCCTCGTCGACGAGCACCGTCGTGTCCGTACGCTCGACGAGCGCCGGCCCGGCGACGACGTTGCCCGCGCGGAGCGCGTGGCCGTCGAACACGGGCACTGCCGCGAAGGCGCCCCGCGCCGGCACGTAGGCGCGGCGCGAGCCCTTGCCGGCGTGGCCCGGATCCGCGCCGCCCGCCGCGCGCTTCGGCAGGGCGGGCTTCTCGGTGCGGCCGAGCGCGCGCACGCGCACGTTGATGAGCTCGATGCCCGTGCCCTCGCCCGCGAGCTCGTAGCCGTAGAGCCGGTCGTGCTCGGCGTGGAAGCGGCGCGCGATGGCCGCGCGATCGAGCGGCGCGAGCTCGGCCGCGGGCACCGGCACGGTGACCTCGTGGTACTGCTTCAGGTAGCGCAGATCGAGCGCCACCTCGTGCACGGCCGCGCCGCGCGGGATGCCCTCGTCGAGGAGCAGCTCGTCCCCCTCGGCCGTCATCTCGCCCACGACCGCCGCGAGCGCGGCCGGGTCGAGCGTGGCGAGCGGCGCCATGAAGGAGCGCACGAAGTCGTGCTGCAGATCGGCGAGCAGCATGCCGACCGCGCAGAGCACGGAGGCGCCCGCGGGCACGACCACGCTCGTCATCTCGAGCTCGCCCGCGATGGCGCAGGCGTGCAGGCCTCCTGCTCCACCGGCCACCACGAGCGGGAGCTCGCGCGGATCGACGCCGCGCTTGACGGTGATCTCGCGCACGCCGTGGGTCATGTTCGCGTTGATCACGCGGTACATGCCGGCCGCCGCCTCCTCGACCGACAGGCCGAGGGGCCCGGCGAGGTGGGTCTCGATGGCGCGGAGCGCGCGCTCCGCGTGGAGCGGCATGCGCCCGCCGGCGAAGTAGGCCGGATCGAGGAAGCCGAGCGCCACGTTCGCGTCCGTGCACGTGGGCCGCTCGCCGCCGCGCCCGTAGCAGGCCGGGCCGGGCATGGCGCCCGCCGACTCCGGGCCCATGCGCAAGAGGCCACCCGGGTCGATCCAGCCGAGGCTCCCGCCACCGGCTCCGATGGTGACGATGTCGAGCATCGGCAGGGCGACGCGCAGCCGGTCGATCTCGCCCTCGGTCTTGAGCTCGACCGCGCCGTCGCGCACGAGCGAGGCGTCGAAGCTCGTGCCGCCCATGTCGCACACGACCGCGCTCGCGTGCCCGTGCGGCGTCGTGAAGGCGAGCGCCGCGCGCGGCCCCGCGGCCGGGCCCGACAGCAGCGTGCCGGCCGGTCGGCGCAGGGTGGCCTCGGGCAGGGCCATGCCGCCGCTCGACTGCATGATGAGCAGGGCACCCTGAAAGCCGATGCCCGCGAGCCGCGCGGTCAGGCTCTCGAGGTAGCTCCGGAGCACCGGCCCGGTGTAGGCGTCGAGCACGGTCGTCGAGACGCGGTTGTAGAAGCGGATCGTCGGCAGGACCTCGGAGGACACGCTCACGAACGCGCCGGGGAGCTCGGCGCGCAGGAGCTCGGCCGCGGCGCGCTCGTGGCTGCGGTTCGCGAAGGCGTTGAGGAAGCACACGGCCACGGCCCCGACGCCCTCGGCGCGCAGCAGCGTGGCGGCGCGGCGCACGTCGTCGTCCGAGAGCGGCACGAGCTCGGTGCCGTGGGCGTCGACGCGCTCGCGCACGGGCAGGCGCAGATGGCGCGGCACGAGCGGCTTCACGTTCTTCTGGCGGTTGTCGTAGCGCTCCTCGCGGATGCCACGGCGCATCTCGAGCGCGTCGCGCACGCCCTCGGTCGTCACGAGCCCGGTCTTGGCCCCGCGGCGCGTGAGGGTCGCGTTCGTGGTGACGGTGGTGCCGTGCACGATGGCGCTCGTGTGCGCGACGAGCGCGTCGAGCGCGACCCCGCGCGCCTCGGCGAGCGCGCGCAGGCCGTCCACGACCCCGAGCGACGGATCCGCCGGCGTGGTCGGCACCTTGGCGCTCAGCACCTCGCCGCCGGCCGACCACAGGAAGAGGTCGGTGAAGGTGCCGCCGACGTCGCTGCCGACGCGGCTCGTCGCGAGTGCCGGGGCCGTTGTGCTCATCGCTCCTCTGCCCGTGTGCGGCGCGGGGCGCGCGCCCCGCGGCGCGAGTCGGGCGGCGTCGGCGGCGCGACACCCGCCGCGCCCGAGGCCACCCGCCCTCGCGAAGGCGCGAAGTATAGACAAGGCGCGCGCGCCCGGTGAGCGCAAACGAGGCCGGCCGGGGCCGCGGGAGGACGCCGCGGTGCAGCAAGGTCCGCAGCGTCACCCCGCGGGGCCCGGTCCCACGCGCGCGATCGCTCCGCCGGCGCACGCCGCGCCTTGGTCATTTCATGGACCGGCGCAGGGGAGGCTGTCGGAACGGCCCGACCCTGGTAAGCTCGTCGGGCCTCGATGCAAGCCTTCCACGGAGCCCCCATGCCCAGCCACGGCCCCACCGACCTCGAGCTCCGCGTGGCCGAGCTCGAGCGGGAGAACGCGGCGCTGCGCCGCGAGCACCTGGAGCTGCGCGAGCGCGAGGCGCACCTCCTGGCGGTGCTGGCCCACACGCCGGCGCCGATCTACCTGAAGGACGCCGACCTCCGATACATCCTCGTCAACGCCCGCTACGAGGAGCTCGCGCACTGCCCGGTCGACGCCCTGCGCGGCAAGACGGATTTCGACATCTTTCCCGAGCCCGTCGCACGGCTGTTTCGCGAGCAGGACCTCGAGGTGATGGCCGTCGGCACGGCGCGCGAGTTCGAGGAGACGATCCCGCTGCCCGACGGCGAGTTCACGTTCATCACCGTGAAGTTCCCGGTGCACGACGCAGCGGGCGAGCTGCGCGCAGTCGGCGGGTTCTGCACCGAGATCACGGCGCGCAAGAAGGCCGAGCACGACCGCGAGCAGCTCATCCAGCAGCTGCAGGAAGCGGTCGCCGAGGTCATGACCCTGCGCAAGATCCTGCCCATCTGCGCGTGGTGCAAGCAGATCCGCGACGACAAGGGCTACTGGACGCAGCTCGAGGCCTACCTCTCCCACCACTCCGAGCTCGAGTTCACGCACAGCATCTGTCCGCGCTGCAGCGACAAGGTGCTCGACAAATAGCGAGCGCGCGCCTCGGCCGTGGCGCCTCGGGCATGCGCGCTCTTCCGGGCCGGGGTCCGCAGCTGGTAGAGAGGGCGCCATGCGCGACGACCCCACCCGCTCCGCCATGTTCCGCGACAACGAGCGGGCCTGGGATGCCCGCGTGCCGGTTCACGCCGCGAGCGACTTCTACGACCTCGCGGGCTTCAGGGCCGGGGCGCTCAGCCTGAAGGCGCCCGAGCGCGCGCTCGTCGGCGAGGTGCGCGGCCAGCGCCTGCTCCACCTCATGTGCCACTTCGGGCTCGACACGCTGTCGTGGGCGCGGCTCGGCGCGCGGGAGGTCGTGGGCGTCGACTTCTCCGCCGAGGCCGTGCGGCTCGCCCGGGGCCTCGCGGCCGAGCTCGCGCTGCCGGCGCGCTTCGTCCGGTGCAACGTCTACGACACGCGTCGCGCGCTCGACGAGCGCTTCGACGTCGTCTTCACCTCGTACGGCGTGCTCGGCTGGCTGCCCGACCTCGTGCCCTGGGCGCGCGTCGTCCACGACAGCCTCGAGCCCGGCGGCCGCTTCGTGCTCGTCGAGTTCCACCCGTACGTCTGGATGTCGCAGGTCGGGCCCGATCTCGCGATCCGTTACCCGTACTTCGACCGCGGGCCCATCAGCGAGACCACGGACGGCACCTACGCCGACCGCGGCGCCGCCCTGCGCCTCGAGGAGCACGGCTGGAACCACTCGATCGCCGACGTCGTCAACGCCCTGCTCGGCGCGGGCCTGCGCCTCGAGCGGCTCGAGGAGCTCGACTCGGTGCCCTACGACGTGTTCCCGAACCTCGTCCGGGGCGCCGACGGCGGCTACCGCTTCCGCGCGGCCGAGGGCATGGTGCCGATGCTGCTCGGCATCGTGGCCAGGCGCCCTTGACCCTCCCCCCGGCCCGGGCCGAGCTCGACCGGCGCCGGGCCGCGCGGGGTGGTAACCTAAGCCGTGTCGCCGTCAGGTCCGCCCGAGCGCCAGGGAGCACCACCCGAGGACGAGCTCGCCGCCCTGCGACGCCGCGTGGCCGAGCTCGAGCACGAGCTCGACCGTGCGCCTGTCTCGACCCCGGGCCCGGGCGTCACGCTGGAGGAGCACCGGGCCGCGCGCGCCGCCCTCGAGCGCAGCAACGCGCGCTTCGACGAGCTCGTGCGGCGCATCCCGAGCGGCGTGTACGTGTTCCGCTTCCGCGCCGACCGCAGCATGGCCTTCGAGTACGTCAGCCCGCGCTTCTGCGCCATCCTCGGCGTCGACGAGGCGGCGGTGATGGCCGACGCCTCGGTGGCCTTCGGCGCCGTGCACCCCGACGACGCCGAGCAGCTCGGGCGCGAGAACCTCGACGCGGGGCTCCACGGGGTCCCCTTCCAGTGGGAGGGGCGCTTCGTGGTGCACGGCGACACGCGCTGGGTGCGCATCGCGTCCGAGCCGACGCTCGAGCCGAACGGCGACAGCGTCTGGAACGGCGTCGTGAGCGACGTCACGGCGCGACAGCGGGCCGAGCTAGCGCTGCGCGAGAAGGAGGAGCGCCTCGAGCGCGTCATCGACGGCACGGGCGTCGGCCTCTGGGACTGGAACGTGCAGACGGGCGAGACCGTCTACAACGAGCGCTGGGCCGAGATCCTCGGCTACACGCTGGCCGAGCTCGCGCCGCTCAGCATCGCGACCTGGAAGAGCCTGTGCCACCCCGACGACCTCCCGCGCTCGGACGCGTGCCTCGCGCGCCACTTCGCGGGCGAGACCGCGAGCTACGACTGCGAGTGCCGCATGCGGCACAAGAGCGGCGCGTGGGTGTGGGTGCACGACCGCGGCAAGGTCTCGAGCCGCGACGCCGCCGGACGCCCGCTCCGGATGGCCGGCACCCACGCCGACATCACCGCGCGCAAGCGCGCCGAGGAGCGCCTGCGCGACAAGACCGCCGAGCTCGAGGAGCTGACCCGCACCCTCGAGCGCAAGGTCGAGGCCGAGGTGGCCCTGCGCTACCGCGGCGAGCAGCTCCTCATCGAGCAGTCGAAGCTCGCGGCCATGGGCGAGATGGTCGGCGCCATCGCGCACCAGTGGCGGCAGCCGCTCAACGCGCTCGCGCTCGTCGTGCAGAACCTCGAGGACGCCCACCGCTTCGGCGAGCTCGACGACCCCTACCTGGCGAGCGCGGTGGCGCGCGCCATGGCGCAGATCCAGCACATGTCGCGCACCATCGACGACTTCCGCGCCTTCTTCCGCCCCGACCGCGAGCCCACCGTGTTCGGCGCGATGCAGGCCGTGGCCGAGGTGCTGAAGCTCCTGTCGGCCCAGCTCCTGGCGAACGACATCCGCTTTCGCATCGTCTGTCACGCCCATGGCCGGAGCTTCGAGAGCGTCGAGGGCGTCCCGGCCTGCGACTCGACGCTGGTGCGCGGGCCCAAGAACGAGTTCGAGCACGTCCTGCTCAACCTCGTCGACAACGCGCGCGAGGCCATCGTCACCCGGCGCCGAGAGCGCGGCGACGAGCGCCCCGGACACATCCGCTTCGACTTTCGCCACGCGGCCGACAGGATCTCGATCCGCGTGCACGACGACGGCTGCGGCTTCGATGCGGCGAACCTCGACCGGGTGTTCGAGCCCTTCTTCACGACCAAGGGTGCCAAGGGCACGGGGCTCGGGCTCTACATGTCGAAGGTGATCATCGAGGAGCACATGCGGGGAACCATCGCCGCCGAGCGAGACGGAGAGGGGGCGACCGTGGCGATCGAGCTGCCCGCCGCGCGGCCGGAGGCACCATGAGCGCGACCCGAGTCCACGACGTCTCCGTCCTCTACGTCGAGGACGACGACGCGACGCGCACCGAGCTCGCCGAGCTCCTCGGCCGCCGCGTGCGCGAGCTGCGCGTCGCGGCCGACGGGGCCGCGGGGCTCGCCGCCTTTCGCGCGCACGAGCCCGACCTCGTGCTGTCGGACATACGCATGCCGCAGCTCGACGGGCTCGCCATGGCGCGCGAGCTGCGCGCGCTCCGCCCCGAGCTGCCCATCGTGCTCACCACCGCCCACAGCGATCTGTCGTACCTGCTCGAGGCGATCGAGCTCGGTGCCGACGGCTACGTCCTGAAGCCCATCGCGCTGCCGCAGCTCACCCGCGCGCTCGACCGCGCCGCCGAGCTCGTCCTGCACCGCCGCGCGGCTCGGCGCCACGCCGAGGAGCGCGAGCGGCTCATCGGCGAGCTCGAGGCGGCGCTCGCGCGGATCAAGCGCCTGAGCGGCCTCTTGCCGATCTGCGCCTCCTGCAAGCGCATCCGCGACGACCGCGGCTACTGGCAGCAGCTCGAGGCCTACATCACCGAGCACTCGGAGGCCGAGTTCACCCACGGCCTGTGCCAGGAGTGCGTGACGAAGCTCTACGGCGACCTCGTCCGCTGACCATCGCTCCGTGGTCGCGTCTCGCCAGCTTACAGAAGCACACGATGTCGATTTTTGTAGATGCGTGTCCTACCCGGGTCTACACGGGCGCCAACCAATAACGCCTTGCGTCAATCGACCCGTGCTCACGCCCCGTGCGCCCCAGCCGCGGCCGGTCGACGCCACGGAGTGTGACCATGGAACTGCAGGCATTCGGGTGGGTGATGTTCGGTGGGCTCGGCCTCGCGGCGCTCGGTGGCTGCGCGGCGCCGGTGGACGGCGACGACGCCGACGCGAGCACGCTCGACGGCACGAGCGACGAGCTCGGCACGAAGAACAAGAGCTACGTCACGGCGCGCGTCGACACGCGCAAATGCATGGCGCCGCTCTGCGGCGGCTACTTCGTCCGCGACGTCAACAGGAAGCAGGCCGAGCGCTACGTCTCCGGCCTCGACTTCGGGCCCTCGGGCCTCGACCCCGCGACGCAAGATCTCGTGCGCGGCGCGGGCGAGCTCGTGCTGCGCGGCAAGCTCGGGCCGGCCGATCCGCAGTTCGGCACGCGCGCGTTCCTCGTGTACGAGGCGTACCGCGGCATGCCGGGCGTGACGCCCATCGAGGGCGACGTCCACTACGTGGCCGCGCCGCGCGACCCGCACATCGAGTGCTTCGCGGCGCCGTGCAACAACGAGGTCGCCACCAAGCTGAACTTCACGGCGAAGACCTACTTCACCGGCTACTCGGTGGAGCTCGCCTCGCTGCCCCTCGTCGATCAGGACTGGCTCGTGAACCAGGTGCAGAACCACGGCGCGGCCACGGCGGCGCTCATCGTGGACGGCCAGCACTTCGCGGGCGGCTACGAGAAGATCCTCGACGCGAGCCAGGTGTACCTGCGCTTGCCGCTCGCCGAGGGGCCTTGCCCGAAGATGCCCGAGCCGGCCTGCGGGGGCGGCACGGTGCCGACGTACACGCGCTCGGCCGACCGCTGCGTCGTGTTCGACGCGTGCGTCCTGCCGGGCTCCTGCGCCCAGGTGTTCCCGAGCTGCTCGGACGGCTACACGCTGGCAACCTGGCAGGCCGGCCCGCTCGCCTGCCCCGCCTTCGCCTGCGATCCTTCGTTCACCGTCGAGTGAGCCTCGTCGTGCGGCCGCGGCGCGCGCCGACCCGCGCGCCGCGGGCCCGCGCGTCGGCCTCGCGGTGCGAACGAAAGGTGGCGGTGCGCAGGCCATTGCGCACCTGCGCCATGGTGTTACGTTACCGGACATGAACGGAGCCAAGCACCAGCAGGGGCGGCAGGGTGCGCGGGCAGCGGTGATCGGCGCGGCTGCCGCGTCGGTCACGCTCGCGCTCGCGGGCTCGGCCTTCGCCGGCGATCTCGACGGGCGCTGGGCCTACCTGCAGCGCACCGTCACCGCGAGCGAGGTGCCGGTCATCGGCACGTTGCTCGCGAAGCGGCTCGCCGTGAGCGTGCTCGATCTGCGCCACGAGGACGGACGCCTCCGCGGCACCGGGCAGCTCTGCAAGGTCGAGGTCGACAGCGGCACCGTGCTCGTCTCGACGACCATCCCGGAGGCGTTCCAGAGGCTCCTGTCGACACCCAGCATCGACGCCGCCGTGTCGCCCCGCGAGGGTGGCGGCTACACGTTCAACCAGGCCAAGCGCACGCTCGTCCTCGGCGCGAAGCTCGAGAACCCGCTGCGCGACCCGCTGCCGGCCCTGGCGAGCGACCCGCGCGTGATCGATCAGGACGCCGACGGACAGCCCGGCGTGACGGTGAAGGTCCGGGGCTTCGTCACGGGCTCGGTCTACCTCGTCGAGCGCACCGCGACGTGGCTGTCCGGCACCTCCACCGACCGCAACGAGCTCGCCGGCAGCGTCTACTTCAACCACGAGCAGGTGATCCTCGGCGCGAGCTCGGGCATGCTCGAAGACTCACCCGACGCCAAGCCGGTCTGGCCGATGAGCCGCTTCCGCCTCGTGCGCCTGCCGGCCGCCGCGACCTGCGCGACCGCCAACGAGCTCGCCGCGAGCTGGGCGGCCGACTGATTCCTGGCCGGTGTGCCGGGGCTCGCGCGGCGCCGGACTTGCGGCGCGCGCGTGGGCGCCCTTCAATCGCGGGCCCGTGAAGGTCACCTCGCTCGACAAGGACAAGATCAAGGTCGTCCTCCTCGAGGGCGTGCACGCGAGCGCGGTCGCCGCCTTCGAGGCGCAGGGCTACACGCGCGTCGAGTCCCACCCCAAGGCCCTCGAGGGCCAGCGGCTGCGCGACGCGGTGCACGACGCCCACATCGTCGGCATTCGCTCGCGCACCGGGCTCGACCGCGCGGTGCTCGAGGCGGCGCCGAAGCTCGTCGCCGTCGGGTGCTTCTGCATCGGCGTGAACCAGGTCGATCTCGCCACGGCCGAGGCGCGCGGCGTCCCGGTGTTCAACGCGCCGTTCTCGAACACGCGCTCGGTCGCCGAGCTCGTGGTGGGCGAGGTGCTGCTCCTCTTGCGCGGCGTGCCGGAGCGCAACGCGGCCGCACACCGGGGCGTGTGGGTGAAGAGCGCCGCGGGCGCCCACGAGGCGCGCGGCAAGTGCCTCGGCATCGTCGGCTACGGCCACATCGGCACGCAGGTGGGCCTGCTCGCCGAGGGGCTCGGCATGCAGGTCGTCTACCACGACGTCGTCGCGAAGCTCGCGCTCGGCAACGCGCGGCCCGTCAAGAGCCTCGCGGCGCTGCTCGAGCGCGCCGACGTCGTGACGCTGCACGTGCCCGAGGCCCCCGACACGCGCGGCCTGATCGGGCCGGCCGAGCTCGCGCGCATGAAGCGCGGCGCCATCCTGCTCAACGCCTCGCGCGGCAGCGTGGTCGACATCCCCGCGCTCGCGGCGGCGCTCGAGCAGAAGGCGCTGCGCGGGGCGGCCATCGACGTCTTCCCCGAGGAGCCGACGTCCGGCGACGACGAGTTCGTCTCGCCCCTGCGGCGCTTCGACAACGTGATCTTGACGCCCCACATCGGGGGCAGCACGGCCGAGGCGCAGGAGAACATCGGCAGCGAGGTCGCCGACAAGCTCGTGCGCTACAGCGACAACGGCTCGACGCTGTCGGCCGTGAACTTCCCCGAGGTGGCGCTGCCGGCGCACGCGGGTCAGCACCGGCTCCTGCACATCCACCAGAACAGGCCCGGCATGCTGTCGCAGATCAACGAGGTGTTCTCGAAGCACCGCCTCAACGTGGCGGCGCAGTACCTCCAGACCTCGGCGCGCATCGGCTACGTGGTCATCGACGTGGACGCCGACCCCGACCGCGACAGCCGCCTCGTCAAGCGCGAGCTCGACGCCATCGACGGCACGATCCGCACGCGCCTCCTGTTCTGACCGGCGCCACGAAGGAAGGGTCCATGAGCGACGACGCCGCGCCCCCGAGGCTCCCCAGCCACGCGCCGAAGCTCGGCGACCGCTCGCTCTTCCCGAAGCTGCGGGCGAGCGTCTACGCGAACCACGCGGGCGTTTCGCCGGCGTCCGTGGCGGTGACGAGCGCGGTGCGCCAGCTGTGCGACGACTACGAGGAGCGGGGGGTCGGCGCCGTCGGCAGCTGGGTGCGGCAGCGGCTGCGCCTGCGCGGCAAGCTCGCGACGCTCGTCGGCGCGCGCGCCGCGGACATCGCGCTCGTGCCGAACACGACGCGCGGGGTCGTCGACATCGCGCTGTGCCTGCCCTGGCGCGCGGGCGAGCGGGTCGTCACCTTCGCGGGCGAGTTCCCGGCCAACGTCACGCCGTGGCAGCGCGCGGCCGAGCTCTTCGGGCTCGAGCTCGTGATGCTGCCCGCCGACGAGCACCGGGTCGCGCCGGAGGCCGCCCTCGAGCGGCTCCTCGGCGAGCTCCGGCGCGGCGTGCGCCTCGTCGCGGTGAGCGCGGTCGAGTTCCAGACCGGCTTCCGCATGCCGACGGGCGAGCTCGCGGCACACTGCCACGCCCACGGGGCGGAGCTCTTCGTCGACGCCGTGCAGGCCTGCGGCATCGTGCCCCTCGACGTCGGCGCCGACGGCATCGACTACCTCGCCTGCGGCGGCCACAAGTGGCTCATGGGGCTCGAGGGCGCGGGCTTTCTCTACGCGCGCCCGGAGTGCGCTCTGGCCCTGCGGCCCGTCGTGGCCGGGTGGCTCAGCCACGAGGACGCGCTCGGCTTCCTGTTCCGCGGGCCGGGCCTGTTGCGCTACGACCGGCCGCTGCGGCGGAGCATCGACTTCGTGGAGAGCGGCAACACGAACGGCGTCGGCTTCGCCGCGCTCGAGGCCTCGCTCGACCTCTTGCTCGCGCTCGGCGTCCCCGCCATCCACGCCCACGTCTCGAGCTACCTCGACGCGCTCGAGGCGGGCCTCCGCGAGCGCGGCTTCGCGAGCCTGCGCTCCCCGGAGCCGGCGCGCCGCGGCGGGGCGCTCGGGGTCACGCCCCCGCCGGGCACCTCGGTCGTGGACCTCCACGCCGCCCTCGTCGAGAGCGGCATCGCCTGCGCCGTGCCCGACGGCGTGCTGCGCTTCTCGCCCCACTGGCCGAACGCGCTCGACGAGGTGCCGGTCGTGCTCGCGGCGGTCGACGCGGCGCTTCGGCGCTAGCGCCGCGCGGCGATGCGCTATCCTCGGCGCGATGTCGCGCGATCCGGGGCCCGCACCGCCGCCCGAGCTCCCCACGGTCGAGCACGCCGGTGACGCGGGCGGCCGCGTGGTGCGCCGCCGGGCCTGGTTGCGCTGGAGCGACCGAGAGGGCGCGCAGGAGCGGCTGGTCGAGAGCCCCCTCGTCGTGGGCTCGGCGGCGGGCGCTGGGCTCGTGCTCGCGGACCGCACGGTGTCCCGCCTCCACGCGGCGCTCGAGCTGCGCGACGACGGACTCTGGGTGCGCGATCTCGGCAGCCGCAACGGCAGCTACGTCGACGAGCTGCGCGTCGAGTGCGCGCGGCTGCCGCACCACGGCAAGCTGCGGGTGGGGTCGAGCGTGCTCACGGCGCACTACGAGGCCGAGCCGCAGCCGGTGGAGCTGTGGGACGGCGAGCGCTTCGGGCCTCTCATCGGAGCGACGCCGGTCATGCGCGAGCTGTTCGCGCGCCTCGGCCGCATCGCCGCGACCGAGTCGTCGGTGCTGGTGCACGGCGAGACCGGCACGGGCAAGGAGCTCGTCGCGCGCGCGCTCCACGAGGCGTCGCCCCGGGCCGCCGGCCCCTTCGTGGTCGTGGACTGCGCGGCCCTGTCGGAGAGCCTGAGCGAGGCCGAGCTCTTCGGGCACGCGCGCGGCGCGTTCACCGGCGCCGTCGGCGAGCGGCCGGGGGCGATCGAGGCGGCGGACGGGGGCAGCGTCTTCTTCGACGAGATCGGGGAGCTGCCGTCGAGCCTGCAGCCGAAGCTCCTGCGCGTGCTCGAGGCGCGCGAGGTGCGCCGCGTGGGCGAGAGCCACCACCGGAAGGTGGACGTGCGCTTTCTGTCGGCGACGCACCGCGATCTGCCGGCCCTGGTGAGCGCCGGCGCCTTCCGCGAGGATCTCTACTTCCGGCTCGCCGTGCTCGTCGTCACCGTGCCGCCGCTGCGCGAGCGCAGCGCCGACATCCCGCGGCTCGCCGCCGCGCTCGCGCCCGGTGCGCGCTTCGACAAAGACGAGCTCGCCGCGCTCGCGCGCCGCCCCTGGCTCGGCAACGTGCGCGAGCTCCGGAACTTTCTCGAGCGCGCCGCGGCCCTCGGGCACGACGAGGCGCTCGCGATGGCGGCGCCCGGTCCCGCGACCGCCACCCGGCCGGAGGACACGGCCGGAGCGCCGCGTCTCGACGGACCCTACACGGAGGTCCGCGAGGCCTGGCTCGAGCACCTCGAGCGCGCGTACTTCCGGCGCCTGCTCGAGCGCCACGGGCGCGACGTCGCGGCGGCCGCGCGCGCGGCCGGCGTGGACCGCACCTACGTCTACCGGCTCATCCGGCGCCACGACCTCTAGAGCGCCCGAGCGCCCGCTCAGCCCCCCTGCCAGACGAGCGACAGCCGCACCCATTTGCGCTTGCCATCGCTGCGCTCGCCCTTGATCATCTGCACGTAGGGGCTCTTCTTGTCCTTCTTGTAGGTGCAGTAGCCGCTCGCGCAGCTGTCCTTCGGATAGCCCGCCGCGACGAGCTGCTGCTCGACGGCTCCCGCCCAGCGCGCCTCGTCCGTCCCGGGGAACAGGAGCTCCGCCTTCTTGCCGTCGGCCGAGCACACGCGCCCCTCCTCCACCCGGAGCCCGAGCCCCTTCCACGGCTCGCCGAGCTCGGCGCCCTTGCAGTCCGAGGGGTACTTGGGACCACATGCGAGGCTCGTCACGGCGAGTCCCAGCGTCCACAGCCACATCCGATCCATGTTCACCTCCTGCCACTCCCGCCTGGTACGCGACGCGGGCCGCGCGTCACTTCGTGCACTTGTACCTGTCGAGCACCTTCTGGCACGCGGTCTC
>JADLAB010000233.1 GCA_020848455.1 Polyangiaceae bacterium
CTCATGCGACTCGCGGTCGGCGAGATGGTGGTGCGGAGCGGCGTCGGGAGACCCGTCGCGATCCAGATGAAGCCACCGCCATGAGGCGCGTCGCGGGACCAGGCACTTTTCACAAGTAAGAAAACGAGCCGCGGGGCGGCTCGAAGCAGAAGGACCGGGCTTCCGGTCAGGGTGTGCGGACCGTGAGGCCCGGCACGCGGGAGAATACGCCAGCGTCGCACGACACCACGGTCGTCACGCCATGGGCGAGCGCCGTCGCGGCGATGGCCGCGTCGTACACCTTGGCGCCCGTGAGTCCGAGGCTTCGAGAGAGGGTCTCGACGCGCGCGACAAGGTCTCGCGGCGGCGGAAGCACGTCCATCGACGTGCCGAACATCTCCGCGACGGCCCACGCTTCATCGGAGGAGCGTGCGCGCGACACGCGCTTCGGGTTCGTCACGACCGAGAAGAACTCGAGCAGGACCTGCGGCGCGATGCAGCCATCGAGTTGACCCGCGTTGATTTGGTCGACGAACCTGCGAGACGCCGGCGCATGTGGGGACGCGGGGTCACTCGCATACACGAGGACATTCGTGTCGATGAAGACGCGGTCAGACATCTTCGTAAATCTCCTCACGGGTGAGCGGTTCCTTCACCCCGAGGTCCCAGTTTGGGAGCACGACCTTCGGCTTCGCTCCAGTTGGCGGCCGAGTCGCCGGAACGACGTCGGCGACGTTCACCATGCCGAAGACCTCCGTGCCCTCGATGAGCTCCACGGCCTCGACGGACTGAAGACGGCCCTCGCGTACGCGAAAACGAATCTCGCGCATTGTCATGCTTCGGCGCTCCTTTCTTCGCTCTCTGACGGGTGTCGTCATAGACGACCTCTAGCGTACGGGACGGGCGCACAGTCGTCAAAGTCTCGCGCGATTCTCCCTACTTACGCCACCTGCCCGCGCGTCAGCGTGACCGACGCCCGGCTCTTCCTCGGAAGGGTCTGGCCTCGGTCCCCCATGGACCGGAAAGGCAGTTTTCGATGCTCGTTCACATCCAAGAGGCGATCGCGGCAGCCCTGCCAGGCTTGCCCCTTCGCAAGACAGAGGAGCGCGTTGCGTACGCGCGCTCGCTCCACGGACTCGCGGGCTCGACCTGGGCGCCGAAGCTCCTCCGAGCTCTCGGTCGCCGTGGGCTCGCCTCCATGACGGCGACGGAGATGGCGGAGACCGCCGGCGTGCCGCTCCGCGTCGCCGAGTCGGTTGTCGCGGCGCGTTCGTTCGGGGCCGAGCTCCGGGAGGAGAAGCCCCACCGCATCCGCACGGTCGCCGACGCCATCGCCGCGCTCCCAGTCGGGCTCGAGCTCGTCGAGACCGAGGTCGTGCTGGCCATCGCGCTCAGCGTGACGTCGACTCTCATCGAGACCGTGCTCCTCGCGAAGGGCGGCGGCGCCTCGGCCGCGCTCGAGATGCGCGACGTGTTCCGTCCGCTCGTCCGGCTCGGCGCCTCGTGCTTCATCCTCGCGCATAATCACCCGTCCGGTCAGGCTTCGCCTTCGGACGAGGACGTGGCGATGACGAACCGCGTCGTGCTCGCGGGCCGCATCCTGCACCTGCCCCTTCTCGACCACCTCGTCATCGGGCTCTCGGGCACGGTGTCGTTCCTCGAGACCGGCCTCTTGCCGACAGCGCCCGAGCTCGACAAGCTCGAAGAGATGGCCGCCTCCGAAGCAGGTGCACCATGAGGCCGGGGAACGGGAATGGCGGGAACGGCCTTCTCATCCGCGTCCCCCTGTACGACGCGGATGGCAGCCGCACGGGGGAGACCGAGGCGGCCACCTTCAAGGGCCTGCTCGCGCTCGCGCACGGGGAAGGACTGCGCTCCGTTCACACGCGGCTCCTCGAGCGGCCAAGCGGCGACAACGGCCAGACGGCCATCGTGCAGGCGTTCGTCCACACGAACCGCGGCCGCTTCGCGGCCCTGGGCGACGCGAACGCCGACAACACGGACGCGCCCTTCGCGGTCCACGCCATCCGCATCGCCGAGACCCGGGCCATCGCGCGCGCCTTCCGCCTCGCAGTGAACATCGGCGAGGGCGCGCTCGACGAGCTCGGCCGCGGCGTCACCGGCGCCGTCGTGCCCAAGAACACGAACGGGAACGGCCGCACGCCGTCGGACGGCGACGGGGGCGGTACCGGGCAGGTCGCAGACGCGGAGGGTCACGCGAGCGGCGGCAGCTCCCTCCGGGAAGTCCTGCCGCTGAAGCCGCCCTCGGCGCCTGCCGGTGCCTCGAGCGGCAACGGCCGTTCACGCGGCCGCGACGATCATCCCGAGGAAGCGACTCCCGATGATCGCCGCGCCATGACCGATGCCCAGCGCCGCCTCCTGGTGCGCCTGGCCTTCGGCCTCGGCGAAACCAAGGAGACAGCGACTTCGCGGGTGCTCCGCGCACTCGGGCTCGAGCGGCTCGAATGGGCCACGCGCGCGGATGCGTCGCGCGCCATCGACGAGCTCAAGGAAGAGCTCGCCGAGCGCGAGGCTATCCGCGGCGGGAACGGCGAGGCGCGCCATGACGCATGACAGCGGCCTGGCGCTCCCGCCGACGACTTCGGCCTCGCAGCTCGTCGCGTACGTCATGTGCCCGAGGACGTACGAGTACTCGTACGTCCTCGGGCTCGAGCCCGAGTTCCGGTCGCTCGCGCTCGTCGTGGGCTCCGCCATGCATGCGACCATCGGCTGGTGGCATGCGGAGCGCCTGGCGGGCCGGGTGCCAGCGCTCGTCGCGGTCGAGCGCGTGCTCGAAGCCGACCTCCTCGCCGAGACCCTCGGCGCCAAGGTGCGGTGGAAGGACCAGACGCCCGAGTCCCTCGAAGCGGACGCGAAGCGCCTGCTCCGCGTCTACCTGACCCGCTTCGGCGACATGCCAGTCGCCACGGTCGAGGAAGCGTTCACGGTCGAGCTCGCGAGCGACGAGACCGGAGAGGTCTTCCGGCCGCTCCGGGGGTACCTCGACCTGCGGCGACAGGATGACGTCGTCGTCGAGCTCAAGACCGCTGCGAAGGGCTGGGACGAGTTCGACCTCGTCCGTCATCTCCAGGTGGGCGCGTACCTCCACGCCGAGCACATGTGCGGCGTCGAGCGCCCGACGCTCGAGGTCGTCGTCATGGTGAAGCTCAAGCGCGAACCGCGCATCGAGACCTACTCCGTCTCGCGCACGTGCGCCGAGAACCGCTGGTGGCGCGGCGCCGCGACAGCGATAGAGAGCGCCATCCTGGCGCGCCAGTTCCCGCCGAAGCCCTCGCCCCTTTGCCGCGAGTGCGAGTACGAGCGGGCGTGCCGCAACTGGGCCGCCGACGCAGCACCACGCGAGGCGCCAGTCGGCCTGCCCGCGCCAGAGCGCCAGCCTCCTCGCCCCGCAGAGACCGCTCCCGCTCCCGCACCTTGAACGACAACTCCTCCTCGCCCCGGAAGGCCAGCACGGACTTCGTGTCGCTGCGCCTTCCGGGAGCGTTCTTCTCCGTCGTGAGTCCATCGGTCTCGCGCTCCTGCATGCCGCTTCGGCCGTGATGAGCATGTCGCTCCTCGCGCCCGAAGCCCGCCCGCAGGGTGGGCCCTCACTTGGAGGAAGACCGAGATGGACATGCACCTTGATTCCGCGGGCGCCCCTGCGCCCGCACGTTCCGAAACGCGGCTCGCGCTTCCAATGCCGCGCACCGATGGGCCCCGGACGCTCTCCGAGCTTGCAGCTGAGCTCGAGCGCCTGGAGGCCCACGAGAACCCGGACCTGACGCTCCCTGCGAAGGAGCTCCGGATGTGCCCCGAGACGGGCGACATCCTCGTGCCCGAGTTCGGGCGCGCCGCGATGACCGACTGGTCCCGCCGCCAGGTCGCGAACCTCGTCGGCCTCAAGTGGGATCGGTGGTTCGAGGGCGCTGACAGCGCGACTCGCGCCACCGAGATGAACGCTCGCTTCGCCCGCGCGGACGACCGCGTGAAGCTCCGCACGCGCCGGGTGATCGACAGCGACACCGGCCCCACGACCGAGCTCCGCGCGCTCGTCTCGCCGGGCTACGTGCCGGTCTCCGACGCCGAGCTCGCCTGGGGCATCGCGGACGCTCTCGAGCGGCACGACCCCGAGGCGACGCTCATCCGCCACGCCGCGACCGACCGCTCGCTCTCCTTCGTCGTGAAGGTCGGCCGGGCCTTCGTGCCGGGGCGGACCGAGACCGAGGTCGGTGAGTGCTGGGGCTCGCTCTTCGTCATGAACTCGGGGGTCGGGTACTGCTCGGTCCGCATCCTCTCGTACCTCGTCCGTCTCCTCTGCAAGAACGGGATGACGGCGCCGCTCAAGGACCCCGTGCTCCTGCGTTCCGCGCACCGCGGCAACGTGCAGAGCAAGATCGCGAAGGGCGTGACCGAGAGCTTGCCCCGGCTCGCCGAGGATTTACACGTCGCGTACCGGAGGCTCGCCGCCTCCCTTGCTGTGCGCGTGGGAAGCGCTGGCGAAGCCATCGCAGACTTCCTCAGGCTCGCGAAGCTCCCCCTGAAGCTCGCGCCTCGCATCGTCGAGGCGTACCAGGCCGAGCCCAACCCCTCGGCCTTCGGCATCGCGCAGGCCGTGACGCGCGCGGCCCAGTCGCTCTCGCCCGAGGAGCGCTTCCTCCTCGAGCGGGCGGCCGGGCAGTACCTCTCGAACCTCAACTGACCGGATGGAATGGAAGAAAGCCATGTACGAGAACGGACGACCACGGGACGAAGCAGGCCGGCCACGCCGCGACGAACATCGCGACGTTGAGCCCGGCGACAGGCGCCGCACGACCCCGACCAAGACCGCCTACGCGCTCACCGAGCGCGCCGAGCGGACCTACTGGACACGGGTCGGCGTCGCCTACACGAACAAGGACGGGAGCGTCACGGTGAAACTCGATGCCCTGCCGGTCTCCGGCGTCATCCAGATCCGTGAAGAGCCCGACCGCCGCTCCGAGGCCTGATGGCCGAGGGGCGCTTCGCCGCCGCGGGGCCCCGAGACTTGGGACCCGCGGCGTTTTCATGGTCGTGAAGACGTAACCGTCCACGTTCCGACGCCTGGTAGCGCGTGGACATGTGCCGCATCGCGCGGCTCGCACGATGCAGTCGAGGACCGCGTCGCCGAGTTGCTCCCCGACCGGTGGAAGCAGACCTACGGCTCGGCCTTCACCGCCGAGCGCCGCGTCATACCTCGCGACGCGACCTGACCGGTCGCCGAACACTTCGCGCCGACCTCATTGAGTTGACGGCGGCCCCTGCTCCCATCCAGCCCGCCAGCGGCGCACGGCTACGCGGGGCTCCGTGGCGCCGCAACGGCGCGAGGGCTTGGTGCGCCGCACGGATACCTCGCCGAGGCCGCCGAGGACGTGAGATGCCAACGACGGTCGCGGGGGCGCGCAGCCTTGGTCAGCTACGTTCGGTGACCGCTGCCTGGCCGCCGACGACTTGGCCAGTTGGCAACACACCGTGCTACACTGACGCACACACCGCCCATGAAGCGCGTGTATTATGATCCACCACCCAACGCCCAAACAGCTGGGACCTAGGTCGAGCGGCACAATGCGACATGCACGCCCGCACCTCAAGCAGAACGCGCTGAAGATACTGACCACTGGCGGCACGATCGACGACCTCGACTACACAGACACCGAGTCGGCGCCACGGCGCCGCCCATCGTACGTCCACCACATGCTAACGGATTCTCGCGTCAGGCTTGTTGTTGAGGTTGAAGAAGTTCTCTTCAAAGACAGCCGACAGATCACGGACGCCGATCGCAAACGACTTGCAGAACGCGCCGCTGCCAGCTCCGCCACGGCGGTCGTGATCACGCATGGCACGTTCTCCATGGCAGAGACGGCACGGTTCCTCCGTCGAACAGGCCTTCCCAAGACCATTGTGCTCGTCGGGGCCATGGTCCCAGCGACGCGCCGCGGCTCGGACGCACAATTCAACCTCGGCGCAGCCGTCGTCGCTGCTCAGGTGCTACCTCGGGGCGTCTACGTCGCGATGAACGGGCAGATCTTCCCGGGGGCCACCGTGGAGAAGGACCCGCATACGGGGTTCTTCTATGAATCTGCAATGACAGGCAACGACGAGAACCGCACCCGGCGCTGGGCGTGAACTTGCATGTGAGCCGAGCTGAGCCTGGATTTCGCGCGCAGGGGAAATGCTCGGCTCGCGAGCTGCTGGCGACGCGAAATGGGGCGGCATTGCGACGGCGACCGGTCGGCGGCCGAG
>JADLAB010000234.1 GCA_020848455.1 Polyangiaceae bacterium
CGTGCGCATCGACCCGCGCTACTTTCGGCCGGCCGAAGTGGACTTGCTAATCGCCGACCCGACCAAGGCGCGCGAGACGCTCGGCTGGACGGCGAAGGTGAGCTTCCCCGAGCTCGTGCAGCGCATGGTGGATCACGACCTCGAGCTCGCCGCCAGAGAGGCGCGCGCGCGGGGCTGATGGCGCTCCGGTTCGCGCCACCCCCGGTCAACTTGTCTCCCGAGCTCGAGTGGGTGCTGCTCCGCGCCTACGGACCAACGGGCCGACGCTTGGGGAAACCCTTTGCCCCCGACCGCGCCACCGAACTGGCGCGCCAATTCGAGCTCGGGGCGCGCATCGCGGCACGTACTACCGAAACCGACTTGCGCCGCGAGCTCGGGGCGGCAGGCGCGCGCACCTTGGCGTTCGACTTGCTCGCGGCCACCGGTCGAGATCGCGCCCTCATGAGCGCGGCCCGGAAGATCGCCGTACTCGCCGCGGGTCAAGGAATCCCGACCATATGGCTGAAGTTCGCAGCGCTGCGCTGGCTCGACCTGGTGGTCGAGGGGAGCCGTGGCGCGACCGACATCGACATACTGGTGCGCCAACGGGACGCGCAGCACCTTCACGCGGCGCTCGTGCGTCATGGCTACACAGCCAGTGACCTGCCCCACAGCGACCATCACCTCGCTCTGCTACAGGCGGGGCGCGACGTGGCTGTCGAAATCCACGACCGCATCCCTGGGGTGCGCGCGACGCCGCAGGGACCTTCGCTCACAGCCGATGAGCTCATCGCGGCAGGCGCAGCGATACCGAGCTCCGGCGCGCCCGGCGCCGCCTACGTCCCCACGCGGGAGTTCCTCGTGGTGCACGCGATGGTGCACGGCTACGTTCAGCACGGCGCTGCCCCGCGCTCGTACCCTCTGTCGCGTATGTTCGCGGACCTCCTCGACCTCGGCGCTGGCGAACAGGCATGGGATCTCCGTGGTCGCGCGCGGCAGTGGCTTCGCCATGCCATGGCCGACGACGAGATCGCCGCAGTGCTCGACCTCGCGCAGGCGCTGCAGCGCGGCGCCGACCTGCGCGCCCTTTCGCCGGGCACCGCTGCGGGCGCGACGCTTAGCCACCTCGTGGCCGGAACTCTGGACCGTTCCTACGAGGAATCGCTCAAGCTGATGTTCACCTTCCGGCCGGTGACGGACAGGCGGCGCGTCGGTGCAGTTGTCTATTCGTTGCGCCGCGCTCTCCTGCCAAACGACGCGCAGCTGGACCTCCTGTACGGGCCCGCCACGACCGGGCGTGCGCGCGCGGTCCGGCGCGTGGTGAGGCCGCTTGATCTTGGGTGGAGGCTCGGCAAGTACGCGTGGAGCTACTTGCGCACACGGCTCGCCGCGCGGAGGCTGCGCCGGTGACACCGATCTGAGCGCGGCGCTCGCCGAATCACCTCGCGCCGCGTATGGAAGCGTTCCACCTGGCACGACCAACAGATGGCGGGTAGAATTTGACCACAATGAGCCCGCGCGCCACAAGTCTGCACTCGGGCCGGCTCGCGGCGGGGGTCGGGGCGATCATCATCATCGTCGCTCCCGCGGCGGCACGCGGTGACTGGCCGATCGCGCGCCACGACACGCGCCGCACGGCCGCCTCCCCGGGCACATCGGACATCACCAAGCCGGTTGCCTACTGGCGCATGTACTTGGGCGGGCGCATCGAGGAGGACTCCGCCCTTGCGGCCGACGTCGACGCGGACGGCGCCACCGACGTTGTGTACGTCGACTCCGGCAGGGTGGTTGCACGCCGGCCCGACGGCGACTTGCTCTGGCAGTCGGACAACCTCGGGATCTCGCGCTTGGTCGGGGTGGCGGACCTCGAAGGCGATGCAGTGCCTGACGTGGTGGCGGTCTCGAGCGACCATGCGTACGTGTTTGGCGGTCCGGATGGCGGTCTCGAATGGGCGGAGCCCGACGGCGAGATGGGGACTCTCGCGACGGCAAGGCTTGCCGACCTCGACGGCGACACACGACCTGACCTGCTTCTGCAAGAGCTCGGTTGCGGTAGCGTGAACAGCGGTGAGACCGGCTTCGCATACTCCTTCGCGGGTGGTTTCGGCGCGGCCGCTGTTCTCTACGAGCTCCCTTGGCACGCCTGCGGAGCCGCCAGCACGACGGTAGTCGACCTCGACGGCAGTGGCACGACGGGGCTTCTGGTCGCGAGCACCACGAACGAGGGTCTTGCGCTGCTCGACGGCGGCACCGGCGTGCCGCTGGCAGTGACCGCGCCCTTCACCCAGTTCGTTAGCCTCGCGACATGCGCCGCGGTCGGCCTTGACGCAGTGCCGGGTGACGAGCTCCTCTGCAGCCAGAACGAGCCGGGATATGGTGGCGAACGAGAAGTCTTCGCACTCCGGTACGCGCCTGGGCCGCCTGCGAGTTTGAGCGTCGCCTGGCGCCACGTGATCGCCGACAAGGTCGACGGCGATCTCGAGATGAACGCCGACAGCGTCGGTGATCTCGACGGCGATGGCGCCGTAGAGGTCGTGGTCGCCGGGAAGGCCGCGGCAGGATGGACCACCTACGTCTATGCTGGGTCGAGTGGCGCGGAGCTCGCAACCATTCCCTTGGCGCGCTTCTCGGGGACTGCTGCCACGACCCAACCTTCGCGTCGAACGATCTTCGCACAGCTGGGGCAGACGCTCGCCGCCTTCCACTTCGATGCCGCCACCAATCCGCTGGTCTCGGCGGGCTGGACGCTGCCAGGCCGGACCCTGCGTGCCGGCTTGGACTGGGCAGCGAGCGCCAGGCAGAGCCTGCGGCATCGCGCGACCCACGCCGACCTTGATGCGGACGGCCGCGAGGATGTCGTGGTGACCGTGGCCGCTGCCGGCGGCGCGCTCGAGGCATACTCGGGTGCTGGTGCCGCCGCTGTGCTCCTCGGCACGGTCGCGTTTCCCGAGTTGGTCGAGCCCGAGGTATTCTGGGTGATGCCGCCGTTCGGCAGTGGCGGCGCCTCCGTTGCCCTGGGGCGCAACGACGGGTACCTCTCCCTGCTCGATGGAGCACTCCAGTCCATGTGGGGCGGCGACACCGGGATTCGCGTGGGCGGGTACTATTCGAATCTCATCAAGGTGGGCCTTGCACCGGTAGCGGCGCCACTCGGCGAGCCCGGCGGTCCCGACAGCGTGCTCTTGGTCGATAGCCGGGGTGCGCTGCAGCGCATCGACCCAGTCGACGCGGCGTTCGTCGCGCCACCGAAGCCGTTGTGGGCCCTGAGGGGGCTGGCGCCGGCTGTCGTGCCGGGCGGTCCCCAGGGTGGATCCGCAATCGCGTGCTTTCGTCGGGTCGAGGCGCCGGGCGAGGACCCAGCCTACGCCGTCGCGTTGCTGCGACCGGACGGGACCTCGGTGTGGACCCAACCCTACCCATGGACTCCTGCGCTGGATCTGCTGCCCGGCCGTCTTGACGGCGGCGCGGTCCCCGACCTCTTCGTGCAGGGCTACGACGCCCAGACCAGCATCCACACCCGAGCCATCTCTGGAGCCGACGGGTCCACGCTGTGGGACTACGGCCCAGCCGTTCCGATGCTCGGCGGCGTTCAGCTGTACTCGGCAGCGGACTGGGATGGTGATGCCCGCAGCGACCTGCTAACCGTTCTGGGCAGCCTGCGCGTGGTTTCTGGCACCGACGGATCAGACATCGCGATCTCACCCGCCGACTACGGGTACTTCGCGCCGATTCCGTACGACGTAGACGGCGATGCCGTCGAGGAGGTGACGCTTCAGGGTGGTGCGCAGCCCGTTCGTACGCTCCGCCACGATCTGGCCACTCCGGTGTGGACGAGCGATGACGCAGACACGCCAATCCCTTATGGAGCCGTCGTCGAGTGCCAAGCGGCAGCTCCCCGCCTAGTGCAGGGGTCGCACGCACATCCGGCGCGCCTGAAACTCACCCCGCTTTCTGGGGCACAGGCCGGCGCGTATTCGACCCTCGTGCTCGCGGGCGGCATGCGGTATGACAGCGAAACGGCGGCCCTCGCGGACGGAGCGCACCCCGCGCAACTCGGGCGAGTCTCAGTGGAGGCCGATCTCACCGGGACGCAGCGCCCCTCGGCGGTCGTCGGTGCTGCGGATGGCTGGCTCTACGCAGTGAACCCGTGCACGGGAGCGCTCGACTTCTCGCTCTACTTCGACGCAGCCGTAGGGGAGCCCATATTCGCCGATACGGACGGAGATGGCCGCGACGAGATACTGGTCACGGTTGCGGATGGCTACCTCTACGACGTCAGGAACTGGGTCATCAATGCGCCGTCATATGTGTGGGACATCGATCCGGCGCACGGCGTCGTCGACCACGACCTCGCAGAGGTGGAGACCAGAGATTCTCTGTCCGGCCGCTGGGGCAGCGTCGCCGGAGCGACGGGCTACGAGGTCGCAATCGTCAACGCAGCAGGCGACTTCGTCACGAGCCCGATCTGGCAGGCGGTGGGGAAGACGCAGAACACTACCGTCAGTGGCCTGCCTCTCGTGGATGGCGCCAGGTACGTGTTTGCCGTAAGGGCGCTGAGTCCAGATGGCCCGTCCGTAGACGTCGCTAGCGACGGTGTGGTGGTTCACTTTCCGTCTGCGCTGCCTGGCGATGGCGGCAGCGCCGGGAATGCGTCCGGCGCAGCTGGCGACGTACTGATGACGGGTCGCGCCTGCGGCTGTCGAGGTGCAGGCCGCCCAGCCCGGCCGGCGGGCGCGGCCATTTGTGGCTTGGCGCTCGCAATGGCCTTCGCACTTCGGCGTAGGACGACATCGAATAGATTCTCATGATCGACGAAGCAGTCTTTCGTAAAGCATACCCGGGCACTAGCCATGACGGCACGGTGGCTTTCTACCAGTGGGTCCGGCAGCATGTGTCGCCCGGGACGATCCTCCTCAACCTCGGCGCGGGTCCCGCGACGGGGTCGCGGATTCGTTCGTTTCGCGGCGAGGTGGCGCGTGCCATCGGCGTGGATGTGGACGACGCAGTATTGACGAACGCCGAGCTCGACGAAGCCCACGTGATCCGCCGCGGCCGCATTCCGCTGCCCGACGATTCCGTCGACCTGATCGTGTGCGACTACGTGTTCGAGCACATTGCGGACCCGCAACAGTTCCTCGGCGAAGCGCACCGGGTGCTGCGTCCGGGCTCACACCTGTTCTTCCGTACGCCCAACGTCTATCACTATGTATCGCTCATTGCCGTGGCTACTCCGCACTGGTTTCACGCGCTCGTGGCAAACCGTGCCCGCGGCCTGGACCATGCGGCTCACGAGCCCTACCCGACGTACCACCGACTGAACACTCGCCGAAGAATACGTCGAGAGGCGCAGCGCGCCGGCTTTTCTGCCGCCGAGTTGCGGATGTTCGAGGGCGAGCCCTCGTACTTGATGTTCTCCCGGCCCACGTTCGCGCTCGGTGTCGCTTACGAGCGTGTGGTCAACGCCTCCGAGGCGCTGTCTCCGCTGCGAGCTGGCATCTTGGGGAAGCTGACGCGATAACCAACCCTCAGAGCGATCGATAGGTTGTGAGTCCGTTCAATGCGTCGTGGCGTCTCACCGGACGCCGTGGCCGCGCGCGATGCACGGCCGCCACTCCGGATGTGCTGAACGGCACGGCCTGGCGGTGCAACCTACCTAGCGCCTTGCGCACCACAGGACACGGTCGTCGCCCTTGCAGGGCGAACCTAGGGCGGATGCTTGGAGGCCCGGCTGGGCTCGGGGCTCGGGCCATGCCGCACGTTGGCCCGAGCCGCCAAGGCGGGCTGCGCACGCTGCGCCGCACCGAGTGCTGCCAGCCAGGTGGCGCGGTCCCCGCCGGCCGGGAGCGCGCCGGCGGTTTGATATTGGCGCTGCAGGCGGGGTGCTCTGGAAACCCGGCAAGGAAGGTGCCGCGGTGACGGCGTTCATCTTCGTGGCGCTGGTCACGGCGTTCGCCGTCGCAGCACTGCTGCGCCCCGCCACGGCATTTGCCGCCATCATCTGCCTGTACGGGATCCAGCAATGGTCGGCGGCCAATGACCCGTTCTTCAGCAACCAGTTGATCATCAACGTGAGCGTCGCACTCATAGTTGGTAGCGCACTCGGGGTGAAGCTTCTGCGCAGAGAGAATCCGCTGCGCCACTATCCCACTGTCGCGTGGCTCTCCTTCGCGCTGTACGGGTACGCCTTCTTGACGGTGTTCTGGACGGTCGCGCCGGCCAACCTTCTCGAGAACTTCAGCGCCATCGCGCCGAGAACGCTGGTCATCCTCGTCTTGGTCCCGCTTCTGGTGACCAAAACGTCGGACGTTCGCGATGCGGTTCACGCAGCGATCGCGTTCGGGTTCGTGGTGCTCCTCTTGCTCTGGTTCAACACCCGCCTGAGGGAGGGACCAGGGGCACTCGAGCTCCAGAGCGCCGCGTCGGGGAGGGTGTACGGCAACTACCTCGAACTTGGGTCACTCGCCGGCCGTGTTGGACTGCTGGCCTTGTTCACTCAGGTAGGCCGCTGGCGACGTACCGCCCTCGTCGGGCGCGTGCTGGTACTGGGGTTTGCGATCATGGTGCTCGTGATGTCGACTGCCCGAGGCCAGATGGGCGCGTTCGTACTTGCGGCTGCTGCGGTCATCCCCCTCAACTTTCGCCTGCGACGCATGGGTATCGCCGGCGTCGCGATCGCCGCGCTGCTCTTCGTGCTCGCAGGGCAGTGGGCCTACGACACCCTATCCGGCCTCAAGAGATTCGACATCGACGTGATGCAGAGAAATGTCGCTGCGGACCGCATCGACACCTCGCTTACATTGCTCCAGACCTGGTGGGAGGGGGATTCCGCAACGGTGTTCTTCGGTCTCGGCAACTCCGCTGCGTACAAGATTCTCGGCACGTACCCGCACTTCACGGCGCTGGAGGTCCTCGGTGAAGAGGGGCTCGTTGGGGCGACGCTATTTGCCACGATCATCGTGTCGACGGTGAGGTCGTTCTGGCGTGGGTATCGGCTTGTCAGAGACGACGACGGGCGCCGCGCCCAGACATGCGCACTGTTTTCACTCTTCATCTTCGACGTAATCACCTCCAGCAAGCAGGGGTCGCTGCTGGGCGATTCGATCATGTTCACGTTCGCGATCCTGGCTTCGCGGTACGTCCTCCTGGTGCAAGCCGATGGCTCGCACGCAAGCGACCTTGCCTCGGGGCGCCCACCCACTGCCGCCGTCGGCGGGCTTCGCCTGGCGGCCTCGGACGCGGCGCGCCAAGCGGTCACGCGCGTCGACCGGCCCCAGGTTGATTGACCGACCGTGCTTCTTCGCCCTTCGCCGATTAGCGGCCCACGGCCGCAGCTGCGAAACGAATGGCACGTTCGGCGCCGTCGATCATTCTTGGTACCGTGAACGTTTCGGTGGCGGTCCGGTGGGCGGCTAGCCCCATGACTCGACGACGCTCAGCATCCCCGAGTATTTCACGAAGCGTCCGCGCCAACGCCGCCACGTTGCCCGGCGGGTCGAAGAGCAACCCATTCTCGCCGTCGCGAAGTGCGGCGATCTCGGGGTGATGGCGCTGCCGATCAGCGTGAGTCACCACCGGGAGCCCATATCCGAAGGCGTGCAAGATGCTGAGCCCGATTGAGCCGGGAAAGCAGAATAGGTCGGCGCAGAGGAAGAGCGGAGCCAGAGCCGCCTCGTCGTAGACGGCACCGAGAAACTGAACCGCCTCCCCTAAGCATAGCGACGTCGCAAGAGTTCGCAGACGGCGCTCCTCCGGGCCCGAGCCCACAATGAGAACCCGGAGCTGGCTGTAATCTGCTCGCAGCTCCGCGGCCGCTCGTAGAAGCAGATCTGCGCGCTTCGCGGCGTCGAGCCGCGCCACGAAGAGCAGAACCGGCCCGCTGCCGAGACCACGCTCCTCGCGGAAGGCCGACAAACGCCCAGGCTCCGAGAGCCATGCGTGGCGCGCCGCCTGGATCTCCGTCTGATCAAGGGCGTTCGCGGCGACGAACAGGCGCTCTGGGGCGCCGCCGCGGGCGCGGTACTCAGCAGCAGCGGGCTCGGCGTAGAAGACCAGCGCGTGCGCCAACTCGGATACGGCTCGACGGGCCGCGGCGCGCAAAGGCGCCTCGTCCGTCGAGTAGCCGTGGCCCCAGAGGATCGTGCCAACACGGTTGGCCCTCGCCCGAACGAGGCCGGGCACGAGGCTCAGGTAGTTGAGATTCCAGCCAAACACGAAGACGTCGGTGCGCGCCGCAGTCGCGTACTCCCAATGGGGCCCATGCCAGTAGACAGCCCGGCCGCCAATCTGGAGACGACACTCCGGGATGAACCGAGCGTTGAACCCGCTGGCCTCGACGGATGGCGGATCGCCGGGTGTCTTGCCGTAGAGAACGGTCAGCGCAATGCCGGGTCGGTGGGCGAGCTCCCTCCACACCGGGATGCGGTATCGCGGCAGCGATTGCGAATGAAGTGTGACACGCAGCAAACGTCGCGAAGGCACTGCCCGAGGAACGCTGGACCAACGTCCAGGCCACGTCAACAACAATGTTGCTTGCGGCGGCCGTGGGGTCAGTGACGCGAGAGGCCGCTGCGCAGCGAGGTGGCGTCACGATGGTCGTGGCCGGCCCGCTCTGGTATCTTTACGGTACCTCGCTACGTTCGCGGCGGGGTTCGATGGCAACACCTTCGCTGCGTGACGGCCGATGTTCGACCTGATCTCGTTTTCCAGCCGGCTGACCCGCGTCGGTCGGCGCCTTGTCTTTGCGCGCACCGCTGCGGTGCGGGCACGCCGGGCGAGGGTGATCCTGGGCCCGGAGAACTTCTGCTACGCGCCGCGCGCGAACTGGGGCGTCGTGATCGACGTCGGGGTGGGACACCGGCCCACGTTCGCGCCTTGGATTCAGGAGCAGACGGGCGCCTTCGTGGTCCTGTGCGATCCGACGCCGAAGCACCTTGCGGGGCTGCGCCTGTGGGTGGAGCAACGGCCTAGGTCGGCGCTCATCGAGCGCGCCGTCGCGCCGGACAGCTCGAAAGTCACGTTCTTCGAGAGCTCGTTGGAGGAGTCGGGGTCGCTCGATGCCACGCACACCAACCGGGCCCGAGCCGGTCGCACCGTGGAGGTGCAGGGCATCTCGCTCGATGACCTCCTCGACGAAGCGGAGCGCTTCGGCGAGGTGTCACTAACGAAGCTCGACGCCGAAGGTGCAGAGTTCCGAATCTTCAATGCCCGCCCGGACGCGCTGCGTCGTACCTTGCTTCGGTGTCCGCAGTGGCTGGTCGAGTTCCACCCGGTGCCCCAGACGCGGACGCACTTTATTTCAGTGTTCAGGATCTACCGGTACTTCTCGGACGCGGGATTCATGCGCTTCTCCCCGAACGGAACGGACTGCCTATTCTACAGGTAGCGCGCGGCCGGCGCGTGCTCAACAATGGACACCTCGCGGGTAACGCTTCCGGCGAGTCACCGGAGTACGGATGACGCAGAAGGGCGACATTGACGGCGGTCCAATCGAACTGGTGGCCTACGAAGATTGGATGTTCGAGGGCGCGGTGGCGCTTGAGCTGAGGGCCTACGGTAAGGGCGTGGCCGCAACCGAGGCATCCCTCCACTGGAGATTGGCGCATCCGCTGGCGCGAAGGCACGGAATCGCGGTCGCGGCGATCCGCGGGCGGGAGGTTGTCGGGCTGCAGACGTGGATGCCATGGTTCTATCGCCTTGGTGCACGTGAATTCCGGTCCGCGCAGTCGGGTGGGTCTGTGATCCACGAGTCGTGTCGGCGACAAGGGCTCTTCCTCCGCCTTCTCAAGTTCGGCGCGGTGCTGGCTCGCGAGCGCGAAGTGGACTTCTTTACAGGGTTCCCAATAGTAGCAAGCTACGGAGCGCTGCTGCGGGATGGCTGGGCAAAGGTGGCGGAGCCGCGGTGGTGGATTGCACCCGGTCGACCCGACGCGGCGCTGTCCGCGGCGGCCGCTGGTGCCTCAGGATGCCACGGGTTCGGCGTGCCGGTCGAGGGCTGCCGCAAATGGTCGACTCGGGCCGAGCGGCGCTTCGTGCTCAGCGAAGACCCGGAATTCGTCGCGTGGCGCTATGGCGGAAGTCGCGCAGGCGACTATCGCTCCTTCCATCATGACGTGCCCGGCGGCACCAGCCGATTCATTGTCCGGATGGGGCGCCGGCGGGGCTTCAGCGAAGCCCTGCTCGTCGACTGGCAGACAACGTGCAGAGGGGTAGTCGCGAACGCACGTGCCCTCTTGGCGCTTAGGGCCGCACTCTTCCGGTCGGGTCTTGGTGCCGTCGTCACTCTCCTGCTGCACTCGGGCCGAGAGCGCATCATGCCCCGGTGTCTGCTGGCGGCTGGCTTCGTGCCAACCTGGAAGACGGCGCGGTTTCTCGTGAAGGACCTTCGCGACACGCCCAGTGTCTTCGACCCTGAGTGCTGGACACTCATGGCGCGTGATATGGACACCGGCTGACCACGGCCTTAGCCGCGAATAGCGCGCTCAACGCTCCGACGTCGCCGGGCAAAGGCAGCCTCATTGAGTCTGCTGATCTGAAAGCGCAGGACGGGGAGGGGAAAGGACGCCTCGACATTGAAGCGATGAAGAACGTGTGGGTCGCTCGTTCGATGGATCGCGCTGCTCATCGTCATGAATGCGAGGTCGTAGCCACGGCACACGGCATTGTGCGCAAGCGCGGAGTAGTCGCCGGGAAAGCCGCGCACCCAAGAGAAGGTGCGTACTGGACGCCCGATTGCGGCAGCGAGACGGTCACGGGCCACCAACACCTCGTCGTCCACATCTGCGGCGCTCACATCGACACCGAGTGTACGGTGCGACCACGTATGACAGGCAACCACGTGGCCTCGGTCGGCGAGCGATCGCACGTCAGGCCAAGTCATGGCGTGGCCGGAGCCATCGGCCGGATGCTCGGCGTCGGGCACCGCCCGGATACGTTGCCGGTAGAAGCGTGGCTGCGCCGCCAGAGGCGAATCGATGTAGCCGCCCGGCACCATGAACCAGCCAACGAGCCTGAATCGCTCGAGCAGAGGGGCCGCGACTTCGGCGTTGTCCCGGATTCCGTCGTCGAAGGACACCACGATCCCCGTCCTGCGTAGGGAAAGACCGCCGGTGAGGAAGCGCAGAAGGCCAACCTCGTCGAGGCATTGAAACCGCTCTGAGTAGAAAGCAAAGTGCCGCTCAAGCATGGAGGCCCACCGTCTTGGTGTCCCGTGGTAGTTCACAGCGAGGACCGTGTCGGGTCCACGGACGGCAACGTCCAGCGCCAGAAGTCCGACGCGGTCCAGGGACCGGGCCAAGATGCGCTTGGCTCGCGGTGCGCTCGTCACAACCCGGTCTCCAGAGGCCCGGCACCGGGCAAGACGCCACTCGCCGTGCCACGAGCAATCGCGACGGTGGAGCGCCGGCAACGCGTCGCGGTCAGCCACCGGCGACAGGCGCGCCGCTCTCGATGGCCAGCTCCCGAAATCCACGGCACCAGCTCTCGAGAACTAGGTACTTGAACGTCAGATCGTTCCAGGCTCCGAACCGCGAGTGTGGATGGCATAGAAACTGCGCCGCCTCTGCGCTCAAGACCCGACTCGACACCATGTACCCACCGACCAAGCTGCGGGCGTGCTTGGCCTTCAGGCCGGCCAGCCAGGCCGCTCCTGGCGGGTTGAAGCCCCTTTTTTGGCGATTTAGGATCGCCTCCGGCACGAGGCCCCTCGCGGCCGCCTTCAGGACGGCCTTCTCAGGAAGTCGAAAGCTGGGGCGCCACTTCTGAAGACCGACCACCAACTCGACCAACCTGTAGTCCACCAGTGGCAGCCGCGCTTCCACGGAATTGGCCATCGAGAGGCGGTCGCCCTGGCCCAGCCCGTTCTGAAGCAGGTAGCTCTTCGCCAGCAGATCGAAGATCAACAGATCCGGCCGGTCCCACGGACGCGGAATATTGAAGAGGCGAGCCGCGGAGTAGTCGCCCAGCTCGTCACGGAACCTGCGTGTGTATGTCTTCGTCGCGCCAAAGGCCCCCATTTGGTAGCTGTCATTGAGATCGTAGAATACCAGTTGATCGCTAGGTGCCGAAGTCCACGGCCGCAAGTGCTTCCAGCCCGCCACCAGACCCGCCCCAAGGCTCAGGAAGCGGCGAATGTCAATTAGGGAGACGCCCCTGGGAAGCTCCGCGCGCAGCGCCTGGAAGAAATCTGGCGCCTCTCCTCGCATTCTCAGGGTTGTGGACTCAACAGCGCGCACAACCCATGTGTAGCCCCAGAACAGCTCGTCTCCGCCCTGCCCCTGAAGGAGCACCGGGCAACCGTGGAGTCTGGCATTGCGACTTAGCGCGTGATAACAGTGCCCCGCAATATCCGCGATCGGCTCGTCGCGCGCAAGATTCAGAGCAGGGAAGCCGTCGACCATTTCACGCACCGAGATCTCGATCTCGTGGAATGGAATGCGTAGTTGCTTCGCAAGAGCGCCTGCGACTCGCCGCTCGTCCTGGTGGGGGGTGCCGCTATATCCGACGGAAAACGCCTGTATCGCGCCGGGGCACTTCTTTGCGGCGAGAGCTGCGATCACGCTGGAGTCAATTCCGCCACTCAACGCGACCCCGACCGGCACGTCCGACCGAATGATCTGCTCGGCGAGCGTCTCTAGTTCTGAACGGATCAGCGCCTCGGCGTCGCCCTCGACCGGCGGCGCATCCAGGAGACGCCAGTAGGGTCGTTCCTCGATCGCCCAGTTGGCAACGTCGACAGTCAGCAAGTAACCCGGCGGGAGCTTGCGCACTCCCTTCAAAATGGTACGTGGCTCCGGCACCCATCCATAATGCAGGTACTCGTGAACAGCGGCTGGATCGAGCGTGAATGGCACGCGACCGCTCGCCACGAGCGCCTTCAGCTCCGATGCAAAGAGGATGGTGTTGTCGCTCTCGAAAAGGTAGAGGGGCTTCTCGCCCATACGATCGCGACCGAGGACAAGCAGGCGCCTGGTGGCGTCCCAGAGGGCAAACGCGAACATGCCGCGCAGCTTGTGAACGAAGTCGAGGCGATGATCCTCGTAAAGATGGACCAACGTCTCGCCGTCGCTGCGCGTGCGAAAGCGGTGCCCGGCCGCCTCGAGCTCACGTCGCAGTTCTACGAAGTTGTAGATCTCACCATTCACAAGCAACGATACGGTGTGGGCCTCGTTGTGCAATGGCTGCCAGCCGCCGTGCAGGTCGATGATGCTCAGCCGACGCATCGCCATGAACAAGTGGCCCGAATCCCCATCGCTGAATTCACCGGCGCCGTCGGGCCCGCGGTGAACCATGCGGACATTCATTCGCCGAACGGCCTCCGCAGCCTCTGGCGGGAGCGGCGCTTTGGAGACAATTCCACAAACCCCACACATTAGCGTTCACAACTCCAGACCCGAAGCGCGACGCGACGGCGCGCAGACCGCGCCAGGCATGACGGACGGAGTTCGCGCCTAGGGCGGGCCCGAGGGGAGGAGGGAACGTGCGTGCGCGGCCGCGGATCGTGGGTCTCGTGAGTCGCCACGACAATGAGCGCCCTGTTCACGGGCCTGTCTTGTGCGAAGCCTGCAGGCAGCGGCGCACCGAGGGCTCCAGGAGCGCGATTCTTCGCCACCACGCCGAAGATGTTGCACAAGATGCCCGGACTCCGCAACAGAGCGTGCGCGGCGATGGGTATGTGACGCGCTGCGTCATGTTGCGGCCGCCTGCCGGTGATCGCGGCGGCTCACCCGCCACGCCGAGGGCGTCACTCGGACGGCACGGCGGCGTCCTGGCGCTTGGGGCGACGAGCGCTCCTGCGGGCGGCTCGGGTCCGCACGGTCGGCGGACGCAGACGCGGCGTGCGTGCCAGCACGCGGGGTGGACACGGAGGGCCGTTGGCGAAGGGACACGTGGCGCCCACCCCGGCTCGGGTAGTGCGGACCAGCATGAGGCGAGGCAACTCATGCAACTCCCAGCAAACTCGAAGGGACACAGATGCCAGTTTGCAGCCTCATGCCGCCACCGGCGGGCTGATTTTCGCAGGGTGATGCCGCCACCCGATTTGCAGGGTCATGCAGCCACCAGCGAGAGGGGCTGACCCGGATTTTTGCAGGGTCATGCAG
>JADLAB010000235.1 GCA_020848455.1 Polyangiaceae bacterium
AGGACCGCCGCGCGCGACCGATGCCCCGAGGCGGGACGTGGCGGGGGCGTGGCGACGGCCGCGTCGCAGAAGGGGCAAGGCCCTCCGTCCGCGGCAACGAACCGCCCGCAGCCCGTGCACTGGGAGAGTGTGCGCATGGCCGAAGCCTACCACCCCGGCCCGCGCAGCGTCAGACGCGGACGAATTTCTCGGCCTTCGCCCCGCAGATCGGGCACGTCGCGGGCGGCTGGCCGAGCTCGATGTGGCCGCACACGGGGCAGAGGAAGAAGTCGGTCTCGCCGAGATCGACCCCGCGCCGCGCGGCCTCGAGGGCGAGCGTGTAGAGCCGTGCGTGCACCGCCTCGGCCTGCACGGCGTAGCCGAACATGCGCCTGGCCTTGTGGCCCTCTGCCTCGGCCTGCGCGAGCATCGGCGGGTACATCTGCTCGTGCTCGTAGGTCTCGCCGGCCACGGCGGCCTCGAGGTTCTCGACGGTCGTGCCGACGCCGTCCATGGCCCGCAGGTGGCCGTGCGCATGGATGGTCTCGGCCTCGGCGGCGGTGCGGAAGAGCCGCGCGATGTTGGGCAGGCCGTCCTTGTCGGCCTGCTTCGCGAAGGCGAGGTACTTGCGGTTGGCCTGGCTCTCGCCGGCGAACGCTTCCTTCAGGTTCTCGAGGGTGGTGGGCATGGGTCTGTTCTCTTGGGTTGGGTGCAGCTCTCGGTCTTCAGCCGTCAGCCGTCAGCCGCGCGAGTCCCCAGCGGCCGCCGCGAGCGTAGCCTGCAATTCGCGCTGCGCGCGAGGCTACCGGCTCCAGGCTCCGGACTTCAGGCTCCGGGGCCGTGGGGCTACAGTTGGGCGCGGCCTGAATCGCCCTCGGCTCGGCGTCGGAGGCGCGCTACCTTGACCGCGCTCGCCGGGTGCCTCGAGATTCTTGCGGTGCCCCATCGTGATGAGCTCGAGGCACGTTACGATGGACTCGTGCGTGCACTCGAGGGTCTGATTCGCTCCCTCGAGTCTCGTGCCTGAAGTCCGAAGCCTGTTGCCTGTAGCCGCGAGGCCCTCGCCCGAAAGGGCGAAAGCCGAGCCTGAAGCCACCATGTCCGCCATCGTCCGGCTCCCCGTCCAGGTCGGCACGTCGTCGCTCGGGAGCCTCGCGCGCGCGCTGGCCCTGCTCGGGCCGGGCGCCACGCTCGCCGTGTTCGGCGCTCTGCGCCTCGCCCACGCGCCGGGCGTCGCCGGGGCGGGCCTCGCGGCGCTTGGCGCCCTCTTGCTCGTCTACGTGGTCGCCGAGGCGCGACGCGCGTGGCGCACGCGCGCGAGCGACGCGCTGCTCGGCGACGATCTCGCGTTCGAGGGCGGCGCGCACGCCGGGCTCAGGCTGGCCTGGTCCGAGATCGACGGCGCGCGCACCCACGCCGAGACCGTCACGGACAGGCGCGTGTCGCTCGCCGAGCTCGTCGCGCACCTCGTGTTCGCGGTGTTCTCGGCGCTCTTCGCGAGCCAGCTCGAGCTCGCGCCCGAGCACGACGCACCGGTCCGGCGGCTCGTGCTCGTGACGCGCGACGGCCGCACCTTCCGGCTCGCCGAGGCCGATCTGCCGGCCGAGCAGGCGTCGCTCGACGCCCTGCTCGGCTCGATTCGCGGTCGGCTCGGGCTCGACGCGCCCGAGCCGAGGACGGTCCGCGGCGACGTGCTCGGGTGCGCGACCTGCGGCGCGCCGCTCACGGCCGACGACGCGCCGACCGTGCGGTGTGCCTCGTGCGGGCAGCCGAGCCCGGTGCCCGAGGAGCTGCGCGCCCGCATCCGGGCGCACCGCGCCGTCGCCGACGCCGGGCGCACGGCCGAGGCGGCGGTGCGGGGGCTGCTCGAGCAGCCGGGCGCGGGGCGGGTGAACGCGCTCCTCGCGGCCGTCGCCCTCGTGTGCCCGGCGGCGTCGCTGCTCTTCGCGGTGCCCGTGCTGCTCGTCGGCGCGCGGAACGCCGGGGGCTTCGAGGTCGGCTGGATGCTCGCCGGCGGTTCGCTCGCGGTCCTCGGCGCGGTCCTGCTCGTGCGCGCGGCGCTCGCCGCACGGCGCGCGCTGCGCCTGCTCGCGTCGAGCTTCGGCGCCCGCGCTCCGGTCGCACCGGGGGCGAGCCCCGGCTGCCGGCGCTGCGGCGCGCCGCTGCCCGCGACCGAGGCGCTGATCGTCGGTTGCGGCTACTGCCAGGCCGAGAACGTCCTCGGCATCGACCTCCGCGCCGCGGTGACGCCCTCCGTGGAGCACGCCCTGTCGCTCGCGGATCTGTTGCGGGCGCGGTCCCGCGAGGCGAGCTCGCGCCGCAGGGGCGCGCTCGTGGCGCTCGTGGCGGCGCTCGCGGCGGGCGGCATGGGCGTCGTGTCGATGTCGGTCGCGCGCGAGCACGCGGCGCTGCGGGCGCGCTGCACGGCCGGCGACGCCGAGGCGTGCCTGCGCGTGGGGGCCGACTTCGACCTCGGCATCGCCGTCGCCGAGGACGATGTCGTGGCGCTCGACTGGTACGCGCGCGGCTGCGAGCTCGGTGAGGCCGAGGCCTGCGACCGCGCGGCGAACGAGCTCCGCTGGGGCACGGGCGTCGAGCGCGACCTCGTGCGGCAGAAGGCGTACCGGGCGCGGGCCTGCGAGCTCGGCTGGGCCGAGGCCTGCGCGAACGACGACTGACCCCTTCAGCGCGGCGCGGCGCGGTGGTCGCTCTCTACGCGGCCGTCCACGAGCTCGACGACCCGGTCGCACGCGTCCGCGATGCGCGGGTCGTGCGTGACGACGAGGAAGGTCGTGCCGAGCTCGCGGTTGAAGCGGCGCATGAGCTCGAGCACCTCGTGCGACGACTCGGTGTCGAGGTTGCCGGTGGGCTCGTCGGCGAGCACGAGCGGGGGCCGGCGCACGAGCGCGCGCGCCACGGCCACGCGCTGCTGCTGACCACCCGAGAGGTCGGTCGTGCGGTAGCTCATCCGGTCGGCGAGCCCGACGGCGTGGAGCAGCTCCTCCGCGCGCCGGCGCAGGGCCTTGCTCGCGAAGCCCGTGTCGCCCCACTCGGGGAGCATGACGTTCTCGACCGCGGTGAACGCGGGCAAGAGGTGGTGGAACTGGAAGACGAAGCCGAGCATCCGCGCCCGCACGGCCGTCAGGCCCGCTTCGTCGAGCGCCGTCGTCTCGGTGTCGCCGAGCCAGATGCGCCCCGACGTCGGGCGGTCGAGCAGACCGACGAGGTTCAAGAGCGTGCTCTTGCCGGAGCCCGAGGGGCCGACGAGGGCGGCGAACTCCCCGGCGTCGAGCGACAGGTCCACGCCCGCGAGCGCGACGGTCTTGACCCGCTCGCCGTACTCCTTCACGGCGGCCTCGACCCGCAAGAGCGGACGCTCCGCCGCGTCAGCCATTGCGGATGGCCTTGGCCGGATCGAGCCGCGCCGCGCGGCGCGCCGGGATGACGGCGGCGAGCAGCCCGACCCCGGTGGCGAGCGCGGCCGTCGCGGCGAACAGCGAGAGGTCGAGCTCGATGGGAAACTTCGGCGCGCCGTTCGGATCGCGCGCCATGCTCTCGAAGAGCTTCGACAAGAGGGCCCCGAACGCCGAGCCGACGATCGAGCCGAGCAGGCCGAGCACGCCGCCCTGGATGAGGAAGACCGCGAGGACGCGGCGCGGCGCGGTCCCGACGGCGCGCAGGATCCCGATCTCGCGCGACTTCTGGACGACCGAGACGATGAGCACGCTCGCGATGCCGAGCGCCACCGCGACCACGACGAAGAACTGGATGACCGCCTTCGAGCCGCTCTGCGCCGACAGGCCCGCGAGGAGCTCGGCATTGCGCTTCATCCAGCTCTGCGCGTCGAGGCCGCTGCGATCGTGCGCGGTCTGCGCCACGCGCTCCGCGTCGAACACGTCGGCGACCTTGAGCTCGAGGCTCGTCGCGCCGCCGGGCAGCGCGTAGAGGGACTGCGCGTGGCGGAGCGAGGTGAGGACCCAGGTCGAGTCGACCGCCTCGTTGCCGAGCGTGAAGACCCCGGCGACGGTCACGGTGTCGTCCACGCCCTCGGACGTCGTCATGCGGAGCTTGTCGCCCGGGGCGACGCCGAGGTCTGTCGCCAGCGTGGAGGCCACGAGCACGTTGCCGCCTGCGACGTCGTAGCGCCCGGCGACGATGCTGCGGCGCACGTCGAGGATCGACAGGAAGCGCTCGGCGTCGATGCCCCGGACGGCGATCGGGAGCTTGGCGTCACCGCGCCGAGCGAAGCCCGCGCCGGTGACGAGCGGAGCGACCGCCGTCACGCCGGCCACGCGCTCGAGGTCGGCCATGACGAGCGGCCACTGGTCGATCGAGCGAAGGCGCTGGGAGGTCGCCTGCACGTTGCGCGCGATCGCGGTCTCGGCGGTCGGCTCCACGAGCGCTCGCGGCGCCTCGCGCGGCACGCGCACGGTCACGTGCGGCTGCGAGCCGAGGGTCTTGTCGATGAGCGACGCCTGCAGCCCGTTGATGAGCGCCGAGAGGAACACGATGACGCTCACCCCGACCGAGACGGCCGCGAGGATGAGCGCCGTCTGACCCTTGGCGTCGCGCAGGTACCGCAGGGCCACGAACCACGCGAAGGGCATGTCAAGGCACCTCGTGGTCGATGCGCACGCGCTGGCCCGCAGCGAGCTGCCGTCCGTCCGCGAGCACCACCTCGTCGCTCTCGTCGAGGCCCGAGGTGATCTCGACGGCGCCGTCGCCACGGATGCCGAGCGCCACCTCGCGGCGCACCACGCGCCCCGCCTCGACGACGAAGACCCACGGCGCCGGCGTGGTCGCGCCGCGCAGGGCGTCGGGGGTGAGGGTCAGCGCCTGCGGCCGCGTCGCCACGGTGAGATCGACCGACACCGTCATGTCCGGCCTGAGCGACGGCGGCGCCTCCGGGACGCGCAGCCGCACCTCCACGCTGCCGCGCTCCGGATCGATCGACGGCGCGATGTAGTGGAGCTCCGCGTCGAAGACCTGCTGCGGGAAGGCGTCGGGCGAGACGCGGGCCGTCTGGCCGAGCCTCATGTGCGCGAGGTTCCGCTCGTCGGGCTGGAAGACGATCTCGGCGGCGCCCTCGGCGGCCATGACGAGGAGCGTGCGACCGGGCTGCACCACGTCGCCGACCTCGACCGCGCGCTCGAGGATGGTGGCGTCCTGCAGCGCGACGAGCCGGGTCTGCCCGAGGCGCACGTTCGCGCCGGCGAGCTGCGCCTCGGCCTGACGCAGGGCCGTCAGCGCGATGCGCGAGTCCGCGCCCATCGGCGCGGCCGCGATCTGCTGGGCCTCGGCGGCGTTGCGCTGGGCGCGCGCGATGTCGACGGCCCGCCGGGCGTCGTCGAGCGCACTCAGCGTCGCGGCCCCGGAGGCGGCGAGCTGCGAGGTGCGGTCGAGGTCGGAAAGGGCGCGCTCGAGGTTGCTCTCGGCCTGACGGAGGCCCTCGTTCGCGACGATGGAGCCGACGCGCCGCAGCTGCTCCACCTTCGCCGAGGCCTGCTCGACGGCGGCCTTGGCCTGCTCGACGGCGGCCTGCGCCTCCGCGTCGTCGATCTGGACGAGCAGGCTCCCCGCCTGGACCCGCTGGCCGACCACGGCGCCGACGGCGACGACGAGGCCTGGCACCTGGGCGGACACCTGCACGCGCGCCGGCACCCACACGCGGCCGCTCGCGATGACGTGCTGCTCGAGGTCCTTGCGCACGGCCGACGTGGTGCGCACGACGGGGCCCCGCGCGCGGAGCACGACGACGACGATGGCCGCGCCGAGCAGGACGACGGCGATCCA
>JADLAB010000236.1 GCA_020848455.1 Polyangiaceae bacterium
GCATGGGAGGGCCCCGATGTCGAGCGCGAGGACGCGGGCGAGCGAGGCCCCGTGCGCAAGGGACTCGCCGCCCGCGCCGCGGTGCGCGTTGGGGTTGGGGCCCAGGGCGCGCCGAGCCGCGTCGCCCTCGCCTCGGGCTCGGGTGGTTGGGTTGCGGAGAGACGGACACGGACACGGACACGGACACGGACACGGACACGGACACGGACACGGACACGGACACGGAACACGGGCTCGGGCTCAGGCTCGGGCGCGACCGGCCCGCCCCCAAATCCCACCCGACCGACCTTCTCTCCGACAGGCTCCTAGGGCGAGGGCTCCGCGGGGTGGCGCGGGGTCTCGGCGTCCGTCCAGGGCGCCGAGCCCTGCTGCTCGACGAGCGCTCGCAGGGCCGGCACCTGCTTCATCCCGAGCGCCCGCTTCTGCGACTCCTCGAGACGCTGCAGCGCGGTGTCGCGATCGCTCCAGGCGCTCCGCCGCTCGGCGTTGTCCTCGGCACCGAGCCTGGGATCGCGGTAGAAGTCGGGGCGCTCGAGCGCCGCGCCGAAGTCCATCGTGTGGTTCAGCGCGGCGCGCAGCTCGAGGACCTCCGGCGTGCGCATCATGGCGCGCAGCTCCTCGCGGCTGAACGGCAAGGGGAGTGGATCGCCCGTGCCGGGCGCATGCCAGTGGGAGAGGTGCCCCGGGACCGGCGTCCCTTCCATGCAGCCACCGCCCCGGTACTTCGGGTCGTTGACCTCGGCCGCGTCGTACGTTCCGGGCTTGCCCACCCGCAGCGTCGCCATCGCCGGGCAGCGTTCCCGGCACGCGCTCGGCATGCGCGCGAGGAGCGCCGCCGTGTCCGCCGGGGTGTCGATCGGCGCGAAGTCGAGATCCGCGCTGCGACGCCCCTCGGTGTCGGCGATCTCGTGCCGCTCCGGTGAGCTCTCGGAGTAGCGCGGCAGCACCGTGAAGCCGGCCGCGATCGACCGACGTCCCTCGTGGTGGATGCGCACCTCCCAGCGGCCGGGTCGATCGAGCAGGGAGGACGGCGCCGGGTAGCGCTCACCGAACGTGAATGCACATACCGCGTCGACGTAGCCCGTGCCCCCGTTGGCCTCCATGCGGTCGGCGATCTGCTCGAAGAGCGCCAGGCGGCCGCGCCCTTCGAACGCCTCGACTCCCTCGTGCAGCCACTGCACCACATAGGCGTCGTCGCGATCGCTCGGGCTCCAGCGCTGTAGCTCGACGACGTAGCCGCCCTCGTTCCACCGGATGCGCGCGGGGCGGACGGCGTGCAGCTCCAGGCGTCGCGTGGCCCGCACGCACGGGACCTCCGCCGCCTGCACCCGCTCTGCGCCGAGCACGGCACCATCCGCCTCGATCACCACGCGGTACTCGCCCGGCTCGGTGACGGGCAGAAAAGCCTCGTAGTCTCCCGCGCGCACGCTCGCCCGGTGGACCTCCTCTTCGCCCCGGTAGAGGACGACCGCATGCCCGCGCCCGTGGCTCACGGTCGCGACGACGGAGAAGGTGCCATCCGGGCGCCTCTCCGGCCGGATCTCGAACTGCTCGATCGTGGGCCGGGCGCGCCGAGCTCCGTCCCCGGCGGGGGACACAGCAGGGCCCGTGCAACCGCTCGCCGCGGCGAGCGCCCCGAGGCACACCAGTCTACGCATGCTCACGACGGTTCACTCCGGCGCACGGCCCAAGCGGGCTCGGGCGTTCTCGATCGGTCGTGGCGAGCGTCAGCTCCGCTGCCGTGCAGCATGGCTGGCTCGCCTCGCGCCGAGGTAGAGCGGGCTCGAGCCCGGGGCAAGGCCCGCCGCGGCCGGAAGCGTGCCGCGCCGGAGCGGGGACGGAAGCCAGCGGCTCACTCCCACGGGCACGGCGCGAGGCGCACGAGGTGCTCGCCGGGGCCGCCGGGCAGCACGAGGAGGCGCTCGCGCTCGGGGTCGACGTCGTAGCGCGCGCCCGCCGGGCCCTCGACCTCGAGGCAGACGGCCGCCGAGAGGTGGCGCGCGGGCGCGTAGAGCACGAGCGGCTCGGCGCCGCCGTCGGCCGCGAAGCGGAGCTCGAGGCGCTGCGACGCGAAGTCGAACGACAGGCTCTCGAGCTCGCCGGGGACGGCGATCGGGTAGGGGCGCGACAGCCGATCGACCACCGCCTGGCGAACGCTCCGGTCGCCCTCGAGCAGGGCCTGTGCGCCCGAGATCGACGCGTCGCCCTGCCCCGGGATCGCGCGGTCGAAGGCCCAGTACGACGAGCCGACGCGGTACTGGTCCTCGAGGCCCACGTGGAGCTCGAGATCGCCGAGCGCGCCGTCGAGCTCGAGGTTCACGCCCCACTCGCCGTTCCAGAGCGGCAGGCCGAGCTCCGTCGCCTGCTCGGCCGCGAGCTCGAAGTCCCGCGCCTTCACCGTCGGATCGGGCCCCAGGTGGAAGAGGTAGAGCCGGATCCAGCTCGAGTAGAGGTGCGGCGCGTACACGACGCCCGGTCCGAGGTCCACGAGCGGCTCGGTGTAGAGCTCGAGCGTCTCGTTGCGGATGCCGGGCGCGCCCACGAAGAACAGCCCGCTCGCGCCCCGTGCGCGCAGGGCGGGGACGAGCGCGCGCAGCGCCGGGTACCACCGGTCGCGCTCGAGCACCGGGCTCGGGTCGTTGCCCTGCGGCTCGTTCAGGAGATCGTAGCCGACGACGGCGGGGTGCGCACCGAGGCGATCGACGACCTGGCCCCATGCCTCGACGAAGGCGTCGAAGAGCCCGTCCTCGTTGGCCCAGAAGCGGTCGAAGAGCTGCCAGTAGCCGAGCAGGCTCGGCTGGTACGACGCCGGGCAGGTCCAGTCCGGGGCGCCGTTCGCGGCCGGATCATCGGGCTCGCGCGCGCATTTCCCCCAGAGGTCCTGGTGCCACTCGAGCACGACCGTGAGCCCGGCGGCGTGCGCGGCGTCGAGCGCCGCCTCGACCTCGTCGAGGTAGGCCGCGTCGTAGGCGTGCGGCGTCGGCTCGATGCGGCTCCACGAGAGCGCCATGCGGAGCGTGGTCATGCCCCACGACCCGATGAGGGGGTAGTCGCCCGGCAGTACCTCACGGCCCTGGTAGCGCACGTCTTGCAGGGCATGGTGCTCGAGCCCGCGCAGGATCACGCGCCGGCCCGCGGCGTCGACGATGGCGTCACCGCTCGTGGCGAGCGGCGCGAAGGGACCGGCGTCGAGGGGCGCGGCGGTCGCGCCCGTCGCGTGGACGCCCGGCGCGGGCGGACGCGAGGCCGCCTCGCCCGCGCCGCAGCCGCTCGGGCCGGCGAGGCCGCAGACGAGCCAGACTGCGGCGACCGTGCGCACGGGCCGATCCTACCAGACCCGCCCGCTCCCGGCCTCACGCTGCCGAGCCGCATGCGCTACCCTCGCGATCGCCACGGCCCTGCGGCGCGGGCGCCGTGCCCAGGCTCGCTCTACAACCGCGACACGGAGGGGCAGCATGCACACGAAGTTCCTGAAGAGCCGGACCACGCTCGGCGTCTACGACGTGGCGCGCTCGATCGCGTTCTACGAGAAGGCCCTCGGCTTCGAGGTCGTCACGACGATGGGCGAAGGGCCCGACTTCGCGATCGTGGCGCGCGACGGGGTGGACCTCGGGCTCGTCAAGACGCAGGCGCCGGCGGTCGAGGCGTTCGCGTGCTGCTACTTCGACGTGGACGGCGTCGAGAAGGCGCACGCGCACGCCATGGCAGCCGGGGCGACCCTCGCGAGCCCGCTCACGCGCCACCCGTGGGGCAGCTACGACTTCGTGCTCCAGGATCCCGACGGGCACCGCATCGCCCTCGGCGAGCGGCACGCCTGAGCCGCGCGGCCGCCGTGAGCGACGACGCCGCCCCGCACGTCGGCGCGGCCCGGGCTACGCGCGCCGCGGGCCCTGCGAACGAGCACCCGAGGCGGCTTGGGCGTGCCGTGCGCCCTGCTCCTCGTCCGCGTCCATCGCGCCCCGCAGGTACAGGACCGACCCGACCAGCCACACCACGGTCCCGAGGCCGAGCACCGCGAGCGTGGCCCGCGCGAAGGGCACGGCGTTCCTGAAGAGCATGTCGCCGAGGTCGGCGCTCGCGTCGCCGGCGAAGCACACCGCGCAGTAGAGCACGACGCCTACGATGGTGATGACGAAGCCCGCGAGGATCAGCTTCTTGCCCGCCTTTTGCCGCGCCTCCGCGGTCCGGGACGCATCCGCGTCCGCGCGGACCGGCGAGCGGTCGGAGCCGGGGAGAGGCAGGACGCTGCCGCGCTCGATGCCGAGAGACGAAGACGACTGGGGACTCATGGGGAACCTCCACGTGACGGTAGATGGACGCTCGTCTGCTCGAGCGCCGAAAGGAGGGGAGCGCCCGGCACGGCGCCTGCGCGCCGCCGCGCGCGCCGCGACGCACGTGCCACGAGCAGCAGCAGGCGCAGGAGCCGCGTGACCAGGCCGAAGAACGTGAACGTCCAGGCGACGAGGCCGACGACGAGGAAGGCCCGTGCGACCCAGGCGAGGAAGGGCAGCTCGAAGGTCTCGACGAGACGGTAGGTGGCGACGGAGTACATGCCGAGCGGGAACACGAGGCCCCAGTAGAGGGGGTCGTAGGCGAAGGGCACGCGCCGCACGGCGTGGCGCCAGATCCCGAGGCCGAGCAGCATCGGAATCCACCAGGTCGCCGTCGCCCAGTAGAGGATCGTGAAGCCCTTGACGAAGGGTCCGATGGACCCCATGAGCGGCGAGTCGCCGGCGGTCGCCAGGAGCGCCGTGCCCGCCAGCGTCGAGATCGCCACCGCCCCCATGTTGATCCAGTACGGGGGCATGAGGTCGGAGGGCGAGAAGCGGAAGAAGGTGTACCGGTAGAAGATGAGCGAGATCATCCAGATGTAGAGCATCCCGCCGCAGAGCCAGAACGAGGTGAGCAGGAACAGCGCGGCGTCGCGGTGGCCCAGGCGCTCGGGCAGGACGTGGCACCCGAGCACGACGATGGACTGCGTGGCGACGACGGCGAGCAGCCAGCCGCCGTTGATGCCGTCTCCGAGCGAGGGCTTGTCCTCGCGCGTGCTCAGCGCGACGAAGATGGTGTAGGTGCACAAGAGCCACAGCACGAGGGCCAGCACCCACAGGGCGAAGCCGAGGGCGAGGTCGTGCCGCAGCAAGACGAACTGGCTGCCGAGCACGGAGGTCGCGGCGATCGACGTGAAGAAGCCGGGCGCGCGCTGGTGGCTCGTCCAGTCGGCGAGGAAGGCCTTCCAGCACAGCACCGCGCGCGCCACGGTCGCGAGCCAGGTGGCTGCGTACGCGACCACGCCGATCCAGAAGAGCAGCGCGGAGAGATCGGCCAGGCCGAGCAGGTGGCCGCAGATGGACACGATGCCCGTCGCCATCGACAGCGCGAAGTACGCCGGGTGCAGCGTCTCGAGCCGCTCGCGGAGGTCACGCCGGCTGCGCTCCCACCCCGTGTGCGTCGCCGAGCCGCTCGCCTCCATGCCTGGTACCATGGCCGCGCGCGGGCGGAGCCGGCATCGGCCGGTGTCCGACCGCGCCGTAGGACGATGGGAGCGCGGCCGTCGGTGTTCGTCCTACGAGGCCCCGGGCCGGCGCAGGGGGTGCGACCTCAACGGACCAGGCCGTTGCGCACCGCGTACTGGATGATCTCGGCGTTCGACGCGAGCGACGTCTTCTCGAGAATGCGGGTGCGGTAGGTGCTCACGGTCTTGACGCTGAGCCGCAGCCGTTCGGCGATCTCCGAGACCGGCTTGGCCGCCGCCAGAAGCAAGAAGACCTCGAGCTCGCGGCTGGAGAGGGCCTCGTGGGGTCGCGCGCCGCGATCCTTGGCGACGTGGTCGGCGAGCCGCGCGGCGAGCGAGGCGCCGACGTAGCGTCGCCCGGCGCGGACCGCGGCGATGGCGCGGAAGAGCTCCTCGTCCGCGGCCTGCTCCTTCGTGAGGTAGGCCGACGCGCCGTCGGCGAGCGCCCGGACCACGAACTGGCGGTCGCCGTACATCGACAGGACGACGACGGGCAACAGCGGGTGCTCCGCCTTGAGTCGCGGCAGCGCGGCCAGGCCGTTGTCCGCCCCGAGCGCGACGTCGAGGATGACGACGTCCCAGCGCCCGGCCTGCAGCTGCCCGAAGAGCTCGGCCACGGTGGTCGCCTCACCGACCACCACACCCGGATACTCGAGCTCGAGGATGTGTCGCAGGCCCGAGCGCACGATCCGGTGGTCGTCGGCGACGAGGATCCTCATGCGCCGTGCTCCCGGTCCGCCGCCGCGCGGTCCGTGGCTCGCGCGGGCTCGCGCGGGACGGCGACCACGACGGTGGTGCCCTTGCCGGGCGGTGCGTCGAGGGCGAAGGTGCCGCCGAGCAGGCCCACGCGCTCGCGCATGCCGAGGATGCCGAGCGCGTGGGCGCCCGCGGCCGCCGCCGGATCGATCCCCCGGCCGTCGTCGCGGATCACGAGCCGGATCGTGGTCGCGTCGCTGGAGAGCTCGACGCGGACCTCGGTCGCGCCGGCGTGCCGCACGACGTTGGTCAGGGCCTCCTGGACGATGCGGAACACCGCCGTCGACACCGCGGCGTCGATGGGCTCGCGGAGCTCGCCCACCTCCAGCTGGATGGCGAGCCCGGCCTTGGCGCCGCAGTCCCGGACCAGCCAGTCGACCGCCGCCGCGAGGCCCAGCCTGTCGAGCACGGGCGGGCGCAGCTCCGAGGAGAGCCGGCGGACCGTGTCGATGGCGCCGTCGAGCTCGGCGCTCATGGCGACGACGGCCTCCTCGCCGGCGGTGACGTGGTGGCCCACGCAGACACGCCGCACCCGCGCGAGGTCCATCTTCAGGCCGGTCAGAACCTGACCGAGCTCGTCGTGCAGCTCGCGCGCGATGCGACCCGCCTCCTCGTCGCGGGCGGCCTGGAGGCGGTGGGACAGGGCGCGGAGCTGGTCCTGTGCCTCGCGCGCCTCGCGCTGCCGCGCGCCGAGGGCGTCGGCCATGCCGGCGAAGGACAGGGCGAGCTCGCGCAGCTCACCGTGCCCGCCGGGCAGCGGTACCCGGGCCGACAGATCGCCCGATCCGAAGCGACGCACCGCGCGCGTGAGCGCGCGCAGCACCCGCAGGACCGAGAGCTCGGCGGCGAGGATGGCGCCCGCGATGGCGAAGACCGTGACGAGCGCGAGGACGAGCAGCGTGCGGTAAAAGGCCCGGTTCGCCGTGCCCTGCACCCGCTCGTACGGCAAGCCCGCCACGGCGAAGACACCCGGGATCCCTTCCATCGGGGCGGCCACGAAGTAGCGCGACACCGGGGGGCTGCCGATCGCGAGGACGGCGCCCTCGGGGCGCTCGAGCGCCTCCGCCAGGCCCGCGATGGCGCGCTCCTGCTCGGCGACGGGATCGGCCCCGACCGCTCCGGAGCGCGCGAGCACGTGTCCGGCGCGATCGCTGATGAGCAGCGAGTAGTCGGCGGGCAGATTCGCCTGCTCGGCCAGCGCGTCGAGCCAGCCGAGCTCGACCGCCACGAAGCTCACCGCGCACGGCTCGCCGTCGCGCCCGCGGATCGCCTGGGCCAGGTGAAGGACGGGGCGCCCGACGAAGCCGACGACGTAGTCGCCCACCTCGACGTCGTCCGAGCGGAGGGCGCGCTCGAAGGCGGTGTTGTGGGCGAGCCGGGCGGAGGGCGCGATGGGGGCGGCGCTGCAGCTCACCTCGCCGCCCGGTGCCGCGACGCCGATGTTGGCGAACTGCGGGAAGCCGCTGAGAAGCGCGGGCAGGTAGGGCGGGCAGGCCGGCGGCGTCGGGTCCGCCCCGGCACGGCACGCGAGGGTGTCGCCGAGCCGGCGCAGGAGGCTCTTGGCTCCGTTGAGCTGATACGCGTGCTCCCGGGACGCGAGACTGCCGAGATGGCGCGCCTCCGTCTCGAGCCGCTCGAGGGCCGCCTCGCGCTCCTTTTGCGCGGCGTAGAAGATGAACGACATCGCAGGCACGGTCGCGAAGCAGACGAGCAGGATGAGTCGGCCACGCAGCGAGAGGAAGGCCGCGAAGACAGAGCGTGCGGTCGAAGGGCGCCCACCGCCCGTGCTGCTGGCCACCACGGTACGAGTCTGCGGAGCTGGGCGCGAGCGCGGTAGGCGTTTCGGCACGGCCGGCGGCACCGGCTGACATCCGTCATCGCGGCGCGGCGTGCGCGCGCACGAACGCGCCGAGGCGCGCGATGGCGGCGCGCGCCTCGGGCGACACGGCGGCGAAGAGGTGCCACACGTGGACCATGCCCGGCGCCACCTCGAGCGCCACCTCGCCGCCGGCCGCCGCCACGCGCGCCGCGAGCCGCTCGATCTGCGGGCGCAGCACCTCGACGCCGCCGGCCTGCACGAGGAGCGGCGGCAGGCCCGCGAGCTCGCCGAAGACCGGCGACGCGAGATGCGCGCGCGGGTCCGCGCCGCCGAGGTAGAGCCGGGCCATGGCCTGGATGGTCGCCTGCGGGAGATCGTCCAGGCCCGCGTCCTCGGCGCATGGGTCCGAGAGGTCGACCCACGGGCAGATGAGCGCCGCGCAGGCCGGCAGCGCCTCGCCCTCGGCCCGGAGCCCGAGGAGCAGCGCCAGGCCGAGGCCGCCCCCGGCCGAGTCGCCCGCGAGCGCGATGCGCCCGGCCTCGATGCCGCTCGCCCCGAGGGCGCGGTAGACCGCGCAGGCGTCGTCGACGGCGGCCGGGAACGGGTGCTCGGGCGCGAGCCGGTAGTCGACCGACAGAACGCGCGCCCCGGCGGCGCACGCGATGCGGGCGGCGAGCTCGCGCGCCGTCGCCGGTGCGCCGATCACGTAGCCGCCGCCGTGAAAGTACACGACGACGCGCGCGCCGTCCGCGCCGGCGGGGACGAGCCACTCCGCCGGCACGCCGCCGACCACCGCCGGCTCGACGCGCACGCCGCGCGGCACGCGTGCGAGCGCACCGAGCTCCGCGAACTGCGCGCGGGCGCGCGGCGCGTGGGCGAGGTCGAGCGTCGCCATCCGCTCGCGCCCGAGGCGCGCCGCGGTCTCGTAGAGCAGGGACCACTCCGGCACGGCGGGTCCGCGCACGAGGCGCCGCGCGGCCGTGGCGGCGAGGCCCATCATCGATCGACCGAGCAGGCGCGCGATGGCGGCACGGTTCATGGCGCCCGGAGCCTAGCTTCGACGCGTGCCGCCGACGAGGGCGCCGCGCCACGCTCCGTGACCGACCACGGCCCCGCGCCGCCGGCCGCCGGACCGCCGACACCCGAAAGCTGACAGCCGGCACCTTTCCTGTCATACGAGTGCCCATGGACGCCATCCGCATCGTCGGCGGCCGTCGCCTCGCGGGCCGCGTGCGCGTGAGCGGCGCCAAGAACGCGGCCTTGCCGATCCTCTGCGCCACGCTCTTGTCGGAGGGCGAGAGCCACCTGCGCAACGTGCCGCGCCTGCAGGACATCGAGACGACCGCCGCCCTGCTCCACACGCTCGGCCGGCCGGTCGACTGCCAGCCGCCCGAGGTCACGGTCCTCGCCCCGACCACCATCAACCCCGAGGCGCCCTACGACCTCGTGACCAAGATGCGCGCCTCGGTGCTCGTGCTCGGGCCGCTCGTGGCGCGCTACGGGCGCGCGCGCGTGAGCCTGCCCGGGGGCTGCCAGATCGGCACGCGCCCGATCGATCAGCACCTCAAGGGGCTCGAGGCGCTCGGGGCGACCATCGCCATCGAGCACGGCTACGTGGTGGCGAGCGCCAAGCGGCTGCGCGGGGCCGAGCTCGTGCTCGACATGGCGACGGTGACGGGCACCGAGAACCTGATGATGGCCGCGGCCCTCGCGCAGGGCCGCAGCCACATCGTGAACGCGGCGCGCGAGCCCGAGGTCGTGGAGCTGGCGCGTGTGCTCAACAAGATGGGCGCCAAGGTGAGCGGCGCCGGCACCGGGGTCATCCAGATCGAGGGCGCGGCCGAGCTCGCGCCCTTCGACCATGCGATCGTGAGCGACCGCATCGAGGCCGGCACCTACATGGTCGCGGTCGCGGCCGCGGGGGGCGAGGCGCTGCTCGAGGGCGTGCCGGTCGAGGACCTCGAGGCGCTCATCGCCAAGCTCCGCGCCGCGCGCGTCGTCGTCGAGCCGGACGGCACCGGCGTGCGGGTGGTGCGCGAAGGGCGCCTGCACTCGGTCGACGTGACGACCTCCCCCCACCCCGGCTTTCCGACGGACATGCAGGCGCAGTTCATGGTGCTCATGTGCCTGGCCGACAAGACCGCGCGCATGAGCGAGACGGTGTTCGAGAACCGCTTCATGCACGTGCCGGAGCTCGGGCGCATGGGCGCCGACATCGAGGTGAGCGGCCACACGGCCTTCGTGAAGGGCGTCGCCGGGCTCTCGGCGGCGAACGTGATGGCGACCGATCTGCGGGCGTCGGCCTCGCTCGTCATCGCGGGGCTCGTCGCCGAGGGCGAGACCCTGGTCTCGCGCGTGTACCACCTCGACCGCGGCTACGAGGCGATGGAGGAGAAGCTCGGGGCGCTCGGGGCGAACGTGGTGCGCGTGCGCGGCGGCAGCGTGTGAGCGCGCGCGCGCCTGCCGCGTGACCTTCGCCACGAATGTGCCAAGCTCGATCCCCGAGGCGGACGAAGTTGGAGCGACAGAGCACGGGTGACGAGCCGGAGCCGGCGACGCGTGGGCGCGCGCCGGGTGCCGGAGGGGTCGAGTGGACGCGGGGCGAGCGGCGGCAGCGCGTGCCCGGGCTCGTCGCGCACCGGGCGGTCGACATCGCGCCCCTCGCGCCCGTTCGCCCGCCCAGGGCCGCGACGCGGGCCTCCGCGGCGAAGAACGGCGCGGCGCCGAGGTCGGGGCCGAGCCGCACGGTGCGCATCGTCGCCGGGCTGACCGGCGTCAGCATGGGCATCGGCACCCTGGTGGGGCTCATCCACACGCTGCGCGCGCCGACGCCGGGCACGAGCCCCTTCATGATCGCCGGCGGCCTCCTGCC
>JADLAB010000237.1 GCA_020848455.1 Polyangiaceae bacterium
GTCACGGGCACTGGCCGCCAAAGGTGCACGCGCCGCCGTTGGCCCGCACGCTGAGCTGGTACTGCGCGCACGTGGGCGTGGCGCCTGCCTTCCGGTGCACCCTCACGAAGTAGGACGACGAGTGGTCCGCGCAGTGGTTGGCCCCGGTCGGGCTGCAAGGTGCCTCGCCGACACCGCCCGAGGAGCCGTTCACGCACCAGTCGTAGGTGGTGAGATTCGACGACGCGGCCGGCGGGCTGTTGCTGCACGACGCGCCCCGCACCACGTCGAACTGGAACTCGTCGTTCGGGTTCGCGAGGAACGAGATGGCGACGTGGTAGCTGTTGGTGGTGTTCTCGTTCGTGTCGGTGGTGACGAACGAGTACTGATCCACGTCGTTGTCGGCCGAGAGCGTACCGCTCGCGGTGAGACCCGCGGCGACGTCGGTCACCGTGCCGATGAGCTGGGGCGCCACGCAGTTGTTGTTGCCCGGCTCCCCCGTGCCGACGCTGCACTCGCAGCCCGCGGTCGGGTCCGCCGGTACCGGGTAGGCGACCCAGCCCGTGTCGCATGCCCCGCGCGCGCACTGCCCCGACGTGCAGGCCCATTCCGCGTTCGTCGGCGGCGGGCCGGCGTTCGCGCAGAGCTCCGCGTCCGTCCCCTCGTCCACCGAGCCGTTGCAGTTGTCGTCGAGCGCGTTGCAGGTCTCGGCCGCCGGCGTGCCCGCCGTGCAGCCCTGCCACTGCCCGAGGGCCCCGTCGCAGGTCTCGTCGCCGCTGCAGGTGCCGAAGGCGTTCGTGTTCTCGCAGGCGTGCAGCACGCCGTCGCGCTTGTCGCTGCAGGCGCAGCTCGCGCCGTCGTCGGGCACGCAGAAGCGCTCGGGCACGGTGGGGTTCGGGCCGCTGCCGCCGGTGCTCGTGCCGCCGGCGCCTCCGGCTGGCCAGCCGCCCGACTGGTACAGGGTCTCGTCCACGCAGGTGTAGCCCGCCGGGCACTCGCCCTCGATCGTGCAGTCACGCGCGCAGAACTTGTCGCCGAGCGGTGCGGTCAGGCACGCGTCCGCCACGTCGAGGCAGTTGATCTTGCCGTTGCACTTGGTGCACTCGTTGCCTCGCTCCGGCACGCAGTAGCCCTGGCCGTTGATGAGCGCGCAGTAGCTGCCGTCCGGACAGTCCGGCGGGCACTTGCTCACGCAGTACTTGCCGACTCCCTGTCCCTGACCGATCTGCAGGCAGATGCCGGACTCGCACTCGGCGTTCTCGGTGCAAGGAATGCCGGTGTTGCCCTGGCCCCCGGTGCCGGTGGTGGAGCTCGTGGTCGCCGTGTTCCCCGTGCCACCGGTGCCCGGGTCGTCCTCCTTCGTGCCGGAAGCGCAGGCGCCGAAGACGGCGGCGGTGAGGGCGGACAACCCGATGACGGCGACGGCTGCTCTGGTTAGGCGCGGCATCTTGGGGACGAGCTCGTGGACGGCATGGGTTGTGGAGGTCTGGGGTGCGGAGGCACGGCCCGGCGCACGAAAACTGGTCGCGCGCCTGCCGGCATGACGATGATACGGGTCGGCGATGCGCAAGGTCAACGTCACGGACGGCCTGCGACCGCGCATGCGGCGCAGCGCGCACACTCGCGCCGCGCTCGCCGCCCCGCACGGGCTCGCCCCGCGCGTGCTTGCCATCGCGGGAGCGTTCGCCGCGAGCTGCACCCACGGCGAGGACCCAGGCCGCAGCCGGGGCCTCTCGGAGCGCGCCCCGGCGGCGAGCTCGACGGCTCCGACGGTGAGCTCGGCGAGCCCGCCCTCGAGCGCCCGTGCGACTCCCCACTCGGCGCCGGAGAGCGCCGGGGCGGACGGAGTGCTCGCGGGCGGAGCACCTCCCCCGGGCGCCGCGCCCGCACCCGCCGACGACCTCGTGCGGTGGCCGGGGCGCACGGTCGTCGACGAGCGGCCGGGCGACCGCGTGTACGCCAAGGCGCGCTTCGTGTGGATCCGCGCCGCGCCGGGCGCGGGCGGCGCGTGGATCGGGTACCTCTCGCTCGGTGATGCGGTGCGGGTGAAGGGTGGCGACGCGGCGCAGGCGCTCGTGCCGGGCGCCGCGGGCGGCGGCGGCGGCGGGTGCGCTGCCTGGTACGCGATCGAGCCCTTCGGCTACGTGTGCACGGGCGACGACGCCACCCTCGACCCCCAGGATCCGGTGGTGGCCGCGCTGCGGCCCACGGCGGCGGACCCCACCTCGCCGTGGCCCTACCGCTACGCCGAGTCGACCGGGACGCCCGTCTACTCGCGCGTGCCGACCGAGGCCGAGCAGCGCCGCACGGAGATCGACCTCGACCGGCATCTCGCGGCGATCGCTCGCGCATCCACCGGAGAGCGCCCGGCCGCCGACCCGCTCGTCGGGGTCGATCTCTCCCCTGCGACCGAGCCCCCGCCGCCGTTCCCCGAGCTGCCGGCGCGGGGCCGCCCGGTCGTGAGGGCCGTGGTGCGCGGATCGACGCTCGCGTACACGCGGAGCTTCGCGGCCCACGGCCGGTCGTGGCTCCTCACCTGGGACCGAGCCGTCGTCCCGAAGGACCGCGTGCGGCCGTACCCCGAGTCGCACTTCGCGGGTGTCCTGCTCGCGGGGGCTCGGGTCGCGAGCCCGGCCGCCGACGCTCCGCGGCTGCCGCTCGGGTTCTTCCGGGTGAAGGCGCGCCCCAAGTACCGGCGCGGACCGGACGGGGTCCTCGCCGCCGTGCCAGGCGACGAGTGGCCGCGCCACGGCTGGGTGGAGCTGGGCCCGGCGAGCGTGACCGACGCCGGGCGGCGCTACCTCGAGACGCGCACGCCCGGGCTCTACTGCGCCGAGGAGGACGTCACCGTGATCGCCCCGGCGCGCGAGCCGCCGGCGCGCGTGCGGCTCGGCCCCGATGCGGGCGCCGCCGCGAAGTGGATCGAGGTGAGCGTCGACGGCGGCTGGCTCGTCGCCCACGAGGGCGACACGCCGGTGTACGCGACGCTCATCTCGCCGGGACGCGGCGGCATGCCGTACCCGGGTCTCGATCCCGTCTCCACCGCGTCGACGCCGGTGGGAGAGTTCGCGGTCACGGGGAAGTTCCTCACGGCGACGATGATCTCGAGCTCCGACAGCAACATCGTGCACGCCGAGGTCCAGTACACCCAGAACTTCAGCGGTCCCCACGCCCTGCACGGCGCGTACTGGCACGACGCCTGGGGCGAGAAGAAGAGCGGCGGCTGCGTGAACCTCTCCCCCATCGACGCGCGCCGCATCTTCGCCTGGACGGACCCGCCCCTGCCCCCCGGCTGGCACGGTGTGCGCGCCGACCTGGCGGGCCGCGCCGGCGGCCCCGACGCGGGCCGCATGACGGTGGTCTACATCCACCGCTGACGATCGTGCGGCGCTCAGCCCGCCGCGAGGCGCCGGAGCGCGCGCGCGCACGCCGCTGCGAAGCGCACCGGCTCGCACAAGAGGCTCACGACGAGGTCGCCGCTCGCGCCGTCGAAGAAGTACCCCGGGTGCACGAGGACGCGCTCCTCGCGGAGCAGCAGCCCGAGCCACTCGTCGTCGCTGCGGGTGCGCGGCACCTCGAGCGTCGCGTACCAGCCGGCCTCGCACGGCAGGCGACGGAGCGGCGAGCCGGGGCCGAGCGCATGGAGCGCCGCGTCGAGCGCCCCGAGGTTCCGGGCGAGGCGCTCGCAGAGGCGCGCCTGCACCTCCGGCACGTGGCCGAGGATGCGGTCGAGCGCCAGCTGCACCGGCGTGCCCACCGACAGGAAGCTGTCGGCCACGATCTCGAGCCGCGCCATGGCCTCCCGGACGTCGGCCGGCGGGCCGCTGGCGACCACCCAGCCGAGCTTGAGCTGCGGCAGGAGCGCGACCTTCGACAGGCCGCTCAGCACGAAGGTGAGCGCGGTGTCGAACCCGGCGAAGCTCCCGGCCGCGTCGGGATGCGGCCCGAGCGGGTAGTCGAGGAACACCTCGTCGACGACGAGCGCGAGACCGTGCGCGCGCGCCAGCTCGCCGAGCGCCCGTGCGTCGCTCTGGCGCACGAGCGAGCCCGTCGGGTTGTTGGGGTGCACGAGCACGATCGCGCGGACCCGACCCTGCGGCGCGGGCGCCCCGGGACCGGTGACGAAGGGGCCGGCGACCAGACGCTCGACCGCGCCGACGTCGACGCGGAAGGCCTCCTCGCGCAGCAGCGGATAGGGCACGAGCGTGACGCCCGCGAGCTCGGCGAGGTACGGCAGGAGCGGATAGCTCGGCCGCGGCACCAGCACGACGTCGCCCGGGTCGCAGAGCAGGTGGAAGAGCCACGCGTACGCCTCGCTCGAGCTCGCCGCGAGCGCCACGGCGTCGGGCTCGACCGCGACGCCGCGCGCCGCGTAGTAGTGCGCGACCGCCGCGCGTGCGGACTCGACGCCGAGCGGCTCGGGCGCGTAGCTCCGAGCGCGCGCGTCCGCCAGCCAGCCGAGCACGGCAGGCTCGCAGGCGAGCCCCGCGCGCGTCGGGTTGCTCTCGGTGAGGTCGTCGATGGGCGTGGCGCCGAGCGTGGCGCGGAGCTCGGCGAGCTCGTTCGGGCGCCGGCTCCAGGCGGTGCGGTGCGAGAACGCGACCATCGTCAGGGTTGCCCCGTCTCGCCCGAGAGGGCGTCCGCGTCGTCGAAGCGCCACGGGCCCCGGCGCGTCGCGCGCTCGAGGGCGTGCCGCAGGGCCGCGAGGTAGCGCTCGCGCGGCCAGTGCCTGGCGCCGAAGCGCTCGAGGTGATCCGTGTGCACCTGGCAGTCGACGAGCTCGAGGCCCCAGCGCGCGAGCTGCGCCACGAGCACGACGAAGGCCGCCTTCGAGGCGTCCGGCGCGGCCGCGAACATCGACTCGCCGAAGAACGCGCCGCCGAGGGACACCCCGTAGAGCCCGCCGACCAGGCGACCCTCGCGCCACGCCTCGGCCGAGTGCGCGAAGCCGAGCTCGTGGAGCCTCACGTAGGCCTCGACCATCTCGTCCGTGATCCACGTCCCGCGCTGCCCGGGGCGTGGCTCACGGGCGCAGGCCTCGATGACCGCACGGAACGCGGTGTCGAGCGAGAGATCGAAGCTCCGGCGCCGCAGCGTCTTCTGCAGGCTGCGCGGCACGTGCAAGGCATGCGCCTCGAGCACGAAGCGCGGGTCGGGCGAGTGCCACAAGAGCGGCATCCCCTCGGCGGGCCACGGGAAGATCCCGCTCGCATACGCGAGCAGCACCCGCCGAGGCTCGAGGTCGCCGCCGACCGCGAGCACGCCGCTCGGATCCGCCAGGTGCGGCGGCGGGAACACGATGCGCTCGTCCAGCCGGTAGATCGGCATCGCTAGGCTGGCTCCCGCGCCACGCCGGTCCTGTAGCACGTCGCCGCGGGCGGGCGTCAGCCCTGGTAGGCCTCGTCCTGCTCGATGCGCGACAGCACCCAGTCGAAGTCGCCGTTCGTCACCTTGGCGCGGCAGTGCAGGCAGTTGCCGGTCATGCCGATGCCCACCGGCGCGGCGCCCGGGACCTCGGCGCCGGGCGGCGCCTCGAGCGGCGCCCCGCAGTTGGGACACTCGGGGGTCGCCAGCGTCGGCCGGCTCACCTGCGCGCCCCGGATGAGCGTCCAGTACTCGCTGTACGGGCGCTCGCGCTTCTTGCTGCCCGACACGACCTTGCCGCTCTCGTCGACCGTGTAGTCGAGCCCCGTCGCGTAGACGCGCACCGTGATGGCGTCGAAGTACTTGTCGCTCTCCACGTTGGCGCACTGCACGTGCGTGATGCGCGCCCGCTCGGTCTTGTTGTAGAGCCGCGCCGCCACGTAGCTCTGCACGTAAAACAGCTGCATCTGGAACAGGTTGTCGCTCACGAAGGGGCGCGCCAGCAGCCACTCGCGCGTGGACCACGCGACCTGCAGGCGCGCGAAGACGAGCGCGAGGCGCGCCTGCAGCGTGGCCCAAGAGAAGTGCGGGTCGCGCGCCGCGAGCGCACGGAAGCGCTGGTCCGCCTGCGGATCGACCACCGTGGGCAGGCTCGTGCCCTGCTCGGCCACGTCGGCGGTGAGCGCGGGGGCGCGCCGCTGGCGCTCGACGACGGTGATGTCGTCCACGCACCAGTCGAACACGCCCACCCGGAAGGTCGTGCCGCAGTAGGCGCAGGTCTCCCCGCGCAGCGCCTCGAGCGGCCCGCCGCAGCTCGGGCACCCGAACACGGTGGCCTTGCCCGGCGCCTTGCTCTTCGCGTCACGGCGCCGCGCGAGCGTCCAGCGCTCGACGGCGAACACGCCGGCCGGCCGACCGGCCGCGTCGAGCTCGGTCATGCACGCCTCGAAGCGCACGGTCGCCGTGACCCAGCGCTCCGGTCCGCGCGCGGCGTCACAGGCGCGCTCGAGCGCCATCGCCCCGATGATGACGTCCTTCACGCCCGGCGCGCGCGCGGCGCCGAGCACGCGACCCGCCCCCGGGCCGAGGTAGGGTGCGAGCTCCGCGAGCCGACCGTTGCCCCGCGCCTCGTGGGCGCGCGCGTAGAGCGCGTAGAGGAAGTCCTCGAACAGGACGAGCGAGAAGTCGGGATCGTCGCGACGCAGCCCCTGCAGAAACGCGCGGGGGCGGCTGCCGCGCGCCGCCACCGGCGCGGCCGCCGGTGCGCTCGTGCTCCAGGAGCTCCCGCGCTCGCGCTTCTTGGCCACCACGACGCCGACCCCGATCGCGACGAGCACGCACACGACGGGAATGCCGATGGCCGGTGCCTCGATGCAGAGCATCAGGAGGTAGAAGATGGCCTGGAAGGCACCCTCGCCGCCGCCACCGCTGCCGCCACCGCCGCCGCCGCTGCTCGACGAGCCGCCACCCGAGTAGCTGTGCCCTCCGCCGGGCCGGGCAGCGCCCTCGGCCGCCCAGAACAGCAGCAGCAGCCCGAGGAGGACGCCGCCCGCGAGGGCCATGCGCCGGGCGTGCCGGCCACCGGCCCTCATGCGACGTCCATCTCGTCGGGCAGCTCGTTGACGTCGTCCGCGCGCCGCGGCGCCGCCTCGGCGAGGGGCGCCCCGAGCGCCCCGAGCGCGGCGAGGAAGCGCTCGAGATCGAGGCCCCCGCGCAGCGACGCACGCAGCGACGCCTGCGCGCGCTCCCAGGCCTCGCCGCACGCCTCGAAGTCGAGGCCGTGGTCCGCGACCACCTCCACCTCCCGCTCGAGGAGCGCGACGAACACGAGCACGCCGGTGCGCTCGCGCGTGCGGCCGACGCCGAGCTCGAAGAACGCCGCGAGCGCGCTCCGTCGCACCTCGGCGCGCATGCGGCGGCGCGTGGTGAAGAGCCGTCGCACCGGCGGCAGGCCGAGCCCGAGGGCCGTCCCGAGCACGAACGCGAGCCCCACCTCGAAAGGCCACGAGTCGTAGGCGAAGTCGATGGGCAGCCACACGAGCGCACACAGCACCGCGAGCGCGGCGAGCGCGCCGACGAGGTAGGCGCCGGCGTGGTACTCGGCGGCGCGGGGCCGCACGGCGACGACGACCTCCGCCCCCGTCCCGCGCTCGATGTCCCGGACCACCGCCGCGGCGCGCTGTCTGGCATCCTGCGCGTAGAAGCCCCGGGCGGCCATGCGGTCAGGCTTTTCACGGGCGCGGTCGCGGGGCAAGCGGCACCGGCCGGCGCCGAGCCGCGGCCGCGTCGGAGTGTCAGCGTGGTTTCAGCGCCCGCGCCACGCTGTTGCGCCCGACCCCGAGGCGGCGGGCCGCCTCCGTCTTGTTGCCGTCGCACTGCGCCACCGTCGCGGCGATGTAGCGCTCCCCGGCCTCGGCCAGCGTGAGCCCCTCGGGCAGCCACACCCCCGCCGCACCCCCCGGTGCGCCAGGGTCGCGCGGGAGCTCGCCCGGTCGACGCGAGGTCGGCAGCAGGCTGTCGGCGATGCGCCCGTCGGGCGAGAGCACGACGACGCTCTCCACCCAGTGCTCGAGCTGTCGCACGTTGCCGGGCCAGGGGGAGCTGCGCAGCGCGGCGAGCGCGGCGCCGTCGAGCACCGGTACCGGTCGCCGGTAGCGCTCGGCGTACATGGCGGCGAAGTGGCGCGCCAAGATCTCGATCTCGTCCGGCCCGCGGTCGCGTAGCGGCGGCACCTCGATCTCGACGACGCGCACCCGGAAGTAGAGGTCCTCGCGGAACTGCCCCGCGGCGACCGCGCGCTCGAGGTCGCGGTGGGTGGCGCACACGACGCGCGCGTCGGCCGTGAGCGTCTCGCGCCCGCCGACGCGCTCGAAGCTACGGTCCGACAGGAAGCGCAACAGCTTGCCCTGCATCTCGGGCGGCAGCTCGCCGATCTCGTCGATGAACAGCGTGCCCTCGTGCGCCAGCTCGATCTTGCCGCGCACCCGCCGGTCGGCACCCGTGAAGGCGCCTCGCTCGTGGCCGAAGAGCTCGCTCTCGACGAGCTGGGCCGGGAGCGTCGTGCAGTCGACGGTGACGAAGGGCCCGCCCTGCCGCAGAGAGTTCACGTGGATGGCCCGCGCGAACAGGCCCTTGCCCGTGCCCGTCTCGCCGCGCAGGAGCACGAGCGCGTCGGTCTGAGCCGCCAGGCCCACGCGCTCGTAGACCCGGCGCAGGGCGGGGCTGCGCCCGACGATGCGGTTGAAGGGACCTCGCAGCACGAGGCCCGGACCACTGTCGTCGGGCGCCCGCAGCGTCGTGAGCCCGAGCGCCCGGGCGAGCTGCTGCCCGAGCGCCTCGAGGTAGCGCTCGTCCTCGGCGTCGAAGGGCCCGCCCGCGCGGTTCAGGACCTGCACCACGCCGCGCACGGGCGCGCGGGCGTGCTCACGGATCGCGGCGACCAGCACGCTCTGCGTGACGTAGCCGGTGGCCCGGTCGGCGCTCGGGTCGAAGCGCTCGTCGCGCGCGGCGTCGTCGACGCGCACGGTCTCGCCGGTGCGCGCCACCCAGCCCGCGAGGCCGCGGTCGATGGGCTGGCGCAGGGCCGGGAGCTCCGGCAGGAGGGCCACGCGCGTCACGAGGTCGCCGCGCTCGGCGTCCACGAGCCAGATGGTCGCCCGGTCGGCGCGCAGCGCCTCGCTCGTGCGCAGGCAGGCCGAGGCGAGCAAGGCGTCGAGATCCACCTCGCGCGCGAGGAGCGAGGCGAGGTCGACCAGGAGCGACAGACGCGACATGGAGAGCGTGCCCGGCGCGAGGATAGCCGAGCCGCCCGCGCGCGGGGCGCTCGCCGTGGGCACGACGGCGATCACGCCGCCACCGCACCCGCCCCGAGCTCGATCACGAGACCCTCGCGCGCCGCGCGAGCGCTCGGGTAGAGCGCCTGCGCCCGGCGCTCGAGCTCGGCCACCGCCGCGTCGTCGCGCGACGGGTCGTGGTGGTACAGGAGGTACTCGCCGACGCGCGCCGCGCGCGCCAGGCGCGCTCCCGCCTCGTACGTGGAGTGGCCCCAGCCGACCCTCGCCGGCCCGCCCTCACCGCGGTACTCGGCGGGCGTGTACTGCGAGTCGTAGACGAGCACGTCGGCGTCTGCGGCGAGCGCAGCGAGCGCCGGATCGAGGCAGCCGTACGGCTCGGTGTCGGTCGCGTAGACGAGGCTCCGGCCCGCGTAGTCGATGCGGTACGCGAGCGAGCCGCCGGGGTGGTTGCCGCGCGCCACGGTCACCCGCGCACCGCCGACGGCGAAGCGCTCGCCGGCGCGCACCTCGCGGGTGTCGAGGCGGCACGGAAGCTCCGCGAGCCGGACCGGAAAGCCGGGCGCGCTCATCTGGCTCGCCAGCACCTCCCGGTTGGGCAGGCGGTCGCCGTGCGGCCCGACGACCAGGAGCTCGGTCGTGGGCAGGTAGAGCGGCGCGAAGAACGGCAGTCCCTGGATGTGGTCCCAGTGGTGGTGCGACAGGAGCAGCGTCGCCTGCACCGGACCCTGACGCAGAAGGCTCTCGCCGAGCGCGCGGATGCCCGTGCCGGCGTCGAGCAGGATGCGGCTCGCGCCGCACACGACCTCGACCGAGCTCGTGTTGCCACCGACCCCGGCCGTGGCCGGACCAGGCGTGGCGATGCTGCCGCGCACACCCCAGAAGCGAATCGTGAACGTCATGTCGTGTCCTCCTTGGCTGTCCTCGCCCCGGTCCCTTGCGAGGCGCGTGCCGGCCGGAGCAGCGCGGATCTTCCGGCACTTCCACTGCGGCAGCGGGCGCCTGCACCGTCCTGGCGCACCGCCGGGACGCACCGCACCGAAAGGGAGCGGTCTCGCTCCCTTCGGCGCGCGAGACCGCGCGGCTCAGCGCCGCCGCGGGGCGCGCCCGGCCGCGCCGACGAGGTAGGGCGCGAGGTAGCGCTCCACGAGCCTGCAGGCCTCGGTCACGAGCACGTGCGCGCGGCGCGCGTCCGGCTCCTGCGACGCCGCGGCGAGGAGCGCGAAGGTCGACTCCGACACGACGAGCCCCACGCGCGCGAGCGCCGCACCGCGCAGGCGCACGTGCGGTGCGATGAGCGCGGCGACGCGCTCGGCGCTCCAGGCCGACATCGCGAAGCCGAGCGCCACGAGCTCGCGCGAGGAGTGGCCGGACGTCCAGAGCGCCCTGAAGCCGGCGTCCGCGCGGTGGAAGGCCGCGAACAGCTCGATGGCCCGTCGGAGCCGCGCCCGGGCGCCGCGCGGCAGCGGCCCGGACGCGAGCTCGGCGAACAGGGCGTCCACGCGCGCGACGTAGCCGTCGTAGAGGGCCCGCACGATGGCCGACTTGTTGGGGAAGAAGCGGTACACGCTGCCGACGGCCACCCCCGCGTGCGCCGCGATGGCGTCGGTGGTCGTCGCCTCGAAGCCCCGCTCTGCGAACAGGTCCGCGGCGGCGACGAGCATGCGCTCCACGGTCTGCCGGCTGCGGCCCTGCACCGGCGCGCGCCGCGCCGCGAACGTGGGCAGCGGCGGCGCGGGCGGGCCCGGGCGGCCCGCGCGGGAGCGCGCCCGCGACGCGGGCACTTCGCTTGACATGGGCCCGAACATACGCGAGCTTCGGAACGCGAGGTAGCCCTCATGTTTTGCCGAGCCAGCCGACCATGCGCAAGGTAGCGCTCGAGTCGCTGCTCCACGACCGCGGCAAGTTCCTCGGCGCGGTGGCGGGCGTGTCGTTCGCCGCCACGCTCCTGCTCCTGCAGGTGGGCATCTACGTGGGTTTTCTCGAGACCTCGGCGCTGCTCGTGGGCCGCCTCGGCGGCGACATCTGGGTCATGGCGCGCGGCACCGAGGTCATCGACAACGGCGAGCCGCTGTCGTCCGGCAGCCGCGCCCGCGTCGCCTCGCACGGCTGCGTGCGAGCCGTGCGCGGGCTCGTGTTCTCCTTCGGCGGCGTGCGCAAGTCGAACGGCGCCCTCGACGCGGTGCAGCTCGTCGGCTTCGAGCGCGGTCCCACGCTCCTGCCGTGGAGCCTCGCCACCGGGCTGCCCGAGGATCTGCACGCCCCCGATCGCGTCTCGGTGGACACCATCGACCTCGCGAAGCTGCGCCTGCCCGACGACCCGCGCGGCGCGCGCCTCGAGCTCGGCCGCCACACGGTGCAGGTGGCCGCCGTGACGCGCGGCATCCGCTCCTTCACCCTCACGCCCTACGTCTTCGCCGACATCGCGACCGCGCGCCGGGTGCTCGGGCTCGCCGACGGCCAGGCCCACTACTGGGTCGTCGATCTCGCGGACCCGAGCTGCGGGCCGCGGGTGGCCCGCGAGATCGAGGAGCGCCACCCGGATCTGCAGGCCTGGACCAGCGACACGTTCCGCAAGAAGACCGAGGACTACTGGGTGGCGAGCTCCGGGGCCGGGGTGGCGCTCGGCTTCTCGGCCCTGCTCGGGCTCATCGTGGGGGTCGTCATCGTCGGCCAGACGCTGTACTCGGTGACGCGCGAGCACGAGCGCGAGCTCGCCACGCTGAAGGCGGTCGGCGCGACGCGCGGCGAGCTCGCCTCCTTCGTGGCCTGGCAGGCGGCGCTGCTCGCCGTCCTCGGCGGCGCAACGGGGCTCGTCTTCGCGTTCGTCGGGCAGCACCTGCTCGCCGAGGCCGGCCTCATGGTCGTCCTGTCGCCGCGCGTGCTCGCGCTCGCCGGCGTGGCGGTGGCCGGCATGTGCGCGACGGCGAGCCTCGGCAGCGTGCGCCGCATCCTGCGCCTCGACGCGGCGGAGGTGTTCCGGTGAGCGCCGCCACGGCCACCGCGCGGACCGCCGCGGCGGCGCCGGCGCCGGCGCGCGTGCTCGTGCGGGCGCTCGGGGTGCAGAAGACCTACGGGCAGGGCCCGCTCGCCACGACGGCCCTCGCGGAGGTAGAGGTCGAGGTGCGCGCCGGCGAGCTCACCCTGCTCATGGGGCCGAGCGGCTCCGGCAAGACCACGCTCATCTCCATCCTCGCGGGGCTCATGCGCCCGAGCGCCGGCTCGGTCGAGCTCTGCGGCGCGTGCATCACCGACCTCGACGAGGCGCGTGTCGCGGCCGTGCGCCGCCGCCACCTCGGCTTCGTGTTCCAGACCTACAACCTCTTCCCCGCCCTGACGGCGCTCGACAACGTCGCCACCGTGCTGCGCATGAAGGGGGCGTCGGCCGCGCGAGCCGCCGCGCAGGCCCGCGCCACGCTCGAGCACGTGGGACTCGGCGACCGCCTGCACCACCGGCCGGGCGAGCTGTCGGGCGGCCAGAAGCAGCGGGTGGCGATCGCCCGCGCGCTCGCGGGCGATCCGGCGCTGGTCATCGGCGACGAGGTGACGGCGGCGCTCGACGGCGCGACCGGCATGCGGGTCATCGCGATCCTGCGCGAGCACGTGCGCCCCGACACTGGCGTGCTGCTCGTGACCCACGACCACCGGCTCGAGGTGTTCGCGGACCGCATCCTCGCGATGGAAGACGGCCGCATCGTCGCCGAGCGACGCACCGCAGAGGAGAGGCCATGAAGCAGCGCAGGCGTACGGTGTGGCTCGTCGCGGCGCTCGCGCTCGCGGGGCTCGTCGCGCTCGGGGCGGTGACCGCGCGCCACGGCGACGAGGTCGCGCTCGCCGAGCCGGGGGGCATCACCGTCCGGGTTCTCGCCAACGCGGTCGTCGTCCCGGTCGAGGGCGTGGCCGAGGTGCGGCCGCGCGTGGAGGGGCGCGTGCTGCGCGTGCTGGTGCGCGAGGGCGACCGCGTCGAGCAGGGGCAGCTGCTCGCGGAGATCGAGGCCGACACGCAACAGGCCGAGACCGAGCGGCGGGTCGCGGATCTCGCCGCCGCGCGGGCCGCCGCGCGCGGCGTCGCCTCGGGGGCGCGACGCGAGGAGCGCGCCGCCGCGGCCGCCGAGGCCGAGGGCGAGGAGCACGCCCTCGCGCTCGAGCGCGACCGGCTGGCGCGCCTCGAGAAGCTCGTCGGCGAGGGCGGCGCCACGGCCGCCGAGCTCTACGCGGCCCAGCAGGCGACGCGCGTGTCCGAGGCCCGCCTCGAGGCGGCGCGCGCACGCATGCGCCTCGCGGACGCCGGCGGCCGCCCCGACGACGTGAAGGCTGCCGAGGCGCACGTGGTCGCGGCCGAGGCGGCGCTCGCCGCGGCGCGCACGGAGCTCGGACGCGCGCGACTCGTGGCGCCCATCGCCGGGACCGTGCTCGCGCGGCGCGTCGATCCGGGCGACACGACGAGCATCGGCCCCGGCTCGATCGCGGTCTTCGAGATCGCCGACGTGGCGCACAACGAGCTCCGGCTCGAGGTCGAGGAGCCCGACGTCGACGTGCTCGCGGTGGGCGTCGAGCTCACCGTGGTGCGCCTCGGCGGCGCCGCCGTGGGCCAGGCGCGCGTGCGCCGCGTCGCCGAGCGCATGGAGCGCCGCGCGATCGGCGCCGAGGACGCGCGCGTGCGCTCGGACGGCCTCGTGCGCGCGGCCTGGGCGGAGTGGCAGAGCCCGACGGAGCTCCCCATCGGGCTGCGGCTCGAGGCCTGGATCGAGCGGCCGGAGCGCGAGGTCGCGCTGCGCCTGCCGCGCGAGGCCGTGGTGGTGCGCGACGGCGGCGCCTGGGTCGAGGTGCCGTTCCTCCTGTGGTCGCGCTCGCGCCGCGTGGCGCTCGGCGCCTCCGACGAGCGCTGGGTCGAGGTGTCGGGCCTACCGGCCGGCACGGCGGTCGTGGTGCCGCGCTGAGCCGCGCCGCCGGCGGAGCACGGCGAGCCCCACGAGCACGAGCGCGCCCGGGCCGGGCTCGGCCCCGCGCGGCACGTACGCGCCCCCGGCGACCGCGCAGCCTCCACCGCCCGCCGCGAAGGAGCCGCCGACGACCCAGGGATCGACGGCGATCGGCAGCTCGCGCAGGCCGAGCGAGCGACCGAGGTAGCGCACGTCGAGCCAGAGCTTGCTCCCCGAGGTGCCGGGCGGCGCCGTGAAGGCAGCGCGAAACAGACCAGCGCGCACGGGCTCGGGTGGCGACAGCAGCGTCCCGCCGATGACCTCGACCACCAGCCCTGCCGCGGATGCGCCCGTCGCCACGGAGCCGTCCCCGCGCCGCAGCTCGATCGCGACCTCGACCGGGTAGCCCGGGTCGGGGCGCACGTACGGCATGCTGAGCACGTAGTAGCTGCGCGCGGCGTCGACCGGGGCGCCGGCGCCGGCCTGCTCGAGCACCGCGAGGGCACCCGTGAGGTCGAGTGCGCCGGGGCCGAGCTGGTAGTCGTGCGTCACCTTGCCCCGCGGGTAGCGCGCGCCGGCCTGGAGCACGTCGAGGAGCTCGGACTGCGTGAGGCTGGGCTCGCGAGCCAGGAGGAGCGCCGCCGCGCCGGCGACGTGCGGAGCCGCCATCGAGGTGCCGCTCGACAGCGCATGGCGCTCGTCGAGCAAGTGGCACTGAGTGTCACCGGGACAGCCCGCGTTGTCGAACACGCTGTCCGGGTTCACGCGCGGGTCGGCGCTCTGCGCCATGGCCGCGCCGACGTAGGCACCGGGCGCCACGAGGTCGGGCTTCATCGCCCCGTCGGCGTTCGGCCCGTGGCCGCCGAAGTAGCACAGGCTGTCCGACTCCGGAGACTCGTCGGAGCCGAACTGCATGAGCTGGAGCGGCCCGAGGCCGAGCGGGGTCCAGAGCGTGCGATTGAGCGTGCAGCCTACGGCGATGAGCGCCGGCGAGCTCGCCGGCACGGCGATGGTGGCCGTGTCCGTGGCCCTCTCGAACACCATGCCGAGCCCGACGCCGGGCGCCGCGTCGGCGGCGCCCGTGACCCACAGGTGCGCGTCGCCCTCGCCCTCGAGCAGCACGGCGAAGGTGTCCTCGGCCTGCCACACGCCGCTCCAGCGCAGGACGGCGCCGTTGGTGTCCGCGGTGAGCTCCGAGCGGCCGTCGACCACGTTGTTGAGGAGCGAGGCCGAGCGCTCGCCGCTCTCGTAGCCGCGGTCGTCGCCGGGCGCCACGAGGCCGATCCAGGTCTCCCCACCGGGGCCCTCGAGGCCCACGGACACCCGGTCGCCGCGCCGGAAGTTCACCCACACCCACGCCGAGCCCACGATGGTCCCCGTGGCGCCGGCGACGAGCATGGGCAGGCGCGTCACGCCGTGACTCGCGACGTGGACCTCGGTGTGGATCCCGAAGGGTCCGCGTCCCTCGAGGTGCGACAGGGCGCCGCTGGTCCCGGCCGCCACCGTGATGGCGCGTCCGGGGTGGGCGTCGCCCACGAGCGCCGCGAGCCCGCGCTCGAGCCCGCTCGTGCCGTCGTGCGGCCCGTAGTCGCTACCCAGGCTCACGTTGAGGACGGCCGGCATCCCGAGCGCGGCGGCGCGCTCGAACACGAAGCCGGCGGCGCGCAGGATGTCGCCGTCGTAGAAGCCCGGCGCCGCGATGACGAGCGTGGCGCCCGGGGCCACGCCCACGTACTCCGGGCTGCCGACCATCGGCCCGCCGTTGCCGGCGGCGATGGAGGCGACGTGCGTCCCGTGCCCGTGGGGATCGCCGGGCAGGTCGGGTGCGCCGCTCGCGATGAGCGCGTCGAGATCGGCCGCCGAGTAGATGGCGCAGGGGCTCTGCGCGGGGTCGTCGCAGCCGTAGCTGTGCTCGAGCTCGGGCTCGAGGCCGCGCGGGCTCTCGTGGGTGAGCAGCCACGCGACCCGCGTGCGGCCGTCGGCCGTGCGGAAGTCGGGGTGCGCCACGTCGAGCCCCGTGTCGACGATCCCGACGACGACGCCCGCGCCGTCGAGGCCGGTCGTGGCGCGGTAGGTGGCCGCATGCGTCCAGAAGCTCGACACGTCGAGCAGCGGACGGCGCGGCGGCGCGAAGCCGAGGCGAAGCTCGGGGTGCAGCGCGCCGAAAGCGGCGAGCTCGTCGGGCGCGAAGCGCCGGGTCGCGAAGCCCGGCACGACCTCGAGGAGCCCGAGCGGCGGCGCCGCGACGCCCTCCGGGAGCGGCACGAGCACGGGGATGCGCCCGTCGCGATCGGCGAGGGGATGCGCGGCTCCGGCGCGCCCGAGGTGGCGCGCGAGGCGCACGGCGTCGGGATCGGCGGCGCGGAGCGGCGGCGCGGCGAGCGCGGCGACGAGCGCGGCGGCGAGGGCGCCCGCGCCCGCTAGGGTGCGGCGTGTCATCGCCACACTCTAGCCCACGTCGTCGACCTTCGAGGGCCGAACGGCTCGAGCCACGCTCGCTGCCGCGGGGGCGACGGGCGGGTCACACCGGCGGGACGAGGTGCTTCTTCGGCGTCGGCTGCTCGACCTTGTCGGCGTAGAGCGCGAAGCGGTGGGCGAGCTCGCCGCGCAGCGCGGCGCACGGAACCACGTGGTCGACGACCATCTCGGCGGCGATCTTCTCGAGGTCGATGTCGGCCCGGTACTCGGCGCGCAGCTTCTGCACGAGGGCCTCGCGCTCGGGCCCCTCGGGGACCTCCTGCAGCTTGTTGTAGTAGACCGCGTTGACGGCGGCGCTCGGCCCCATCACGGCGATCGACGCCGTCGGCAGGGCGAGGCACACGTCGGGCTCGAAGGCGGGTCCGCACATGGCGTAGAGCCCGGCGCCGTACGCCTTGCGCACGACCACGCACACCTTCGGCACGGTGGCCTCGCTCACCGCCGCGATCATCTTGGCGCCGGCGCGGATGATCCCCTGCTTCTCCACGATGGTGCCGATCATGAAGCCGGGCACGTCGGCGAGGTAGAGCAGCGGCACGTTGAAGGCGTCGCACAGCCAGATGAAGCGCGCCGCCTTGTCGGCCGAGTCCACGAACAGGACACCGCCCTTGTGCTTGGGCTGGTTCGCGACGATCCCGACGGCGCGTCCGTCGATGCGGGCGAAGCCGGTGACGATCTCCTTGGCGTAGCGCTGCTTCACCTCGAGGAAGCTGCCCTCGTCGATCACGTGGTCGACGACCTGCATGATGTCGAAGGGCTTGTTCTCGTCGACCGGGATCAGGCTCTCGAGCGGTGCCTGACCGGCGCGGACCGGGCGCGGCTCGGCGCGCGGCGGCTTGTCGGTGTGGCGCGCGGGCATGAAGCGCAGGTAGCGCTTGCACCACGCGATGGCCTCCTGCTCGGTCTTGACCAGCACGTCGCCGCAGCCGGACTCGGTGCAGTGCATGCGCGCCCCGCCGAGCTCCTCGAGGCTCACCTTCTCGCCGATCACCATCTCGGCCATGCGCGGGCTGCCGAGGTACATGCTGGCGTTCTTGTCGACCATGACGACGACGTCGCAGAACGCCGGGATGTAGGCCCCGCCCGCCGCCGACGGGCCGAAGAGCAGGCACACCTGCGGGACCTGGCCGGAGAGCTGCACCTGGTTGTAGAAGATGCGCCCCGCCCCGCGCCGCCCGGGGAACATCTCGATCTGGTCCGTGATGCGCGCACCCGCCGAGTCGACGAAGTACACGAGCGGGGCGCGCAGGCGCTCCGCGGTCTCCTGGATGCGCAGGATCTTCTCCACCGTGCGCCGCCCCCACGACCCGGCCTTCACCGTCGAGTCGTTGGCCATCACGCACACCGGCCGCCCCTCGAAGGTGCCGATGCCCGTGACGACGCCGTCGGCGGGCAGATCGCGCGCGGTCGCGTTCGCGTAGAGGCCGTCCTCGATGAAGCTCCCGGCGTCGAGCAGCAGCGCCACGCGCTCGCGCGCGAAGAGCTTGCCCTTCGAGCGGTTCTGCTCGTGGTACTTGGCGGCACCGCCCTCGCTCACGCGAACGGCCAGATCTTCCATGCGCCGGTGGGTCGACATCCCGGGCCGCTTACGCCATGCCGTCGCCCGCCACAACGCCCGCGCCCACCCCCGTGGGTCGGGCGGGCGCCTACCGCGGCGCCACGGCCGAGCGCGCGCACCGGAAGCCGACGTGCGCGTAGCCGAGGCCCGGCTGCTCGAAGGTCCGCGCGCGGGCGTCGAGATCGCGCGCGTCGTCGCGGAAGGCTCCGCCGCGCACGACGCGCCCGTCCCCGGTCGCCGGACCGGCCGGATCGCGCGCCGCAGCGCTCGCGTAGTAGCCGGCGTCGTGCCAGTCGGACACCCACTCCCAGACGTTGCCCGCCATGTCGAGCGCTCCGTACGGGCTGGCGCCGTCGGGGTGGCTACCCACGGCACCCGCACCCGCGCCGCAGCCCCGGTAGTTGGCTCGGGCGCAGCTCGGCGGCTCCTCGCCCCACGGGTAGCGCCGGCCGTCCACGCCGCGCGCGGCCTTCTCCCACTCCGCCTCGGTCGGCAGGCGCTTGCCTGCCCACACGCAGTAGGTCGCGGCGCGCTCCCAGTCCACGCACACGACCGGGTGATGCGGGCGCTCGCTCGGCGCGTAGCGGGTCGGGCCGTCCTCGCAGAGCGGCCGGCGACAGGCGCCCGCGGCGACGCACTTCGCGTAGGCGCGCTCGGTGACCTCGGTCTGGTCGAGGAAGAACGCCGCGACCTCCACCGCGCGGGCCGGGCGCTCGTCGTCGGCGCCCACGCCGTCCGGCGAGCCCCGCGGGAAGCTGCCCGCCGGGACGCTCACCATGTCCGGCGGAGGCGCCGGCGGCTCGGGCGCCCGGCGCGCTGCCGGCGGGCGGTCCGCGGGCGGCTGCGCGGCCGGGGCGCCCGCCTCGTGCGGAGCTTCGGCCCCGGCCCCGGCCGCGGCGCCCTCGCCGGGCGCCCGGGCGGGCGCTGCTTCGGCCGCGCCAGCCGGCACCGCGACGCCGCCCGCGGGCGAGGCGCCTCCGCACGCGACCGCGCCGAGCAGCGCGGCGACGAGCGCGGGCCGGGCGAGCCGAGCTCCGCGCGCCCCGGCCCTAGCCCGCGCCGGCCTCGCTCGCTCCGACTCCATCGCCGCGACGCCCCTCACCGCTCGGTCACGTAGAAGAAGTCGCGGGTCGCGTGGCGCGACAGATAGAGCTTGTTCGAGTACTCGAGCTTGGGGACGAAGGTGTACCCGAGCTGCGGCGGCTCGCGCGAGCGGTCGACCAGGAAGAAGCGGGTGTACGAGTAGTTGATGTCGAGCTGCGCGCTGTCGACGGCGCCCACGTGGCGCATCAGCTCGGCGAGGCGGGTCGCCGTGA
>JADLAB010000238.1 GCA_020848455.1 Polyangiaceae bacterium
CTCGCGCTCGACGGCGGCGCTCCGGTCACGTCGGCTGGGGGCGTCGGCGGGCGGTCGTCGGCCGGCGCCGCGGCGCGCCCCGCCGCCGCGTCCTGCATGTGCCAGCCCGTCACGCCGTGCTCCTCGAGCGCCTGGCGGTCGCGCTCGAACTGCTGCTCGAGGTCGTCGCTCGCGGCTCGCGCCCGCTGCACCCGGCGCGTCATGTCGTCCCACTCGAGCAGGAGGTCCTCGAGCATGCGCACGTTGTGGCGGCGGAACTTCACCGCGCGCTCCCGCGCCTCGTGGGGCGGGCAGCCGAGCGCCTCGAGCGCGCGCCGCCCGAGCACGAGCGCCGACTCGAAGGTCTCGCGCTCCACGACCTCGACCCCGAGCCGCCGCAGCTCGGCGTAGTGCGAGACGTTGCGCGCGCGCGCCAGGATCCGGAGCTTCGGGTACTCCTTTTGCACGCTCGCCGCGAGCGCGACACCGGCCTCGACGTCGTCGATCGCGATGACGAGCACCTGCGCCCGCGCCGCCCCCGCCTTGTCGAGCAGATCGAGGCGCGTCACGTCGCCGTAGAAGACGCGAAAGCCGAAGCGGCGCAGCGCGTCGATCGCCTCCGGGTCGTGGTCGAGCACGGTCGCCTTGAGGCCGCTCGCGAAGAGCAGGCGTCCCACGATCTGCCCGAAGCGGCCGAAGCCGGCGATGAGGATCTTCGCGCCCTCGTCCTCGATGGCGTCGTAGACCTTCTTCTGCTGGCCGGCGCGCCGGAGCTCGAGGCGCTCGAGCACGAGCAGCAACAGCGGCGTCGAGGCCATCGACAGCGCCACGGTCAGCGTGAGCATCGGGCCCCAGTCGCCGGGCAGGAGCAGCGCGTCGCTCGCCAGGCCGAACACCACGAACGCGAACTCGCCGCCCTGCGACACGAGCGCGGCGAACAGCCAGCGCTGGCGCGCGTCGACGCCGAGCGGGCGCGCCAGGAGGCGCAGCACGGCGACCTTCACGACGACGAAGCCGGGCACCAGCGCCGCGAGCTCGAGCGGACGCCGCAGCAAGAGCGAGAAGTCGATCGACATCCCGACGGTGATGAAGAAGAGGCCGAGCAGCAGACCCTTGAACGGCTCGAGATCGGACTCGAGCGCGTGGCGATACTCCGAGCTCGCGAGCATCACGCCCGCGAGGAACGCGCCGAGCGCCATCGAGAGCCCCGCCAGGTGCATGAGCTCGGCCACGCCGAGCACGAGCAAGAGCGCCGCGGCCGTGAACACCTCCCGCACGCCGGTCGCGGCGATCGGCCGCAAGAGCGGCCGGGTCAGGTAGCGGCCGACGACCACCACCGCCGCGAGCGCGCCGAGCGCCTTCAGCGGTCCGAGCCACGCCGGCCCGGCGGCGTGCTCGGCCCCGGCCACGACCGGCGCGAGCGACAGCGCCGGCACGAGCGCGAGCAGCGGGATGGCGGCGATGTCCTGGAAGAGCAGGATCGCGAAGGCGGTGCGCCCGGTGGGCGTGCGCTCGAGGCTCCGCTCGGCGAGCGTGCGCATGGCGATCGCCGTCGACGAGAGCGCGAGCGCGATGCCGGCGACGAGCGCACCTTGCCAGGGCACGCCGGCGCCGAAGAGCACGCCCCCGAGCACGAGGCTGCAGGCCGCGACCTGCAGGGCGCCGCCGCCGAAGACGCTGCGGCGCATGCCCCAGAGCTGGCGCACGTCGAGCTCGAGCCCGATCGCGAAGAGCATGAGCACGATGCCGAACTCGCTCACGCCCTTGGCCGCGGCCTCGTCGCTCACGAGGTGGAGCGCGAACGGCCCGATGAGCGCGCCGGCGACGAGGTAGCCGAGGATGGCACCGAGCCGCAGGCGCGTGGCGAGCAGGACACACACGACCGCGCCGGCGAGGTAGACGAGCAGGTCGCGGGCGCTCGTCACGGCCGCGCTCCGCTTTCGGCCTCGAGCGCCGCGAGCCGCGCGCGGTAGCGCGTGCCGGTGCGCGCGAGCTCGGCGTCCGAGACGTGGTGGGCGCCGTGCACCACGATGGGCTCGAGCCACTCCATCCCGCAGAAACGCGCCGTCTGCCGGATCGGCGGCTCGAACTCGGCGAACGGGTGCCCGTGCATGCCGCTCGGCCCGTAGGCATCGAGCTCGCCCCCGGTCGTCACCACCCAGAGGCAGCGCTTGCCCGCGAGCGCGCGGCCGCCTGCGTAGGCGAAGCCGCGCGTGAGCACCTGGTCGAACCAGAGCTTGAGCATCCCCGGCACGGAGTACCAGTAGAGCGGGTGCTGCCAGACGACGGTGTGCGCGGCGACGAGCGCGCGCTGCTCGGCTGCGACGTCGAGGTCGTAGTCGGGGTAGAGATCGAACAGTGGGCGGACGTCGAGCCCCGGCAGATCGCGCACGGCCGCGAGCAGTGCCCGGTTCGCGCGCGACCGGTCGGGGTAGGGGTGGGCGTAGACGAGGACCATCACGCGCCCGAGGGTAGCCTGCCGCGGGCGCGCCTGTCGCCACGCGAGGCGCCCGCGCGGCCGGCGCCACCCGCTCGTCCAAGCGTCGCCCGGCGACGCGGCTCTTCAGTCCGCCGATCGGCTCGTGTAGTAGGCGCGGAGGATCGTTCCGTGACGCCCGCCACCTCCTCGGACCCGCGCGCGCCGCGAACGAGCTCCGGCCGGGCCCGCTGGCTCCTGCCGCTGCTCGCCGTGCTCTGTCTCGTGCCCGGCGGGCGCGAGCTGCCCGGGGTGACGCTGCCCTGGCCTTCGGTGCCTGCGTGGGCCGCGCTCGTCGTGGGCATCGCCCTCGCGCTCGTCGTGGGCCATCCGCACGCCGCCCGGACGACGGCCTCGACGCCGAAGCTCCTGGCCGCCTCGGTGGTGGGCCTCGGCGCCGCGATGGACCTCCGGCAGGTCGGCCGGGTGGGGGCGCAGGGCATCGGGTACACGGCCGCGGGCATCGCGCTCGCGCTCGCGCTCGGCATGCTCCTGGCGCGCCTGCTCGGTGTGCGGCGCAACACCGCGCTGCTCATCGCGATCGGCACCGCGATCTGCGGCGGCAGCGCGATCGCCGCCGCGGCGCCCGTGCTCGGAGCCGAGGACGAGGACGTGAGCATGGCGCTCGTCATCGTCTTCGTCCTCAACGCGACGGCGCTCGTGCTCTTCCCGCTGGTCGGGCACGCCCTCGACCTCCGCGAGCGCCCCTTCGGTCTCTGGGCCGCCCTCGCGATCCACGACACCTCGAGCGTGGTCGGGGCGAGCAGCGCCTACGGGCCGGAGGCGCTGCTCGTCGCGACGACCACCAAGCTCGCCCGCGCGCTCTGGATCGTGCCGCTCACGCTCGGCCTCGGCTGGTACGTGGCCCGGGGCGACCGGCGCGACGGGGCAGCGCGGGCGAAGCCGCGCCGCCCCTGGTTCATCCTCGGCTTCCTCGCGGCGGCGGCGCTCGTCACCTTCGTGCCGTGGCTCGCGCCGGCGGGCGCCTGGGTGGCCGCCCTGGCGCGCCGCGGCCTCGTGCTGACGCTCTTCTTGGTCGGCTCCGGCATCAGCCGGGCGGCCCTCGCCAAGGTCGGCTTTCGCCCCATGCTCCAGGGCGTTTTCTTGTGGCTCGCCGTCGCGGCCGGCACGCTCGGCGCCATCGGCCTCGGCTGGGTGGGTTAGGCGCGAGTGCGGGTGCGTCGCCGAGTCGTGATATGGACGGCCTGTGAGTGACGCGCGGACGCCGGAGACGCTCGCCTTCGGGCGGGCGGCGGCGGCGAGCTCGGTCTACCGGCTCGCCGGACAGCTGTCGCTCGGCGTCGTCGTCAAGGCGACGTTCGCGCTCGAGCACGGGCGCGAGGCGACGCCGCGGGAGCCGGAGCCGGTGGCGACGAAGGACCGCTACTTCGACCGCAGCCCGGCCCGCAGCCTCGAGGCCGCGTCCGACCTCGTCCCGTACAAGCCGCGGGGCGAGGTGTGGCTGCGGGGGCACGCCTACGCGCCGGGCGGCGTGCCGCGTGCGACGGCCGCCGTCCGCCTCGCGCTGCGCGGCGCCGAGGCGCGGGTCGACAAGACGCTCCACATCTACGGGGATCGGTCCGGTCCCACGGCCCCACCGGCCGCGTTCCAGCGCATGCCGCTCGTCTACGAGCGCGCCGCGGGCGGCCCGGGCACCGACAACCCGCTCGGCGTTCCGGTCGACGGCCCGGGCCAGCCGAATCTCGTCGATCCGAGCGATCCGACGCGCACCGCGTGCTTCGGGCCCGTGTCGCCGTACTGGCCCGCCCGCAAGCGCCTCGTCCCGGCCGGCGTGCGGCGCGCGCTCGACCAGGCCGTGCCGGAGCTGCCGGCGGATTTCGACTACGAGTACTTCTGCTCGGCCCCCGCGGACCAGCGCACCACCTTCTTCCGCGGCGACGAGTGGCTGGTGCTCGACGGCATGCACCCGGCGCTCGCGCGCGTGCAGACGCGCTTGCCCCGCGCGCGGGCCGCCGCCCGCGTCGTGTGGCCACTGCCGGCGCGTCCGCCCGCGGAGGTCGCGCTCGCGCTCGACACACTCGTCGTCGACGCCGACCGGCTCACGGTGACGGCGGTGTGGCGCGGGCTCGTCGTCGGGGTGCGCGCCGAGGACGTCGGCGCCGTGCGCGTCGTGGCGGGCGCCGTGCTCGGAGACGAGCCCTTCGTGTGGCCGGAGGTCGCGCCGCTGCCCGCGCCGGCGGCGTCACCGGCGCCGCGCGCCGCGCCCCCGCCCCCGCGGCGCGCCGCGATCGAGGACCCGCTGAGCCAGACCTCGATGCTCTCGCGCGACGACGACGCCGCGGCGGCCCACCGCACCGCGACGCCGTTCGCGCGCGTGCCGCCGCCGACGCCCGCGTCGGCCCCGGCGCCCGAGAGCCCGGATTTCGGCGAAGTGACGGGCTTCTTCGACCCGCGCGCCGCCGCCGCGCGGCCCGTGACACCGTTCTCGCCGAGCCCGCACCGCTCGACGGCCCCGCCGAGCATCACCCCTGCGTCGAGCCCGCCGGCCGCTGGCTCGTCGCCCTGGGCCGCGATCGACGACGCCGACACGACCCTCGGCGACGAGCCCACCGCCGGCGATGCGTTGCCGTTCGCGACCGCGCCGCGCGCACCGCTGCCCTTCGCGCCCGCGCCGCCGCGCGGCCCGGTGCCCCCGGCGCCGCCGCCCGCGTCGGGACCGGCCGCCTCGCCCTGGGCGACGGGCGGCCGCCCCGAGCCCGAGTCGCGCGTCGCCTCGAGCGCTCCGCCGGCTCCGAGCGCCGCGCCGCCGCCGCTGCCGGGTGCCATGCCGGCCTTCGCGCAGGCACTCATGGGCCGGCCACTGCCCGCGCCCGAGCCGCCGCCCGTCGTGCCGGTGGCTGCCGCGGTGCCGCCCTTCGTGCCCGCCGCCGCGGTGCCGGCCTTCGTGCCCGCCGCCGCGGTGCCGGCCTTCGTGCCCGCCGCTGCCGCTGCGGAGGTGTCCGGCGCGCCCGGACCGGCCGCCGCCGCGCCGAGTGGTGGCGGCGCGGATCTCGGCCCGCTCCCCGCGCCGCCCGGTGGCGGCAAGACGCCGCCGGGCCCGCCGCCGCGCGGCGACAAGCCCGCGATCCCGGTCGTGTCGCCGACGCCCGACGCGCTCGTCGTCGTGACCGTGCCCTGGCAGGTCGATCCGCCCCGGGACTCGCTCACCATCGTCGTGAAGGGGACCTTCGACCTCGTGCCGGACGGCCCGGCGGTGCTGCGCGCGCGCGGCGACTTCCCGCTCGGCGACATCCACCTCGACGACGATCCGGAGCGCAGCCTCTCCTACGGCTCCGACCTCGCGGTCCACAAGCCGCGCGCCGACGTCTGGCTCACCGGCAGCGCCTGCGCCCCCGGCACGGGGCGCGTCACGACCGCGCAGGTCGAGCTCCGCTTCGGCGGCGGCGGCCGGGGGAGCCCGGGCTTCGTGCGGCGCGCGACGGTGGTCGGCGATCGGCGCTGGCAGAAGTCCGTGCTCGGCACCACGCCGACCGCCCCCGAGCCGTTCACGTCGCTGCCCCTCACCTGGGAGCGCGCCTTCGGCGCCCCGGGCTACGAGGCGAACCCCTGGGGCACGGGCTACAAGGCCCACCCGGGCGCGGACGGCGTCGCGCGGCTGCCGAACCTCGAGGACCCGTCGCGCCCGGTGAGCGCGCCTTCGGACACGCCCGAGCCGGTGTGCTTCGCGCCGATCGGCATGCTGTGGAAGGAGCGCTGGTCGAAGCTGGGCACCTACGACAAGCGCTGGTTCAAGCTGCGCTGGCCCTACTTCCCGGAGGACTTCGACTGGGGCTTCTGCCAGGTCGCGCCCCGGGCGCAGCAGCTGCCCTACCTGCGCGGCGACGAGAGCTACACGCTCGTCGGCATGCGCCCGGAGGCGCCCAAGCTGTCGGGCAAGCTGCCGGGCCTCCGCGTGCGCTGCTTCGTCCTTTCCACCGAGGCGGCCGGCGGCGCGTTCCGCGAGGTGCCGCTCGTGCTCGACACGGCCGGGTTCCAGGTCGACGAGCTCAGGCTCGCGCTCGTGTGGCGCGGCCGGCTCGAGGTGAGCGACGACGAGGCGCCGGAGCTCGAGGCCATCTTCGTCGTGCACGAGCCGCTCGCCGCGACGCCGATGACCCTCGCCGAGGCGCGCGCCGCGTATCTCGCCGCCGCGACGCCGAAGCCACCCGAGGAGACGAGCCCCGAGGCACCCGAGGAGGAGGAAGAAGAGGAGCCCGACGCCGAGCCCGATCTCGAGACGACCCGCGCCGCCGTGCGCCAGGAGCTCGCCGCGGCGGGCGTGCCGCTCCCGGCGCTCGCGGACCTCGAGCGCGAGCCGCCGCCCCCGCCCGATCCGGCGGTCGTGGCCGAGAACCTGAAGAAGGCGGGCGCCTCCGACGAGGAGATCGCCGCGGTCATGGAGGCGCTCGCTCCACCCCCGGAGGAGGCGGCGGCCGCGCCGCCGCCCGTCGCCCTGCGCACCGAGGTCGTCGGGATGCTGGAGCGAGGCGAGCCCCTCGACGAGCTCGATCTGTCGGGCGCCGATCTCTCCGGTCTCGACTTCTCGCAGCGCTCGCTCTGCGGCACGCTGCTCAAGGGAGCGAACCTGTCGGGCGCCGTCTTCGCGGGCGCGAAGCTCGAGGGCGCCGTCCTCGCCCGGGCCGACCTCACGGACGCACGCCTGCCGGGCGCCGTCCTCGTCGAGGTCGATCTCGCCGCCGTGAAGGCCGCGCGCGCGGACTTCACGGGCGCGAACCTCGAGTCGGCCGACTTCACCGGGGCCGACCTCGAAGGAGCCGTCTTCGACGCGAGCCACGGCGCGTCCACCCAGCTCGTGCGCTGCCGGCTCGTCGGCGCGCACTTCCGCGAGGCCAAGCTCGAGGACGCCGACTTCACCGGCAGCGAGCTCGACGGCGCCGTCTTCGAGCGCGCCTCGCTCCCCCGGGCGCGCCTCTACCGCGTGCACGGCAAGAAGGTCTCGTTCCAGTCCGCGAGCCTGCCCGGCGCGCGCCTCGAGGGCGCAAAGCTCGCCGGGGCGCTCTGCGCGAACCTCGCCGCCCCGGGCTCGGTGTGGGAGCGCGCCGTCCTCACCGAGGCGAGCTTCCACAGCGCCGTCCTGTCGGGCGCGAGCTTCGCGCGCGCCACCTGTCTGCGCACGCTGTTCTCGGCCGCCGACCTCGTCGAGGCGCGCTTTCGTCGCGCCAAGCTCGCGGGTGCGGCCTTCCTGCAGGCGAACCTCATGATGGCCACCTTCGAGAAGGCGGACCTCGCCGGCGCGGATCTGCGCGGCGCGAACCTGCACGCCGCCGAGACCTGGAAGGCGAACCTCGCCGACGCGAGGCTCGATCAGGCGATCGTGACCCAATCCAAGCTCGCGTAGGAGGGACGTGATCCGCACACGCCAGGAGTTCGAGCGCGCCGCGGCCGAGGGGGCCCTCGCGGGAGAGACCATCGTCGGCCTCGACCTCGACGGCTTCGAGGCGAGTCGCCTCGACCTCACCGGGGCCGTCCTGCGCGGCGTGTCGGCCCGCGGCGCCAGGCTCGGCTCGTGCGCGCTCGGCGATGCGCGCCTCGACGGCTGCGACTTCACGGGCGCCGATCTGTGCGGCGCCGTGGGCCTGAAGCTCGACGCCTCCTCGGCCGCCGGCGAGGCGCCGAGCCTGTTCGTGGGCGCCAAGCTCGACGACGCCGTGCTCCTCGGGGCGAGCTTCGCGGGCGCGACCCTCACCGAGGCCTCGCTGCGCGGCGCCGTGCTGCAAGAGGTCGACTTCCGGGGCGCGAAGCTCGAGCGCGCGGCCCTTTCGGGCTCGGTGCTCAACGGCGCGCGGCTCGACGACGCCCTGTGCGAGGGCGCCTCGTTCGACGACTCGGTGCTGCTCGGGACGAGCCTGTGCCGCGCCGCGCTCCGCCGGGCCTCGTTCCGCGAAGTCGATCTCGGCGAGGCCACGCTCGACGGCGCCGATCTCACGGGCGCGGATCTGGCGCGCGCGACGCTGCTCGGCGGGGCCTTCGACGCGCTCGGCGTGCCGCAGAGCCTCGAGGACGCCGAGGTGACGAACGCGCGCTTCGGCGCCGCGGACCTCCGCCACACGGTGCTCCGCGCCGCGCGGCTCGCGGGCGCCTTCTTCGAGGGCGCCGATCTGTCGGGCGCGGACGCCACCGGCGCGACCCTCGTCGGGGCGAGCCTGTCGGGCGCGCGCCTCGTCGGTACGCGCCTCGCGCACGCCGATCTGTCGGCCGCGCGGCTCGTGGGCGCGCGCCTCGAGCAGGCCGATCTCACCGACGCCGTGCTCGCCGGGGCGGTGCTCGAGGGGGCCGTCCTCGACGGCGCCGTGCTGGTGCGCACGCGCTGGGACGAGGCCGAGCTCGCGGGCGCGTACCTCGCGGGCGCGAACCTCGTCGGGGCGTCGCTCGCGGGCGTGCGCGTGCCGCGCATCGACCTGTCGAACCGCGATCTGTCCGGCTGCGATCTACGCGGCGCCGATCTGTCCTTCGCGTCGCTCCGCGGCGCGCGCCTCGCCGGCACGCTCTTCGAGGGCGCCAAGCTCGAGGGGGTCGACTTCACCGGCGCCACCTTCGACGCGACGGAGCTCATCGAGGTCGATCTCACGGGCGCGAACCTCGCGGGCGCCGATCTCACGACCGCGCGCCTCATCGAGCCGCGCCTCGAGCGCGCCGATCTGCGCGGCGCCAAGATCTGGAAGGCCAACCTCGAGGGCGTGAACCTCACGGAGGCGCGCGTCGCCGGGGCGTCCTTCGTGCGCACGCTGTTCGAGGGGACCGTCGCACCCAAGGTCGACTTCTCCGGCTGCGACCTCACCGACTCCACCTTCGAGGCGGCCGATCTGCGTGGCGCCATCCTGTCGGGCGTCCGCGCCAAGCAGGCGAGCTTCGCGGGCGCGAACCTCGCGGGCGCCAAGATGCAGCGCCTGCGCGCGCCCTCGTGCGACTTCGCCCAGGCGACGCTCGACGAGGCGGATCTGCGCGAGGCGACCCTGTCCGAGTGCTCCTTCGACGGCGCCAGCCTGCGCCAGGTGCTGGGCGCCCGGTCGAACCTCACCGGCTGCCGCTTCCGCAAGGCGGAGCTCTCGTACGCGAACCTCGAGAGCGCGGTCCTCAAGTACGCGAACTTCTCCCACGCGCGGCTCGACCACGCCGATCTGTCGGGCGCCGATCTCGAGCAGGCGAACCTCCACCGCTCGAGCCGCCAGGGCACGAAGCTGCGCGGCGCGAACATGAAGCACGTCTCGGAGCTCGATCCCGAGCTGGCGCGCGCCGAGGACTTCGATCCGAAGCGCGGCCGGGGCTGACCATCTCTCTGCCAGCACGCCCCGCCCCTTTGGTGTAGACTCGACCGGCGCACGGCTCGGAAGTGGATCCCGAGCGGGCGCGCGCTCCACGCCTCGTGCCCGAGTCGGCGGCCCGGGCTTGGGCGCGAGGCAGAGCAGAAGGTGAGTGACGGCGATGAAGACGGCACGTTCGACCCGCACCCGCTCCCCCTTTCCGGCGGCTCCCACCACCGAGGCGGCCGTGGTCGTCGAGGTCGGCGAGCGCCTGCGCGTGCGGCGCAGCCGCGACGGCGCGCCGCGCGACGTCGTCGAGGCCCGCCTGGCGCGCATCGCCGGGTACGTGCCGAGCGAGGGCGACCGCGTGCTCGTGTGCTTCGGGCCCGAGGAGAGCTACGTGCTCGCCGTGCTGCACGCGGCGGCGCCCGAGACGCTGCGCCTGCCGGACGGCGCCCGGGCCGAGCTCGTCGACGGGCGGCTCGAGCTGCGCGACCCCGCGGGAGGCCTGCTCGTGCGCTACGCGGACGGGCACGCCGAGATCGCGGCGCCGACCGGCGATCTCAGGCTCACGGCGCCCCGTGGGCGCGTGACCATCGACTCGGCGCTCGACGTGAGCGTGCGCTCGGGGCGCGACGTCGCGGTCGCGGTCGGCCGGCGCTTCGAGGTCGCGACCGAGGGCGGCGCGGCGGGCACCCGGCTCGCCCTCGACCCGAAGCGCGCCGTGCTCGGCACGCCCGAGCTCGACGTGACGACGGCGCGCGCCCGCCTCGCGACCGGGCGCGCCACGGTCCTCGCCCGTTCGATCGCGACGACGGCCGAGCACCTCGCGCAGAAGGTCGTCAAGTACGAGCTCACGGCCGAGCGGCTCGTCGAGCGCACCCGCGACACCTTCCGCGACGCCTCCGACCTCGTGCAGCAGCGCGCCGGCCGCCTGCGCACCCTGGTCGAGGGCGTGTGGTCCTCGCACGCGCGCCGCACCGTGCTCGTCTCGAGCGACGAGACCTCGATCGACGGCGAGAAGATCCTGCTCGGCTGAGCGCCGCACCCCTCGACACGCCCACGGAGTCCGCGATGCCCCTTCCCGCAGCGACCAAGGCCGGTGGCCAGGCCCTCGCCACCCCCGACACCTGTCACATTCCGGCCCCGCCGCCGCCCGCGGGCCCGGGCGGCATCCCCACGCCGTTCCCCAACACGGGCATGCTGAGCGACACCGACAAGGCGACCAAGAAGGTGCTCATGGGCAACAAGGGCGTCGTGGTCGAGGACTCCGAGGTCCCGCGCACCATGGGCGACGAGCCCGGCGTGTCCAACCTGCCGACGCCGAAGGGGCTCATGTCGCAGAAGAACATGGGTAAATGCGTCTTCAAGACCCACTCGAGCAAGGTCAAGGCCGAGGGCAAGGGTGTCGTGAGCCACACCGCCACGACCGCGCACAACGGCAGCGGCAACATGAACATGCCGGCCGGCACGCACGTCGCCCCCTCGCAGACCAAGGTGCTCGTCGGCTGACGAGCCGCACGCCCCGTCCCGCACCCGGCCCCCACTCGCTCGCTCGCACCGCGCACCACGGAAGGAACGCCACCATGGCCGACGACGTCAAGAACCTCGAGTCGATCCAGATCCGCTTCGCTTCGGGTGCGCTGCCGGACGACGACGTGCGCCTGCTCGGCGTCCTCGGGCGCGAGGAGATCTCGCGCCTGTTCGAGTTCGACCTCATCCTCGAGCGCCCGGAGCGCTACACCGACGCCGAGCTCGACCAGCTCCTCAAGGCCCCCTGCGCCGTGGCGCTCGGGCCGAAGCCGGGCGACGTCGTGCACGGCCTCTTGCAGAGCATCGAGGAGGTCGATCACGAGCGCAACGTCACCGCGCGCTACTTCGCGCGCATGGTGCCGAACCTGTGGCTGCTCACCATCACGCAGACGAGCCGCCTCTTCCAGGACATGACGGTCCCCGAGATCGTCACGAAGATCCTCCAGAGCTACGGCCTCGGCAGCGACAACTTCGATCTGCGCGTCAACCTCGACGCGAAGAGCCCCAAGCGCGAGTACGTCGTGCAGTACCAGGAGAGCGACTGGGACTTCATCCAGCGCTGGCTCGAGCACGAGGGCTTCTTCTACTGGTTCGACCACGGCGCGGCGGAGAAGCTCGTCATCTCGGACGAGAACGCCGACGCGACGCCCATCGACGACCCGAGCGTCATCAGCTACCGCGAGCGCAACAACATCTCGGCCGGCCGGCTCGCCACGGTCTGGGACTGGACGCTGGTGCAAAAGCGCATCCCGGCGCGCGTGGCCCTGCTCGACCACAACTACCGCCGCCCGGCGACCCCGCTCATCGCGACCGAGGTGGTCGACGCCGAGCGCGGCTTCGGCACCCGCTTTCTCTACGGCGACCACTTCAAGGACGTCGCGACCGGCAAGGCGCTGGCGGCGCTGCGCGCCGAGCGCATCCGCTGCGAGCGCCGCATCTTCAAGGGCCGCACCGACTGCTCGCGCTTCCGGGTCGGGCACGTGTTCGAGCTCGAGAACCACTTCGAGGACGGCAACGACGGGAAGTACCTCATCACCCGGATCGAGCACCGCGTCGGCTACCCCGTCCACGCCGACCGCCTCGAGCTCGGCACGACGCCGCAGCGCTACCTGGCGCGCTTCGAGGCCCTGCCGATGAAGGTGCCCTACCGGCCCGAGCGCATCACGCCCTGGCCGCGCATCGCCGGCGTCATGCACGCCCACATCGATGCCGACACGAACGGCGACTACGCCTCGATCGACGGCGAGGGCCGCTACAAGGTGCGCATGCCCTACGACGTCAACCTCAACAAGGGCGGCAAGGCCTCGCGCTGGATCCGCATGGCCCAGCCCTACGCGGGCGCGGGCTACGGCCAGCACCACCCGCTGCACAAGGGGACGGAGGTGCTCGTCGCCCACGTCGACGGCGATCCCGACCGGCCGATCATCCTCTCCGCCGTGCCGAACCCGCACACCCTGAGCCCCTCGACGAGCTCCAACGCCACCCAGTCGGTGACGCAGACCGCCTCCGGCATCCGCGTCGAGATGGAAGACCTCCAGAGCTGAACGAGAGAGAGGCATCGAGGCCATGACCATCGTCGACCAGGGCGTCGCCCTCCCGTGGCTCGTCGTACCGACCCACAGCTTCGTCGCCGACCCCGGCCTCGCCGACGTCGTCGAGAAGTCGTACGAGCGCGTCACCTGCGCGAACCCGACCAAGGATCCGGATCGCATGACGATCCACGTGCCGAGCGACACCACCGTCGTGTCGCTCGGCGCGGCCTCCACGCGCTGGAACACCGATCTCGGGATCACGGGCTACGCCAATCACCACGTCCACTTCGAGACCAAGGTGGCCGATCTCACCATCGTGAGCCTGGGCGAGGGCGCGACGACGTCGGGCATCGAGGGGCACGACGCCAAGGTGCCGAAGAAGTCCAAGGGCTACGCCATGGTGACGAAGCAGTTCGCCTGGCACGAGTCCGAGGGCCAGCACTACGTGCTGTCGCAGGCGGGGGACATCTCGCTCCGCACCATGGGCGACGGCAAGCGGGCCGTGGTCCAGGCCTGGGACGGGTTCGTCGATCTCAACGGCGGCAAGGAGGTCACGATCTCCGGCGCCAGCGTGGCCATCGGGGCGGCGAGCGCCTTCGAGCGCGAGGACGTGCATTACCAGAAGCCCTGGAAGGGCAAATCGCCCGACTTCACGTTCATCAAGAACGCCAAGGGCGGCACGGACGTCGTCTCGGCGCTGCTCTCCACGCACGACATCTTCCTCAAGCTCGGCAAGACCATCCTGAAGGCGGTCGACGGCAAGCTGAAGCGCAACGAGTACTTCTGGGCCGACGTCGTCAAGTGGGGCTTCGACGTCGGAAAGTACGTGATCTCGGCCGGCAAGCTCATCGACTTCTTCAACCACAAGTCGAGCCCGCCCGGCTCCGTGAAGCTCTCGGCCGAGAAGGACGTGGTCGGTCTCGCGGGGCACGACGTGAACCTGTTCGGCCTGCGCGGCGCGAGCCTTGGGTCCATCATCTCGACCTCGGTCGGCGCGGGGCTCATGGCCACCTTGAAGGCGGCGGCCTTCGCGGGCGTCGGCGGCACCCTCACGTCGCTCAAGGCCAAGAAGAAGATCGAGGTCATCTCGCCGACCGGCGACGTCGTCGTCGGCGCGCGCAAGCGCGTGGGCATGACCTCCGACTACAAGCTCATGCTCGGCGGCGAGGAGCTCGCGCAGGTGAGCGCCAACGAGAACGTGCTCTTCGGCGGCAAGAAGCGCGCGTGGATCGGCTCGGCCGCGGGCGGCGGCTTCGGCATGCGCTTCGACGACAAGGGTGTGTCCTTCGGCAAGGCGAAGAACGCCGACAAGCTGCTCGGCGCCGCCGCCGAGGCGTCGCCCGCGATCCGCATCGACGACGGCAAGATCGAGGTCGCCGGCACGGACGCCGCGATGACGCTGTCGGACGATCTCTGCCTCATCGAGGGTCCGGCCGTGCACTTCGACGCCAAGCAGAAGAGCGTGACCTTCAACGGCTCCATCGCCGTCGTGATGAAATGACGAGGAGGCCGCCATGTTTCCGCCGCTAGTCTGCCCCGCGACGAGCTTCGTCACCGACCCCTTGCTCGGCGACACGGTCACGGTCGAGCGACCGCCGCTGCACAGCCCGACGACCGGACCGAACCGCTACACGGCGCACGTTCCGACCGAGACGACGCGCCTGTCGCTCGGCGCGCCCGACCCCCAGCGCTGGAAGACCGACGTCGGCATCACGGGCTACACCGACAGCCACATCGACCTCGAGACCAAGACGAACGACAAGACCGTCGTCAGTCTCGGCACCTCGACCGAGAAGAGCGCCACGAGCGGCCATGGCGAGCCGAAGGCCCCGGTGGCGACTCACGGCTACTCGATGGTCACGTCGATGAACGCCTGGCACGAGGCGAAGAACCAGCACTACTTCCTGTCGCAGGCGGGCGACATCAGCCTGCGCACCATGGGGGCGGGCAAGCGCGCCGTCATCCAGGCCGACAAGGGCTTCGTGAACCTCAACGCCGGCAAGACCGC
>JADLAB010000239.1 GCA_020848455.1 Polyangiaceae bacterium
CCCGAGCCTCACCCGACCGCTTGCAGCGCCTCGGCCGTGGCGGGGTGCGCCCCGCGCGAGCCGTGGCAGCGCAACCGGCGGCGCAGCGCCGTGAGCGGCAGCGGCTGCTGGCGATCGAGGCTGAGGGCCTCGCCCACCGCGACGGCACGCGTCGTCACGAGCGCGAGCGCGCCGGTCGCCCGCTCGGTCGCGAGGCGCAGGTTGGGCTCGGCCGCGTGCTCGAGGTGGCGCAGCACGGGATCGATGCGCGCGGGCCGACCGTCCTCGAGGCGCAGGCACGCGGCGTCGGCATGGAGCTCGGGCACCGGGTGCACGTCGCCGAGCGCGCACACCGCCATGCCCTTCGGCAGGGCCGCCGTGGCGTGCACGCCCGTGCGGCCCGCGTGACGGCGGGGCGCCAGGGGCGACGCACGCCGACCGCCGAGCCGGTCGAAGGTGCGAGCCGTCGCGAGGATGTGCCGGAACAGCTCCGCGTACGACCAGCCCGCGCCGCGCGCGATGAGCGGCAACGAGGCGCAGTCCCCGTCGGCCTCGCCGTACTCGAGGGACGGCTGGGCGTTGACCTCGATGACGTAGGGCGTGCCGCTGTCGGCCAGGCGGATGTCGACGCGACCGTAGCCGTCGCCCCCGAGCGCCCGGTACGCGCGCAGCGCGACGTGGCGCACCCGCTGCTCGGTCGCGGCATCGAGCCGCGCCGGGCAGACGGCGCGAAAGTCGTGGTAGAGCGGGCTCGCGGCGTCGAACTTGGTGCGGAAGGTCTTGATCTTGGGGATGTCGCGGTAGGCCTCGCCGAACTCGGCCTCGAGGACGGGCAGCGTGAAGGCGCTGGCGCCGCGGCCGATCACGCCCACGGTGAGCTCGCGCCCCGGCACGTACTCGGCGACGAGCGCGTCGCAGTCGAGCTCGCCGACCAGGCGCTCGACCTGCCGGCGCAGCTGCCCCGGGCCGGTCACCACCGAATCCTCGGTGATGCCGATGCTGCCGAAGCCGTCGCGCGGCTTGACGATGAGCGGGTAGCGCAGGCCCGGCGGCAGACGCGCGTCCGGGTGAGGCATCACGCCGCCGAGCGGAGCAGGCACGCGCGCCGCCGCGAGACGCGCCTTCTGGCCGAGCTTGTCGCTCGTCGCCTGGTAGAACGCCGAGCCCGCGCCGCAGAAGTGGAGGCCGCGGCGCTCGAGCGCGGCGGGAACCTCCAGACCGGGGTTGCCGTCGAGGCCCGAGCCGTCGACGAGGTGCAGCACGACGTCGGCCTCGATCGCCTCGACCGCGGACGGGTCGTCGTACGACACGCCGAGAGCGCGCACGCGATGACCGAGCTCCGCGAGCGCGTCGACGACGGGCTGCATCGTGGCGACGTTCGCGTCGGGCAGCTCGTCGGTGGGCAGCCCGAGCCGCACGCGCGAGGTGTCGGCGTAGAGGAGCAGGACGTCGCGACGCGGGGCAGTGCCGAGGCTTCGGAGGATCGTCGAGCTCGAACGCATGACTACGCACAGTCTCCATGCCGAAGGCGCACATGGCAAGTACGTTGCGCATGCCGCGCGCGAGAAAGTGCGCTCGCGGACCGGCGCGGCGCTCGGGCGGCCGCGCCGTCAGAACGCGTACGAGACGTCGAGGCGCCCGACGGGTCGCACGCCGACCGCGTAGCTCAAGGCGAGCGCCGGGCCGAAGTCGATGTGCAGCGCCTCGTCGAGCAACACGACGCTGCCCGTGAGCCCGACGAACTGGTGCACGCCGCCCTCGGCCGCACCGGCCTCGCCCTCCTCGTCCTCGTCGGCGCCCGCCTCCTCGAGATCCTGCGCGATGTACTCCGCGCCGAGACGGAACGCGGGGGCGAGCTTCGCGCTCACGCCCGCGGTGAGGTAGACGTCGAGAGGATCGGCGACGCCGCGGAACACGTGCTCGCCGTGGAGCGTCGTCGCGAGCCGCGCCGGCCCGAAGTCGTAGCTCGCCGCGACCCGCCCGTAGACGCCGCTCTTGCGGTCGAGGTCGAGCAGGTATCCGCTCGCGATGGCGAGGCGAAAGCCGTGCTCGGCGCCCGCGAACGGCGCCAGGCGCGCTCCCGTCATGACCCCGCCGCCGACCTCGGCGCCGAAGCCCCCGAGCACACCCGCGACGTCGACCGCGAACATGTCGGCCAGGCCGACCTGCGCCCCGAGCGCGATCTTGCCGCCGGGCCCGCCGTCCTCGGACGCATAGGCGCGGCTCGTGCTGCGGTCGTTGCCCGAGTAGGTGTTGGCGAGGTGCACCACGGCGTGCAGCGGCGCCGGGATCGTCGGGTCGTCGTTGTAGAGCCACGGCCGCGCGAGGTCGCTCGGCGCCTCGGCGCCGTCCTCGCCCGACGCCTCGGCGGGGTCGGGTGCCTCCGCCGTGTCCGCCACGTCGGCCCCCTGCGCCCGCGCCGGCGCCGCCCCGAGCAGGACGACCAGGACCGCAGCGAGCACGACGCCTCGAGCCATGGATCGATCCTCCCTCACGCGGGTCGCTCTGCGGGAGCGAACACCTTCTCCGTGCCGGCGACGCCCTTCAGCTCGAAGCTCCCGAGCTCCACGAGCGGCCGGTCGGCGCGCGCCGCGAAGGCCGCCGACACGACGAGCCGCCGGCCGAGCTTGCCCGTGAGGCCCTCGAGCCGCGCGGCGAGGTTCACCGCGGCGCCGATGGCCGTGAAGTCGAGGCGCGACGAGCCGCCGATGTTGCCGTAGGCGACCTCGCCCACGTGCAGGGCGAGACCGAAGGCGATGGGGCTCGAGGCCGAGAGGTTGCGCCGCGCGAGCGCCTCGAAGGCGGCGTCGGACGCCCCGAGCGCAGCGGCACAGCGCGCGGCCGCCTCGTCGGCGCTCGTGAACGGGAAGATGGCGAGCAGGCCGTCGCCCATGAACTTCAACACCTCGCCGCCGCACTTCTCGATGGCCGGCACCTGGCAGTCGAAGAGCTCGTTCAGGGTGTCGATGACCGCGCGCGCCGGCACGCGCGCCGACAGCTCGGTGAAGCCGCGCAGATCCGAGAACCAGATGACGGCCTGCAAGGTCTCGATCGAGCCCTTGAAGATGCGGCCCGCGAGGATGCGCTCGCCCGAGTGGTGCCCGACGTAGGTGTCGAGCAGGTTCGAGGCCGTGCGCCGCAGGGCGAGGATCTCCGCCACGCGCGCGAGCGGGCGCGCGACGTCGCGCAGCACCTCGAGGTCGGCCGCGCCGAAGCCGGCCGCCGCCTTGGTGGCGAAGGTGACGGCCTGCGTCTCGCCGTTCAGGAAGGGCAGCGGCAGGCACAGGTAGTCGGTGAAGCCCTCGGCGGCGAGCTCGCGGGCCACCGCGAACTCGGCCAGCCCCTCGCCCGCGGCGACCCGCAGGCGCAGCTCGCGGCGCGACTCCATCGCGACGTTGACCGGGCTCTGCCGGAAGGTGGGCGAGTCGCGGATCGCCAGGGTGAGCTCGCCGACCTTCACCGCCTCGCCGCGATTCCAGCGGAACGCGCGCCCGAGCACGCTCGGGTGCAGCGTGGTCACGAACACGCCGAGCCGGTCGAGCGGCACGCCCGCCGCGCACAGGCCGTCCGCCAGGCGCGCGGCCACGTCGGGGGCGGCGGCTGCCCCGGGGGCGCCGTCGACGAGCCACTCGAACAGGGCCGCCGCCCGGTCCATCGGCTCAGCGCAGGAGCTCGCCCGCGCGGGCGCGCTTCACGAAGCGTCCGCCGCCCGAGGTCACGAGCTTGCCGTCCTCGGCGATGACGCGCCCGCGCGACAGCACGACCTCGCTGTAGCCCTGCACGACGACGCCCTCGTAGGCGCTGTAGTCGACCTTCATGTGGTGCATGCGCGGGTTGCCGACGCCGATGGTCTCCTTCCGGTTCGGGTCGAAGACGACGATGTCGGCGTCCGAGCCGACGGCGACCGTGCCCTTCTTCGGGTAGAGCCCGAAGGTGCGCGCCGCCGCGGTCGAGGTGAGCTCGACGAAGCGGTTGAGGCTCATCTTGCGCCCGACGACGCCCGCGTCGTGGATGAGGCTCATGCGATTCTCGAGGCCCGGGGCGCCGTTCGGGATCTTGCGAAAATCGTTCGCGCCGAGCTCCTTCTGGCCCTTGAAGCAGAAGGGGCAGTGGTCGGTCGCGATGTTGCCGAGGTGGCCGAGCTCGAGCCCGCGCCAGAGCACGTCCTGGTTCCACTTCTCGCGGAGCGCCGGCGTCATGACCCACTTGGCGCCCTCGAAGTTGGGCCGCTCGTAGTAGCTCTGATCGAGCAGGAGGTACTGCGGGCAGGTCTCGGCCATCACGTCGACGCCGCGCGCGCGGGCGCGCTTCACCTCCTCGAGCGCGTCCGAGCACGACAGGTGCACGATGTAGAGCGGGACCTGGGCCACCTCGGCGATGGCGATCGCGCGGTACACGCCCTCGGCCTCCATGCGCGTCGGGCGCGTGAGCGCGTGGTACTTGGGCTCGAGCTTGCCGTCGGCGACGGCCTGCTTCACGATCTCGTCGATGACGATGCCGTTCTCGGCGTGCATGCAGATGCGCGTGCCGTTCTCGCCGGCGCGGCGGAAGGCCCGGTAGAGCGTGCCGTCGTCGACGTAGAGCACGCCCGGGTAGGCCATGAAGAGCTTGTACGAGGTCACCCCCTCGTCCACGAGCCTGTTCATCTCGGACAGCCGCTCGTCCGGGAGATCCGTGATGATCATGTGGAAGCCGTAGTCGATGGTGGCCTTGCCCTCGGCCTTCTTGTGCCAGGTGTCGAGGCCCTCGAGGGTCGAGCGGCCCTTGGTCTGGATGGCGAAGTCGATGATGCTGGTCGTGCCGCCGAAGGCCGCCGCCCGGGTGCCGCTCTCGAAGTCGTCGGCCGAGTTGGTGCCGCCGAAGGGCATGTCGAGGTGGGTGTGCGCGTCGATGCCGCCCGGGATGACGAGCTTGCCCGCGGCGTCGATGACCTTGTCGGCGCGGACCGTGAGCCCCTGCCCGATGAGCGCGACCTTCTCGCCCTCGACGAAGACGTCCGCGAAGTAGTCGTCCGCCGCCGTCACCACTCGACCGTTCTTGATGAGCACCGACATGGCCCGGATGCTACCGCGCCGCCGGGCGCTGCGTCACGGGCTTCGGCGCTCAGCGCGCGGTGTGCGCGAGCGCGAAGGCGTAGCGGTCGGCGCCCTTCTCGACCTCGGCCTTGACGAGATCGGCCCCGCCGTGGCCCGAGTGGCGCTCGATGCGCAGCAGCACCGGGCCGCCGGTCGAGTCGGCCTGCAGGAGCGCGGCGAGCTTCCGCGCGTGCATCGGATCGACGCGATCGTCGTGGTCGGCGGCCAGGAACAGGGTCGCGGGGTAGGCCGTGCCGGGCGCCACGTGGTGATAGGGCGAGTACGCGAGCAGCGCCCGAAACTCGGCCGGATCGTCGACCGTGCCGTACTCGCTCGCCCAGGTGCGGCCCGAGCCGAACTTGTGGTAGCGCACCATGTCGAGCAGCGGCACGCCGCAGAGCACGGCGCCGAAGAGGTCCGGTCGCTGCGTGAGGGCGGCGCCCATCAGGAGGCCGCCGTTCGAGGCGCCCGAGATGGCGATCCGCGAGGGACGCGTGTACTGCTCGGCGACGAGGTACTCGGCCGCGCCGATGAAGTCGTCGAAGACGTTCTGCTTCTTCAGCAGCATGCCGTCCTCGTGCCACTTCTCGCCGTACTCGGCGCCGCCGCGCAGGTTCGCCACGGCGAAGACGCCGCCGCGCTCGAGCCACGGGTAGATCGAGGCCATGAAGACCGGCGTCTCGTTCGCCTGGAAGCCGCCGTAGCCGTAGAGGTAGACCCGCGCGCTGCCGTCCTTGACGAGGTCCTTGCGGCGCACGACGAACATCGAGATCTTGGTGCCGTCCTTCGAGGGGTAGAAGACCTGCTCGACGACGTACGGGCTCGGGTCGACGGGCACCTCGAGCTTCGAGTAGAGCTCGACCTTGCCGGTGGCGATCGAGGTCGCGTAGATCTCGCGCGGCACCGTGTAGGACTCGAAGGAGTAGTACGCCTCGTCCTCGTCCTGCCGCCCGATGGGCCCGCCCACCGAGCCGATGCCGGGCAGGCCGAGCTCGCGCACGAGCTTGCCATCGAGGCCGTACACGGCGACGAGGCTCGAGGCGTTCCGGAGGTAGGAGACGACGAGCTTGCCCCCGAGAATCGAGAAGCCATCCATGGCGGCGTCGGCGCGCTCGGGCACGAGCTCCACCCAGGAGCCGCGGTCGGGGCGCCGCGGATCGACGCGGAAGATGCGCCACCGCGGCGCGCCCTCGTCGGTCTGCACGTAGAGCTGATCCTGGTAGGCCTCGACGCGGTAGTGCGCCTTCTTGCCCACGGCGAGCGGCACGAAGGCACCGCCCGCCGGGCGGCCGGCGTTCTTCTGCTCGTCCCGCAGCCACACCTCGTCGCTCGTCCAGCCGTGCGAGATGGTCACGACGAGCCAGTGCCCGTCGCGGCTGAGGTCACCGCTGACGAACACCTCCGGATCGCCCGTCTTCGGGTGCACGAGCGCGTCCTGCTTCGGGTCCGCGCCGAGCTTGTGGAAGCGCACCTCGGCGAAGCCGGGCCGCTCGTCGACCGGGATCTTCGGGTCGGTCGGCAGCCACGTGTAGTAGAAGCCGTCGCCCTTCGGGGTCCACGACGCGGACGCGTACTTCGCTCCCTCGATGACGTCGATCGCGCTGTCCGCGCCGGCGGCGACGTCGCGCACGTAGAGCGTCGACTCGTCGCTGTTGTTCTGGCTCTTCTTGTACGCGACCCGGGTGCCGTCCCAGCTCGCCTGCCAGCCGGCGAGCGAGACGCTGCCGTCCTCGCTCCAGCCGTTGGGGTCGAAGAGCACCTGCTCGGCGCCGGTCTTGCCCTCCTTCCAGTAGACGATCGACTTTTCCTTCTTCGCGTGCCGACGGCTGTAGAAGTAGCGGCTGCCGCGGTGCACCGGCGCCGACAGCGAGTCGACGTAGAACAGCTCCTTCAGGCGCGCGGCGATGGCGTCGCGCTCGGGGAGCTTCCGCAGCTCGGCGCGGGCGAGCGCGTCCTCGGCGTCCATCCAGCTCTGCACCTCCGGCTGCTTCTCGTCCTCGAGCCAGCGGTACGGGTCGGCCACGCCGACGCCGTGGATGACGTCGACGACCGTCTCGCGCCGCGCCGGCGGGTAGCGCAGGCGCACCGGCTCGGGCGCGGGCTCGGCGCTCGCGGTGGTGACGGGGCTGGCCGGGACGGGCACGGGTTTGGGGCTCTGCGTCATGGAGGAGCTCGGGGTGCAGGCGAGGAGCGCAGCGGCGAGGCAGACCTCCGCGCCGGCGATCGCCGCAGCGCGCGGGCCAGAGCGGCGAGGACGGGCGTGCACGGCCTTCATGCCGCCGAAGGTACGACAACACGCCCGCGACGCGAGCAGGAATTCGGAGCAGACCCGTGCCCGCAGCGCCGGAGGCACCGGGACGCGGGAGCGTGACACGGAGGAGCCACGCGGCGCGGGTCAGGGGGCGACGCGGACGACGCCATCGCCCGGCGGAGTCGTGACGACGAGGAGGTTCGGCCGCTTCTCGTAGGCGCAGCCGGCGCAGGTCACCGCGTAGCCCTGCGGATAGGCGCGGTCCGGGATCGACAGCTCCGTCGGCGCCGCGAGCGCCGGGTCGGGCTCCCACGCGAAACTGAACGTGGCGGTGGTCTCGTCGAAGGCGATGCTGCGCGGGGTGCCGGCCACGCGCTCCGGGAAGGGCCGCGCGACGACGTCGAGCAGCACGTCCTTCTCGGCGCCCGAGTCCTCGAGCAGACCGTAGCCGCCGCTGTTGCGGTCGTAGGCCCAGTAGGTCGAGCCGGCGCGCGCGGCCGCAGCGCCATCGTAGGCCGCGTCCATGTACTCCGTGATGCCGGGCGAGCTCGTGGTGCCGCCGTACTCGCCGATCCAGAGCGCCGCGCCGAGCAGTGCGGCCTCGGCGGCGAGCGCGTCGTAGCGCACGAGGAACGCCGCGCGATGGGCCGGGTCGAAGCCGGCGCCCTGCTCGGCCGAGGCGTCGTAGGCGTGCGGCGCGTAGACCCAGTTGCCGAAGGAGAAGCCGGGCAGGCTCGTCGGCACGCCGAGGTTGCGGCTGGCCGAGGGCTCGAGGAAGGCGACCCAGCCGGGTGCGAGCTCGCGGACGCCCGCCACGATCTTCTCGTAGAACGGCGCGAGCAGGGTGCTCTCGAAGGAGCCCATCGGGGCCGAGCCCCAGTGCGGCTCGTTCATCGGCTCGAAGCCCACGACGGCCGGGTGCGTGGCGAAGCGCGCGGCGAGCGCACGCCACGCCCCGAGGTAGTGCGCCTGCAGCGCCTCGCCGTGCCAGAAGCCGTCCACGCACGCGAGCACCTCGGGGCTCTGGTAGTTGAGGAACCAGGGCGTGATGGGCTGGAAGGCGGCGTAGTGCGCCTCGTCACAGGTCCAGCGCGGCGCCCCGTCGAAGCCGAAGCCCTCGCCGTAGACGTCCTGGTGCATGTCGAGCACGACGTGGAGGCCGGCGTCCTCGGCCCAGTCGAGCCTGAGCTCGAGCGCGTCGAGGTAGGCCTCGTCGTAGACCCCCTCGTCGGGCTCGACCGCCGCCCAGGTGGTCAACAAGCGCAGCGTGTTCATGCCCCACGCGCTCCGCACGCGCTCGAAGTCGACCGCCTCGTGGAAGCCGAAGTAGGGCGCCTGCTTGTGGGCACCGGCGAGGTTCACGCCCCGCAGGAGCACGACCCGACCGTCGTCCTGCCGCAGCCAGCCGTCGCTCACGCGCCAGCCGCTCGGCGCCGGCGGGGCCTCGTCGTCGCCGCCACCGCAACCGCCCGCCGCCGCCGCGACGGCGAGCAGGCAGGCGGCGACGGGAGCGCGGCGTCCGACCATGGGCGCGCCGCTCAGCAGTCGGAGGGGCAGCTCCACGGGGTCTCGCCGCATTGCGGCTCGCACCACATGTTGCCGCAGGCGCAGAACTGGAAGCAGTCCCCGGAGCAGCTCCACAGGCTCTCGCCGCACTCGGGCTCGCACACGCCGTTGCCGCACTGGCAGCCGGAGCCGCAGTCCATCGGGCAGCTCCACTGGTCCTCGCCGCAGCCGGGGTCGCACACGAAGTCGCCGCACATGCACACGCTGCCGCAGTCCGTCGGGCAGCTCCACGGATCCTCACCGCACTCCGGCTGGCAGAACAAGTCGCCGCAGATGCAGCCGCCACCGCAATCCATCGGGCAGCTCCAGGGGTCCTCGCCGCAGTTCGGGTCGCAGAAGAAGTCGCCGCAGGTGCACACGCTGCCGCAGTCCATCGGGCAGCTCCACGTGTCCTCGCCGCACTGGGGCTCGCACATGAAGTTGCCGCAGCTGCAGGCCGAGCCGCAGTCGATGGAGCAGCTCGCGGTGTCCTCGCCGCACTCCGGCTGGCACCAGAAGTTGCCGCAGGAGCAGTTGCTCGAGCAGTCCTGCGAGCAGGTCACGATGGTCTCGCCGCAGGCAGCGCTGCACACCCCGTCGCCGCACTGGCAACCGACCGGGCAGTCGGCCGGGCAGCTCGCGGTGGTCTCGCCGCACGAGGGCTGGCACAGGGCATTGCCGCAGGCGCAGGTCTGGCAGTCCGCGGGGCACGTCTGGGCGGTCTCGCCGCACGCCGGCTCGCAGAACTGGTTGCCGCAGGTGCACGCGACGGCGCAGTCCTGCGAGCAGGTGAGCACGTCCTCGCCGCACTCGGGCTGGCACTGGAAGTTGCCGCACACGCAGTTGACGCCGCAGTCCGCCGGGCAGGTGTTGAGGTTCTCGCCGCACGCGGGCTGGCACTGCCCGTTGCCGCACACGCAGCCGCCGCCGCAGTCCTCCGGGCAGGAGGCGCCGGTCTCGCCGCAGACCGGCTGGCACATCGCATTGCCGCACTGGCACGTCGTGCAGTCGAGCGAGCAGTTGCTGGCGTTCTCGCCGCACTGCGCCTGGCACTGGCCGTTGCCGCAGATGCAGGGCTGACCGCAGTCGAAGGAGCAGGTGAAGGGATCCTCACCGCAGCTCGGGTCGCAGACGGCGTCGCCGCACAGGCAGCCGCCGCCGCAGTCCTGCGGACAGCTCCAGGAGTCCTCGCCGCACTGCGGCTCGCACACGAAGTTGCCGCAGATGCAGCCGCCGCCGCAGTCCCCGGGACAGCTCCACTGGGTCTCGCCGCACTGCGGCTCGCACAGGAGGTTGCCGCAGATGCAGCCGTTCGGGCAATCGGTCGGGCAGCTCCACTGGTCCTCGCCGCACTGGGGCTCGCACGCGAAGTTGCCGCACTGGCAGCCACCGCCGCAGTCCTGCGGGCAGCTCCACTGGCTCTCGCCGCACTGCGGCTCGCAGGCCAGGTTGCCGCACTTGCAGCCGCCGCCGCAGTCGGGCGGGCAGCTGAGCGCGTTCTCGCCGCACTGCGGCTCGCAGAGGAGGTTGCCGCAGGCGCAGACGCTGCCGCAGTCCTGCGGGCAGCTGTTCTGGGTCTCGCCGCACTGCGGCTGGCAGGTGCCGTTGCCGCACACGCAGCCGCCGCCGCAGTCCTGCGGGCAGCTCTGCGGCGTCTCGCCGCATTGCGGCTGGCAGGCCGCGTTGCCGCAGAGGCAGCCGCCGCCGCAGTCCTGCAGGCAGCTGCCGGGGGTCTCGCCGCACTGCGGCTCGCACAGCAGATTGCCGCACGCGCAGCCGCCCCCGCAGTCCTGCGGGCAGCTCCACTGGCTCTCGCCGCACTGCGCCTGACAGAGGCCGTTGCCGCAGAGGCAGCCACCGCCGCAGTCCTGCGGGCAGGTCTCGGGGCTCTCGCCGCACTGCGGCTGGCAGTTGCCGTTGCCACACAGGCAGCCGCCGCCGCAGTCCTGGGGGCAGTTGAACTGGCTCTCGCCGCACTGTGCCTGGCACTGCCCGTTGCCGCACAGGCAGCCGCCGCCGCAGTCCTGCGGGCAGCCGTTTTGCGTCTCGCCGCACTGCGGCTGGCACGCGCCGTTGCCGCAGACGCAGCCGCCGCCGCAATCGATGGGGCAGCTCGCCGGGTTCTCGCCGCATTGCGGCTCGCACAGGGCATTGCCGCACATGCAGCCCCCGCAGTCGGGGCAGTTCTGCGGGTTCTCGCCGCACTCCGGCTGGCACATGCCGTCGCCGCACACGCAGGTCTGGCCGCAGTCGGGCTGACAGTTGAAGGGCGTCTCGCCGCACTCGGGCTGGCACCAGAAGTTGCCGCACATGCAGTTGCCGCAGTCCGGGCAGTTCTGGGGGCTCTCGCCGCACTCGGGCTGGCACATGCCGTCGCCGCAGAACACGTCGGGCGTGCAGCTGCAGTCGCCGGGGCACAGCCACGGGTCCTCGCCGCAGTCGATGCTGCACTTGCCGTCGCCGCAGAACGAGCCCTCGCAGTCGCAGTCGAGCCCGCAGTTGAGCGCGGTCTCGCCGCACTCGGGCTGGCAGAGCGTGTTGCCGCACACGCAGCCGCCGCCGCAGTCGTCGGGACAGCTCTCCACCGTCTCGCCGCAGCCGGCCTGGCACGCCGCGTCGCCGCAGAACGCATTGGGCGGGCAGGTGCAGTCGTCGGGGCAGCTCCACGCGTCCTCGCCGCAGGCGGGCTCGCACACGGAGTTGCCGCAGGCGCACGCGCCAGCGCAGGCCTTCACGACCGGATCGCACACCTCGGAGCTGGCGGCGCAGTCCGCGCAGGTCTGGCCCTGCGTGCCACAGGCGTCGTCCGCGACGCCGGAGAGGCACGCGCCGTCACGACAGCAACCGTCGGGACAGCTCTCGGCGTCGCAGCTCGGGCCGCCCCCGGCGCCGCCGGTGGCGTTGCCCCCGGGCGAGCTCTTGCCGAGCGGGGTGCGTCCGCAGCCCACGGTGACGGTGAGGAGCGCGAGCACCGCGATCGGCCCCATCACGCCCAGAAGCCAACGACGAAGCATGTTCACCTTCCGCACCCACACTCTACCACCGGCGTCCGATCGGGAGCGTTCTACTTGCATCATGGCCGGAGCGCGCAGCCGCGATCGAGAAATCGGCAGCCCCGCGGCGCGCGATCACGGCGCCCCGAAGAGCGTCCGCTCGACGCAGGCGGGCACCTCGGGGCACTCGAGCTCGAGGCACCGTCCCGCCCGGGCGAGCACCGCGTCCGAGAACACGCGGTAGCGCTCGAGGCAGTCGCCCTGATCCGGGTCCTGCCCGCAGCGCGCGCCACGGCGCGTGGCGGCGGCGCAGAAGTGGCGCACGGCCGGGCTCGGCGGCAGATCGTGGCGCGCCAGCGTCTGGCACCCGCCGACCGCCCCCGCCATCTGGGCGATGCCCGCGCAGTCGAGCAGATCGAGGCAGCGCGCCACCCCCCAGAGGTAGTCGCCGCGCAGCCCTGCGATCGGCGGCGCCGGGACCGTGCGGCAGCTCGCGGGGCAGCCCGGGTCGGGCTCGCTCCCGGCCTCGCGCCGACAGCCGTCCGAGCGGTCGCAGTAGGCCTGGCACGGCGCGGGGCCGCGCGGGACGTCGTTCACCTCGGGCTCGGCCGCGCCGCGCGCGGGCTCGGCCGGCGGCGCCGCGGGCCCGCAGCCCACGCCGAGCGCCCCGAGCAGCACACCGGCTCGGAGCCACCCGCCACGCCCGGTCGCGCCGTTCGTCCGCACGGCGCGCATTGTATCGCAGTCTGCTCCGGCCACGGCTTCATGTCGTGCCGTGGCCGTGACAGCATGCGCAGCCATGAGCACTCGCGTCCGGCTGCGGCGACTCGGGGCGACCACGCTCGCGCTCCTCGGCGCGCTAGGCTTCGGCCCCGCCTGCGGCGACGCGACCGGTTCGGGCACCGGCGGCGGGCCCGGCGCCGCTGCACCGTCGAGCTCCGCGCAGCCCGAGCCGGTCTTCGACATCGACGGCTTCTGCGAGAAGGCCATGGGCGTCGGGCGCCCCTGCCAGGGCGACGACGCCGTCCTCGAGGGCAACAAGATCGGCTACTGCGCGACCCTGCTGCGGGAGGCGCGCGACGCGCGGCGCGTGCACTTCGACCGCGCCGCCGCGGCCGCGTGCCTCGCCGAGATCCCGAAGGCCTCGCCGTCGCTGCCCGAGCGACGCACGCTGCGCCACCTCGGCGAGCGCGTCCCGGCGTGCCGCGCGGTGGCGGTGGGCGAGGTGCCGCGCGGCGCCGAGTGCGCGCGCACGATGGAGTGCGCGCCCGGGCTCGTGTGCGTCGGGGCGCGCTGCGCGACCCCGGGCGCCGCGGGCGACGCGTGCACCGTGGTGAAGGAGGACGGCAGCCCGTTCGCGCGCTCGAGCTGCGAGCCCGCCCTGCGCTGCGTCGCGGGCAAGTGCGCCGCCGGTGCCGCGGCCGGCGGCAAGTGCGCCACGAGCGAGGCCTGCGCGCCGGAGCTGCGCTGTCGCGGCGGCACGTGCGCCCCGGGCCATCCGCTCGAGGCGGGCGCGGCGTGCGAGGGCACCGAGGACTGCGCCTCGGGCCACTACTGCGGCGGCAAGCCCCCGAAGTGCACGCCGAAGCAGCAGGCCGGCGAGGCGTGTGCCGCCACCGACTCGTGCCTCGGCAACTGCAATCGCCAGGTGGATCCCGCCCGCAGTCGCTGCGTCGCGTACTGCGGCTCGGGCTGACCCGGGCGCAAGAATGCGGAGAGATCACCCTCTGAACCCTCCGGCTCCGTGCAGCTCCCCGTGATTCCGTGTCTCGTTGTCTCGTTCTGGTCGCTTACGGAGGAGGCGCCGGAACCGGATCCGGCAGTGGCGCGCGCCAGAGGTGCACGCGATAGGCCTCCGTGCGCCGGCGCACGCCCGGCGCCGGCACGCGCGGCACGACGGAGAGGGTCTGGCGCGCCGGCACGCCCGGGATCTCGAAGTCGTTGGACACGACGCGCGCGCCGAAGCGCAGCTTGGCGAGCTGCGGCAGGAGGCGCTGGTTGTACTCGGGCGACAGATACAGCGTGACGACGGTGGCCGGCGACAGATCCACCGTGAACATGTCGGCCTCCTCGACCCGTACGAGCTCGGCCACCCCCGCGCGGCGCGCCGCCTCGCGCGCCTCGGCGACGCGCGCCGGATCGACGTCGAAGCCGACCGCGTGCGCGCCGCGCTTGGCCGCGGCGACGAGGATCCGGCCGTCGCCGCAGCCGAGGTCGAACACGACGTCCTCGCGCCTCACGTTCGCGAGCGCGAGCATCGCGTCGACGACGTCGTCGGGCGATGCCGCGAAGGCGAGCTCGGGCGGGCGCGAGGCGACCGAGGGGCTCGCCGAGGCCGCCACGCCGGCCGAGGACGGCCCGGCGCTCGCGCTCCCCGTCGACACCGCCGCGGTCGAGGCCGCGGTCGCCGGGCTCGCCCCCACGACGCCGCTCGCGCTCCCGGTGCCGCCACCCGGGCGCGGCGAGGACGAGCACGCCACCGCGAGCGCGCCGGCGAGGGCGAGCGCGAGCCTCGCTCGCGACGCCTTCAATTGCACGTGCCGGACGCGAGGGTGACGTCGTCGACGTTCCACCCGCTCATGACCCACGGGAGGTAGTTGGTGTGGGAGATCGCGTGGCCGAAGCGCACCTGGAAGGCCGCGTTCTTGTAGCTCGTGACGTCGAGCTCCTGACGCGTCCAGACGGCGTCGATGGTGTCCGGGCTGAAGTCCATCGGGTTCGTGCTCGACGGATTGGTCCACAGGACGACCCAGGCGGTGCCATTCCACACCTCGACGGTCGTCGTCGTGTAGATGCTGTCGTCGGTGTTGAGGAAGCGCCAGAACGACAGCTTCACGGCGCCCGCGGCGCCCGAGAGATTGATGACGGGGCTCGTCAGGTAGTAGGCGGCGTGGTCCGGCGTGATGGCGTAGCAGCCGCCGATGACGCCGCCCGCGACCCCGTTGTCGGACGACGCGGAGTGGTCGGCCGCGGGGTCCGCGGAGCCCTGCTGTTGACAGCTCGAGCTCGTCGCCGAGCCGATCGCCCACTCGGTGCCGAGCGTCCAGGCGCGACTGTTGTCGGAGAAGTCCTCCGAGAAGTAGACGGTGCCGCCCGAGCACACGCTGGCCGAGCAGCCGCAGGTCCCGTCGCTGCCGCAAGTGGTGCCGCATCCGCCGCAGTTCGACGGGTTCGAGGTGGTGTCGATCTCGCACCCGTTGCCGCCGTTCTGGTCGCAGTCTCGCAGGCCGGCGCCGCAGTTGGCGCACACGCCCGCGTTGCAGTACTGGCCGGCGCCGCAGGCGTTGGGGCAGGAGCCGCAGTGGTCGTGATTGGTGGCGAGCGTGACCTCGCAGCCGTTGACGGGGTTGCTGTCGCAATCGGCCGTGCCGGGCCCGCAGCTCGCGCAGCCCTCGTCGGTGGAGCCGTCGCAGTCGTTGTCGAGGCCGTCGTTGCACTGCTCGGAGCCGGAGGCGACGTTCTGCACGCAGTCGAGCACGCCGCTCTGGCACTGGCGCGTGCCGGCGCCGCAGACACCGAGCAGGCCCGTCGAGCACGCCACGCCGCCGCCCGGGTTGCCCTCGTCGGTCGAGCCGTCGCAGTCGTTGTCGACGCCGTCGCACGCCTCGCTGGACGACGCCACGTTCTGCACGCAGCTCACCGTCCCCGCGACGCAGTGGAGGCGGCCCGGCCCGCAGACGCCCTGGAGGCCCGTGTCGCAGTTCGCGCCGCCGCCCGGATCGCCCTCGTCCACCGAGCCGTTGCAGTTGTTGTCGAGGTTGTCACAGACCTCGATCGTCGCCGACACGTTCTGCACGCACGAGATCGCGCCGGCCTGACAGGTCAGCGTGCCCGCATTGCACACGCCGAGCAGCCCGGTGCCGCACGCGGCGCCGCCGCCGGGATTGCCCTCGTCCACCGAGCCGTCGCAGTCGTTGTCGAGGTTGTCGCAGGCCTCGGACGACGACGACACGTTCTGCACGCAGGCGAGCGCGCCGGCCTGGCAGGTGCGCGTGCCCGAAGCGCACACGCCCAGAAGGCCGGTCGCACACGACGCGCCGCCGCCGGGATTGCCCTCGTCGGTCGAGCCGTCGCAGTCGTTGTCGAGGTTGTCGCAGGACTCGGACGACGACGCCGTGTTCTGCACGCAGTTGAGCGTACCGCTCTGGCACTGGCGCGTGCCGGCCGCGCACACGCCCTGTAGACCGGTGCTGCACGCGGTGCCGCCGCCGGGATTGCCCTCGTCGGCCGAGCCGTCGCAGTCGTTGTCGAGCGTGTCGCAGACCTCGGTCGACGATTGCACGTTCTGCACGCAGGTGAGCGCGCCGTTCTGGCAGGTGCGCGTGCCGGTCGCGCACACGCCGACCAGGCCCGTGTTGCACGCGACGCCGCCGCCGGGGTTGTTCTCGTCGCTCGAGCCGTCGCAGTCGTTGTCGAGGTTGTCGCAGACCTCCGGCGACGACGGCACGTTCTGCACGCAGCTCACGGTGCCGTTCTGGCACTGGGTGGTGCCGGCCGCGCACACGCCCGCGAGGCCGGTCGGGCACACGCCGCCGCCGCCCGGGTTGCCCTCGTCCGTGAGGCCGTCGCAGTCGTTGTCGACGTTGTCGCAAACCTCCGCCGACGGGCTCACGTTCTGCACGCACGAGAGCGCGCCGAGCTGGCACTGTGTCGTGCCCGCAGCGCACAGTCCCTGCTGGCCCGTCTGGCAGGCGGTGCCACCGCCCGGGTTGCCCTCGTCCGCGAGACCGTCGCAGTCGTTGTCCTGCCCGTCGCAGGTCTCGGGCGCCGACGCCTGGTTCTGCACGCAGGCGAGCTGGTTGCTCTGGCAGTGGGTCGTGCCGATGGCGCAGAGCCCTAGCAGGCCGGTGTTGCACGCCGCGCCGCCGCCCGGATCGCCCTCGTTCGTCTGCCCGTCGCAGTCGTTGTCGATGGGGTCGCACACCTCCGCGCTCGACTGCACGGTCTGCACGCACGCGAGCGCGCCGTTCTCGCAGGCCCGCGTCCCGGGCGAGCAGGCCCCGAGCAGCCCCGTCTGGCACGCTCCCCCGCCCCCTGGGTTGCCTTGATCGACCGCGTTGTCGCAGTCGTTGTCGAGCCCGTCGCAGGTCTCGGAGAGCGGCGTGATCTCGCCGAAGCACCCGCCCCAGACGCCGAACTGGTCGCAGGTCTGGAGGCCGGCCTTGCACACCCCGATGTTGAGCGTCGCCGGGTTGCCCGAGTAGCAGGGCTGCGTCTGCCCGTCGGTGCAGGGGCAGCCGTTGTCGACCGTGCCGTCGCAGTCGTCGTCCGAGCCGTTGCAGAGCTCGGTGCCCGGCGTGCCGGGGAAGCAGGGGTTCGGCTGGCCGTTGGTGCACGCCTCGACGGTGGCCTGGCAGAGGCCGAGGCCGCACGTCACGGTGCCGAGCCCCTCGTCGGTCTCGAGGTTGCAGTTGTCGTCGGCGCCGTTGCAGCTCTCGGCGGCGGGCAGGACCTCGCCCTCGCAGAGGCCCCACACGCCCTGCAGATCGCAGGTCTGGGTGCCCTCCGCGCAGGCGCCCACGCCGACGAGCGCCGGATCGCCCGTGTAGCAGGGCTGCGTCTGCCCATCGACGCACAGGCAGCCCTCGTCCGTCTGCTCGTTGCAGTTGTTGTCGATGCCGTCGCAGAGCTCCGTCGCGCCGGGATCGCACGGCGAGCCGCCGACCCCGCCGCTGCCACCGGTCGGGGCTCCGCCCGTGGCGCCGCCGCTGCCGCCGCTGCCTCCCGTCGGAGCGACGCCGCCCGTGCTCGGGCCGGGCTCGTTCTGCTCGCCTCCGCCGCACGCGAGGGCGGACGACAAGGCGAGGATCAGCGACGCGAACGAGAGCTTTCGAAGGGCCATACACACTCCAGGGCGCAGAGGCGGCCACATCTATGTTCGCTGGGATCGAGCCGATAGCGCAAGGGATCCGTGTGCCGCGGACATCTCCCTACCCTGGAGCTCCGAGACTCCGGCCGGTGGGTGCGCGGTGCTCAGGGTCGCGCCGCGATGCCGCGCGCGAGGGTCGCCGTGTCGAGGCCGAGGGTCCGCTTGGCGATGGGATCGAGCGCGCTCGGGGCGCCGACGAAGTGGAAGGTACGGTGGGTGTGCACGAGCGAGCCACCGGGCGCGAGAGCGGCCGCGGGCGAGCTCGTCTCGATCTCGTAGAAGCCCCCGAGCGAGGGCTTGCCCGGCTCGGTCGGGCCGTCGTTGTAGCTGTTGACGACGTCGCCGCCGAACGGCTCCTTCTGGGTCTCCCACATGCTGTTCACGTAGTCGGTGGCCCCGGCGGGCTTGTCGTAGTGGACGATCGTCAGCAGGCGTGCCGAGGCGCTGTAGCTGCCGAGCAGGGCGCGCGCGCGCGCCGGCCCCAGGCCGATCTTGCTCCGATGCTCGCCGTCACAGCGGAAGAGCAGGTAGCCCTCGTTCTCGTTCACCTGCAGCCGATCGGCCGGGACCTTGCCGAAGTAGCGGTCGTTGACGACCTCGCCCTTCGCCCTGGCGTCGAAGGGCACGACCACGAAGGTGTCGGGCGACGGGTCGTACATCGCGAGGATCCACACGCTCGGCAGGCCGCCCTTCTTGGTCCACGCCACCTTGCCCGTGTTGGTGATGCGGTTCTCGGTCTCGAACGCGACGAAGCGCGCGCCGTCGCCGGGTGCGACGCCGAGGTGGCGCGCGACGGCGTCGGCGTCGAGCAGCCGCACGGTCCGCTCGACGTCCATCGACAGGACGGTGCCCGCGTAGTTCGTGACCTCGAAGGAGCGCGTGAAGACCACGTGGCGCGCGTCCCGGTCCTTCACCGTCCAGGCGCCCGCCTGGAAGGCGTCCGGCGTGCGCCACTCGGCGAACGCGAAGGGCTTGCCGGGCGCGAAGTACAGGCCGAAGGGGCCGGCCTCGGGGCCGAGCCAGAAGCGGTCCTCGCCGCCGTAGTTGTCGAACTGCGTGCCGGTCTTGCCGGCCTCGATGAACGCGCGGTTCACGAAACCGTAGCTCGCGCCACCGGCCTCCGCCGTGCTCGTCATGACGCGCCCCTGGTACGCGGCCGAGAGGGCCACGCGTCCGCCCCCCGGCGCCTCGAGCACGAGGACCTCCCCGTGCGCGCGCAGGAACGCGAGATCGTCCTCGAAGGAGCCGGGCGGCACGTCGGGAGCGTTAGCCGAGGCGGAGACCGGCGGCGAGGCGGAGGCAGCGGTCGGCGGCGGAGCGACCGGCGCGGGGCCGGCCGGCGCGCAGGCGACCAAGGCGAGCAGCGACAGCGACGACGGGAAGAGGACTTGGCACGAGCGCCGACCGACCATGGCCCCACTCTACCCGGACGGCGCGCCCCCCGCGCGGACGCCGGACATGGCAGTTACCAGCCGTCATGTGCGATATTGACATTCATCATCGATCCTCCGACGATGGTGCGATGCGTACGAGCTCCTTCTTCAGCCTTTCCTCGATCACGCTTCTGGTCGTCGTCGGTGCCGGCTCGGCCTGCAGCAAGGACGACGGAGACGCCACCCAGACCACCACCTCGAGCACCACGACCTCAAGCACCA
>JADLAB010000240.1 GCA_020848455.1 Polyangiaceae bacterium
ACTACCACCAGAGCGAGGAGGCGGCGCAGAGGACCTACGGGCGCTTCCCGGTGATGCAGCCGGACGACGTCGCCGACCTCGTGGTCTTCGCGCTGTCGCGGCCGCCGCACGTCGAGGTCCACGACCTTCTGGTGCGGCCGACCGCGCAGCCGTACTGAGAGCGTGGGACCGGCACGGCCGGGCCGATCACAGTCGCCCGTCGTCCGGCCGCAGGACGAGCCCGCCGATGTCGACGCCGTCGGCGACGACCGCGAGGTAGACGAGCGCCGGACCGGGGACGACCGCCAAGGCGTGCTCGCTGCCGGCCGGCATGCGCGCCACGTCGCCAGCGCGCACGACCGCGCCGCTCGCCTCGTCGCGGAAGGCGCCCTGCACGACGAGCACCGCTTCGGGCCCGAGGTGGCGGTGGCTCGGGAAGGCCTGGCCGCGCTCGATGCGCACGAAGCCGGCGATGGCGCCGCGCACCGCGGGCCCGCCCGCGACGTGAAAGAGCGCGATGCCCGGCCCCGGGCCCGGCCCCCAGCTCGAGGGCCGGTCCACGGCGTCGAGCAGGGCCGCCGCCTCGGCGGCGCCGAGATCGAGCAGCGCCGCGACGCGCACCGCGAAGCGCGCGAGCCGGCCGCTCGCCGTCGACTGCATCAGGCGACCGCGCAGCCCCCGCGATGGCGAAAGCGGCGGCAAGGACGCCGCGATGGCGCCGAGTTCGTTCGGTTGCATGCCTGCCTCCATGGTCTCCCGCAGGAAGTCGTCGAGCTCGTCGTCGCGTGGGTCGGTCACGGTGCACCTCCCTCGTGTGCGCCGAGCTGCGTGCGCAGCCGGGCAATCGCAGCCGCGACGCGGCTCTTCACCGTGCCGAGCGGTACGCCCACCCGGGCGGCGATCTGCGCCGAGGAGAGGCCCTCGAAGTAGCCGAGCTCGAGCACCGTGCGCTGCTCGCCCGGCAGGCGCGCGAGCGCGTCGCGCAGCACGCGCTCGTCGCCCGCGCGCTCCTGCGACTCCGCGGCGCGCGGCTCGGCCACCGACAGCGCGTCGAGCGGCACGGACCGCGCGATGCGCGCCGAGCGCACGCGATCGAGCGCACGGGAGCGCACGCGCAGCTGCAGCCACACGGCGACCGTGCCGCGCGCGGGGTCGTAGTCGCCCGCGCGCTGCCACACGGTGACGAAGACGTCGTGGAGCAGATCTTCGGCCTCGCGCCGGTCGCGCAGGATGTGGGCCGCGACGGCGAGGAGCACGGGACCGTGGCGGTCGTACAGGCGACCGAGCGCCTCGCGATCGCCCTCGGCGACGGCGAGCACGTCCGCCGTGTCGGGATCGTCGCGCTCCGGCATGGTGCTCACGTTCCGTTCGCTCGCAGGGCGATGCAATCGCTGCAGCTCGGGCACGGCAGCTCGCGCGTGAAGAGGGCGCGGTTCTCGGGCACCCGCTCGAGAAAGCTGCGGCGCAGGTGCGGGTCGCAGAGGCGCGACGCCGTCGCGCGCAACCGCACGCGTGCGGCCTCGAGCGCCGCGGCCGCCTCGGCGTCGTCGCCCACGGCGCTCATGACCTCGACATAGGCGAGGCGCACGAGCGCCTCGAGCTCCTCGATGCCCTCGAAGCTCGCGAGCAGGCGCATGGCCGCCCGGGCGGCGCTCTCGGCGCGCACCAGGTGGCCGAGGCCGAGCGCGGCGCGCGCCAGCACGGCGAGCGCGCCCACGCGCGCGGGAGCGTTCGGATCGAGCAGCGCGAAGGCGCGCCGCGCCTGGCTTGCCGCCTCGGCGTGGTCACCCGCCTGCGCCGCGAAGCGACCGAGGTAGATGCGCGTCCAGGCCTCGAGCTGCCGGTCGCCGTGACTCTGGGTCTCGGCGAGCACCGCGAGTGCGAGCGCCGTCGCGCCCCCGAGATCGCCCTCGGCGGCCGCGACGAGCGCGAGGTTCTGCCGCGCCCGGGTCACGACGGCGTCGAGGCCCATGGCGCGCGCGGCCACGAGCGCCTGCTCGAGCGTGGCCCGCGCCTCCGGGTAGGCGCCGAGCTCCACGTACGCGAAGCCGAGGCTGACGCGCGCGTTGCAGGCCTCGCGCTCGTCGCCCGCCTCGCCGTGCTCGAGCGCGGCGCGGTAGCCCTCGAAGTCGCCCGCCACGTCGCCCGCGTGCCGGGCCCGCGCGCCGTGCAAGCGATGCACCTCGGCCCGGGCGCGCGGCGTGAGGTCGGTCGCGCTCGCGAGCAGCCGCTCGCAGCCCGTGGTGAGCGCGCCGGCCCCGCGGTAGTCCCCGGACTGGAACAGCACGCGCGCCGCCTGGCACATGGCCGAGACGCGCGCGCTCGCCGCGCCCTCGGCGTGCGGCTCGGTGAGCAGGCGCTCGGCCCAGAGCGGCGCGCTCGCGAAGCGCCCGAGCCTGAGGTGGGCCGTCAGGAGCTCCTCGGCGGCGCGGTACCACGCCGCCGTGCCGGGCGTGGCGTGCTCGGCGGCGCGGAGCGCGTGCTCGACCCCCTCGGCGAAGCGCCCGAGCCAGCGCGCTCCCTCGGCGGCGCACAGGCCGAGCTCGGCCGCGAGCTCCCCCACCGCGCCGAGCTCGAGGCCGCGCCGGGCGCGCGCGATGGCGGCCTCGAAGTCGTGGGCCTCGAGCGCCTGGGCGGCCGCTCGGCCGAGCGCGACGGCCGCCCGCGCGGCCTCGCCGCCCCGCGCGAAGTGCTCGGCGAGGGTCGAGGGATCGCTCTCCCCGGCGCGCTCGAGCCAGGCGCCCGCCAGCCGATGCCCGAGGCGCTGATCCTCGGGCGTGAGCAGCGCGTACGCGGCCTCGCGCACCGTGAGACTCCGGAACGCGTACTCGTGCTCCCGCGGGAAGCGGCAGTCGGCGCGGTGGTACACGAGCTCCCGCTCGCACAGGAGCTCGAGCGCGCGCTCGAGGGCGGCCGGGCGCTCCGCGGCGCGACCGAGCAGCGCCCCGACGCCGCCGTGCCAGAAGGCCGCGCCGTACACGCTCGCGGCACGGAGCACGCGCCGCGCCTCCGGATCGAGCGCCTCGAGGCGTGCCTGCACCATCGCGAGCACGGTCTCGGGCAGGGCGCCCACGCGCCCCTCGGCCGCGACGCGCACGAGCTCCTCGAGGAAGAAGGCGTTGCCGCCCGAGCGCTCGACGATCGCGGCGACCCCTGCCGCGTCCACCCGGTCGCCGAGGGCCTGGCGCACGAGCTCCTCGGCCGCGCGGCGCGTGAGCCCGCCGAGGCGCAGCTCCTGCACGCCGCGCTGGTCCCACAGACGCGGAAAGACGGCGTGCACCTCGGGCCGGCCGAGGGCGACCACGAAGATCGGCAGCTCGGGGTGCACGCGCAGCACGGTGTCGCACAGCTCGAGGCTCGGCGCGTCGCCCCACTGCAGATCGTCGACGGCGATGAGCAGCGGGTGGGCGGCGGCCTCGGCGGCAGAGAGCTCGACGAAGGCGCGCCGGATCTGGTCGCCCATGAGCAGCGGATCGCGCCGCGCCGCCTCGAGCTCGGGGCTCTCGGGGCCTTCGGCCGGGATACCCGCGAGCTCGCCCAGGAACTCGCAGGTCCGGGCGACGCTCGCCGGCGGCACGTGGCGCTGCACGCGCGCGCGGAGCTTCTGCGAGCGCAGGGCCACGGGCTCGCCGTCGCGGATGCCGGCGGCCCGGCGGAGGGCGGGCGCGAGCATGCCGAAGGGCGCGTGCGCCGAGAGCGGGCTCTGGCGACAGAGCCAGACCTCCCAGCCCTCCTGGCGACGCAAGAGCCGCGCGGCGAGCTCGAAGCGCAGGCGCGACTTGCCGACGCCCGCCTCGCCCGTCACGAGCATCGCCCGCGCCACCGACTCGTCGCGGCACTCGGTCGCGGTCGCCTCGAGGATCGACAGCTCGCGCTGCCGGCCGACGCACGGCATGGGGCGGCCGAGCAGCGTGCGCACG
>JADLAB010000241.1 GCA_020848455.1 Polyangiaceae bacterium
TCGGCTTGCCCACGCAGATCTCGCAGTGCTCGCAGGTGTTCGCGCAGGCCTGCACCTGGGTGCAGGGCTTGCACTTGGTCGGGTCGCCGAGATCGGCCACCGTGCAGCTCGGTGTGGAGCCGTCGACCGAGCCGAGCCACACGGCGTAGCTGGCGCCGGGGAGCACGCAGCAGCCGAAGCAGTCGCAGCCGTTCGGCGTGATGGGCCCGCAGATGTCGTGGCACGTCTGCGACTGCGTCGCCTGGGCCTCGGCACAGGTGCCCGGGTAACCCGGGATGCTGGCGCCCGGATCGTAGTCGCAGCCCTCCTCCGGGCTGAACGGCGGGGTGCCCGGCGGCGCCGGCGGCGGCGGGTTCTGCTGCTCGAACGGATCGCACTTGTGGCTCCAGTAGCAGTCGTCGTTGCCGCTACCGGTGTCGCCGTCGTAGTAGCAGTCGGCCTTGCAGGGCGCGCTGTTGCCGCCCGGGATCAAGAGGCCGAAGCTCGCCTCGTGGTTGTCGCACGGGCTCGTGCACATCGAGTCGGCGTCGTCGATGCGGCAGTCGCCGTCGTCGTCGGCGCAGTTGCCGCACTGGTAGACCTTGCCGCCGCACTGCGCGATGTTGCAGTAGCTGCCGCAGCCGAGCTGCGGGTCGCAGGTCTGGCCGCACGCGCATAGCCCGCTGTTCGGCACGAACCGGCACGTGTCCGACACGGGGTCGCAGGAATCGGTCGTGCAGGCGATGCCGTCGACGCAGGTCGGCGGCGACCCGGCGCGACAGCCCGTGAGGGGCGCACCGTTCGCCGGATCGCACAGCTCGGCGCCGTTGCAGAAGACGGTGTCGTCGCACGCCGCGTCGTTGGCCGCGTGGGTGCAGATGCCGGAGGGCTCGGTGCAGCTGTCGACGGTGCAGCTGTAGGCGTCGGCGCAGGTGATGGGCGGCGTCGACACGCAGCCCACGCCGGCGGCGCAGGTCTCGGTCCCGTTGCAGATGAGCCCGTCGTCGCAGAAGTTGTCGAGCGGGTTGAAGATGCAGGTGCCGCCGTTCGGATCGCACAGGTCCGCGGTGCAGCCGATGCCGTCGTCGCAGGTGACCGGCGTTCCGAGGACGCACCCGCCGGCGACGCAGGTCTCGACGCCGTTGCAGTCGTCGTTGTCGTCGCACTCGCTGCTGTCGTTGCACGGCTGCGCCGACATGCAGCCGCCCTGGAGCGGGATGCAGAACTGGCCCGGCGGGCAGAGCAGGTGGTCCGCCGTGTGGAGGCAGCTCGGCGGCGAGCCCTCGGCGCACGACTCGACCGTGCAAGCGATGTTGTCGTCGAGGCACGCGAAGGGACTGCCCGCGACGCAGCCGGTCGGCGCCAGACCGTTGAGGCCGTCGCAGGTCTCGGCGCCGTTGCAGTTGAGGCCGTCGCCGCAGAGCGCATCCTGCTCACCGTGGGAGCAGGCGTCGTTCGCTTCGTCGCACCCGTCGGCCGTGCAGCCGAGGCCGTCGTTGCAGTTCGGCGCGACGCCCGCGACGCAGCCGAGCCCGAGCTGACACGTCTCGGCGCCGTTGCACCAGGCGGCGTCGTCGCAGAGCGAGCTCTCTGCGGTGTGGGTGCACACGTCGTTCGCGTCGTCGCACCCGTCGTTCGTGCAGGCGATGCCGTCGCTGCAGTTCGGCGGCACGCCCCCGACGCAGCCCGCGCCGTCGGCGTTCGGGTCGGCGGGCGAGCACGCCTCCGCGCCGTCGCAGAACTGCCCGTTCGTGCACAGCCCGTCGTTCTCGTTGTGCGCGCACGCGTCGGTCCCGACGTCGCAGAAGTCCTGCGTGCACGCGAAGGCGTCGCCGCACGGAGGCGCCACGCCGGGCACGCAGCCCGTGAGTGCGTCCGCCCCCGGGGCGCCGGGCGCGCAAAGCTCGACACCGGTGCAGAACACCGTGTCGTCACAGAGCCCGTCGTTCTCGGCGTGACCGCACACGTCGTTCGCCTCGTCGCAGCCGTCGTCGGTGCAGAGGATCTGGTCGTCGCAGGGCCGCGGCTGCGTGTAGCAGCCGGTCTGCGGGTCGCCGAGCAGCGGCGCGCAGGCCTCGACGGTGCAGTAGAGCCCGTCGTCGCAGAAGGGGTTGTCGGGCGTGTGTTGACAGCCACCTGCGACGCACTCGTCGACCGTGCACGCGACGCTGTCGTCGCACGCGACGTTCTGGGGCGTGTGCTGGCAGGCGCCGCCGACGCACTCGTCGAGCGTGCACGCGACGGAGTCGTCGCACTGCGTGGCGTCCTGGCAAGCGGGGCCTCCGCCCGAGCCGCCGTTGCCACCCTGCGCCACGCCGCCGCTGCCCGCCGCAGCGCCCGCGCCGCCCGCACCGGCACCCGCGGAGCCACCCTGCTGCGAGCCCGCCGTGCCGCCGTTGCCGCCCTGGATCGCACCGGCCGTGCCACCGTTGCCCCCCTGGACGCCGCCCGCCGCGCCGCCCTGCGCCGCAGAGCCCGCCGTACCACCCTGCGCCGCAGAGCCCGCCGTACCACCCTGCGCGGCTGCGCCGCCCTGACCCCCGACGCCTCCCGCTCCGCCTTGAGCCCCGCTGCCCGTGCTCGACGTGGTGCCGGCCCCGCCACCGGTTCCCGTCTCTTCACCACTCGTGCAGCCCGCCTGAGCCAGGGCGGCCGAGGCCGTGAGCGCGAACGCGTACAGGAAGTGCCGCTTCATGGTTCCACCCGTCTTCTTGGACAAGGGTTAACAGCTCATTATAGGGGGGTCTCGCCTCGGCGGGGCTCTTTTCCGGGGGTCGAGGGCGCCCGCTCTCGGGCGCCTCTCGTGCGCTCCGACCGCAGCGGCGTTGCGGTGGCCGGAGACAGCGAGCGCCGCGCCGATGGGGCGAGGCTCGGGTTCTCCTCGACCTCCACGCCGACGAGCGATCCAAGGTTCGTGCATGCCACCGCCTCACGCGAGGTAGCGCGCGTGCCGCACACCATAACCACAGCCGGGAGTCGGCGCCGCCGTACCGGGAATATCTGCCGCCGAAATCAGGGGATTCGTGGAGCCAGGGCGCTCTCGCGGGCGAGCCTCGCGTGCCCTTGCGTAAGGCAAGCGCGAGCGGACCCACCCCGACCGCACACTGGAGGGTGTCGGCAGCTGAGCCAGAACGTGCCACGAGTCCTACCGCCGACCGACAAGTACGCGGATCCTGGTCAAGCGGGCGTCGGCATTGCGCTTGCAATTCGACCTTCGGGTTTCCCTGGAGGTTGGACATGCGATTCGCTGGAACCAGTTCCCTCACGATCGGCTCCCTGGGCGTGCTCGTCGTCGGCGTCGGGCTCGGCGCCTGCTCGCTCGATGAGACCATGTCGAGGAGCGACGTCGCGGGCGCGGCCGCCTCGGGGAACACGACCACGACGTGGTCGACGACCTCGACGACGACGACGGGCACGTGGACGGGCGCCGGCGGCGCGGGCGCGAGCGCGAGCTTCGGGGGCGCGGGCGGCGCGCTCGGCGTCGGCGGCCAGGGTGGCGTCGGTGGCCAGGGCGGGCTCGGTGGCCAGGGCGGCGAGGACGCATGCGCGGGCCTCGACTCGTCGCAGCCGCTCGTCCTCTACCTCTCGGCCGACGACTCGAACTCGATGGCGTCGCCCACCCACGCGCGCGAGGTGCTCGACCTCCATATGGCTCCGTCCGACTTCCTCCGGATCCGCACCTACGAGTTCCTGAACTACTACCGCATCGCCTTCCCGGCGGCGCCGCAGAACCAGGTCGCGCTCTACACCGAGGGCGAGCTCGGCGCGGACCCGGGCAAGCTCGACCTCCAACTCGCCGTGCGCTCGTACGACGCCCTGCACCCGCGCCGCCCCATGACCATCACCTTCGTGCTCGACACCTCGGGCTCGATGGGCGGCAACAGCATCGAGCGCGAGCGGGCCGTCGTGAAGGCCGTGGCCAAGAGCCTGGCCGCGGGCGACATCGTCAGCATGGTCACCTGGAGCGACCAGCAGTCGACCGTGCTCGCGGGGCACGTGGCGACCGGGCCGAACGACGCGACCGTGGTTGCGGCTGCCAACGGGCTCGCCGCCAACGGCTCGACCGACCTCCACGCCGGCCTCGTGAGGGGCTACGAGCTCGCAAACCAGTACTACGGACTGACGCGCCTGAACCGGCTCATCCTCGTGAGCGACGGCGGCGCGAACACCGGCATCACCGACGAGACGCTCATCGCGAACAACTCGAAGGACGGCGACAAGGAGGGCATCTACCTCGTCGGCGTGGGGACCGGGCCGGCCACCGGCTACAACGACCTCCTCATGGACACGGTCACCGACCGCGGCCGGGGCGCGTACGTGTACGTCGACGACGTGGCCGAGGCCGAGCGGCTCTTCGTCGACCGCTTCGACGAGACCATGGAGATCGCCGCGCGCGCCGTCGAGGTCGAGCTCACCGTGCCGTGGTACCTGTCGCTCGAGAAGTTCTCGGGCGAGCAGGCCTCGACGAATCCCGAAGAGGTCGAGCCGCAGCACCTGGCGCCGAGCGACGCCATGGTGTTCCACCAGACGCTCGCCGCCTGCAACCCGGCGCTCCTCGACCCCGCCGACACGGTGACGGTGAAGGTGAGCTGGTTGCAGCCCCTCACCTACCAGGCCTCCTCGACCTCGATCACCTGGACGATCGACGAGCTGCTCGCCGGACCGAAGGAGGCGTTGCACAAGGGCAAGGCCATCGTCGCGTACGCCGAGGCGCTGAAGACCGGGCTCGCAGCCGATCTCGTCGCCGCGCACGAGGCCGCGACCGCGGCGGATCCGAACGGGACCGACCCCGAGCTCGTGGAGATCACGGCGCTCATCGAGAAGCACCCGGCGTATCCGCAATGAGGTTGGCTCAGCGCGCCTGCACGAGCGGCCCCTTGGCGGGTCGGCAAGCGGGCCCGGGCACCGCGACGCGCTCGAGCTCGCGCGTCACGACGGTCCAGCCGCGCTCGCCGGGGAACGCGCCGACGGCCTCGTAGCCCGACAGCTGCGCGCAGTGCCAGGGCACGAGGCCTCCGTCGCGGAGCTCGAGCACGTTGGCGTCGCGCCCGGGGCCGGTCGCGCCGAGCAGCAGCAGCGCCCGCGCCCCCTCGTTCGCGGGGTAGCAGCGCGCGACGTAGGGGGCGGCGCCGTCGGCCGGCAGCGGGCGCGCGACCCGAGCCCCTGCGGCCACGGGCGGCAGGACGGGCAGCACCGAGGTGAGCGGGGACGCCTCGCCCGTGCTCGGCGCCGACGCCACGATGGCCCGCTCGGTGACGACGAAGGGCCGGCCCGCGCCGTCGCGCATCGAGCACAGCGGCTCGCCGAGCTCCTTGTCCCGACCGAGCCGCAGGACGAGCTCCCAGCTCCCGGGCGCGGTGCGACGCTCGAGCGCGCGCACCTCGCCGCCCGTGTCCCAGCCAAGGCCCCAGAGCTCGCCGCCGAGCCGGCCGAGCCAGGGGAAGTAGGTGGGCGTCTTCTCCGTCGCGAAGGCGTCGTGCTCGAAGGCCGCGAGCGTGCCGACGTAGAGGGTGTCGGAGTGGATCTGGAGGGCGAGCTCGCCCGAAGCGAGCTCGACGACCGCGTCGACCTGGGTCGAGCCGTCGTAGCTCGTGCCGGGCAGGCGGACGGCGCGGCGCTGCCAGCCGCGGCCGTCCCAGCGCAGCACCTCGCCGACGCGCGTGAAGAGGAAGGGCTCGCCGCCGACCGGCACCACCTGCGCGGCCGGTGACCCGTAGCTCGGTGAGTAGGCCCAGTCCGGGTCGCCTTCGGTCGGGTAGTCGCGCACGTGGTAGCGCCCGCCGTCCCAGTAGCGCGCGTAGCCCTCGGTGCCGACCACCCAGAAGCGCCCGTCGCGCTCCGGGGTGACGTTCTCGGGGCCGGGGTAGAGGGTGCGCGCGCAGCCCGAGCCGAGCACGGCGAGCGCGAGCCCGAGCGCCACGAGCGCGCGCGAACGGGGAGCCATCGGGAGCGACAGCAAGGTGCGCCCATGATAGCCGTTCGGTATGGCCGCGACAGGCGCCGAGCGACGCTTCCGGATCTTCGTCTACGGCACGGAGCTCCCCGGCGAGCCGGACCACGTGCTGCTCGCCGGCGCCGTGCTGCTCGGCCCGGCACGCACCGCGCCCGGGTACGCGCTCGTCGAGCTCGTCGGCTTCGCGGGGCTCGTCGCCGAGGGCCAGGGCGAGGTCGCGGGCGAGCTCTGGGAGATGCCCTACGAGACGCTGCGCGGGCTCGACGTGCGCCGCGAGGTCGGCCGCCTGTTCCAGCGCCGGCACGTGCGCCTCGCCGACGGCTCGGACGTCGAGGCCTACCTGCTCGAGACCGATCAGGTCCGCGGCAAGCGGCGGGTGCGCGGCGGCGACTGGCGCGCGCGCTTCGCGCCGCAACGCCCGGGCGAGCTCCACGAGGCGGGGCCGTTCGTGCGTTGGGCGAGGTCGAGTCGCCCGAGGTGAGGGGCGCGCGGCGCGGCGCGTCCGGTGCCGGGCATGCCGGCCGGGATGATGGCGGCGTCCCCGCACAGGGAGAGCCACGCGCGGTGACGCGCCCGTGACGAAAGCGGGGCATGCTCCCCGGCATGGCCCTGTCGAGCGACTCGCGACTCCGGGACGCGCTGCTCTTCGCGGCGCTCGGGCTCGTGCCGGCGGCGCTGCTCACCGTGCTCGGCCTCCGCGCCATCGGCAACGAGGACGCGGCCGTGCGGCGCGCGGCGCAGCAGCTGCTCGAGACGACGGCGAGCCGGCTCGAGGCCGCGGTCGCGGCGGGGCTCGAGGTGGCGGCGGGCGAGCTCGCGGCGCTCGAGCCGGGTGCGCTCCCCGAGTCGGAGGCGGCGTTCGGCGCGCTCGTCGGCACGCGCCTGTCGGTCCCGGCGGGCGCGGAGCTCGTGTCCTTCGGCCTGGCGGCCGCGCCGGTCGCGCCGCCGGCGCCGGGTGGGCCAGCGCAGGCTCAGCTCGGCTACGACGCGTGCCTGGCGCTCGGGCGCGAGCTCCCGGCGGCAGCCACCGACTTCGCCGCACGCTGCCGGGAGGCGCGCGATGCCACCGGGCGCTGGGTGTTCCCGGTGTTCGCGCTCGCCTTGCCCGGCAGCGACGCGCTCGCCGCCTGGCTCGAGACGCACGCCGCCCTCTTGTCGCCGGTCGAGCGCGCCGCCCTCGCAGAGGACGCGCGTGCGCTCGACGACGCAGCCGAGCGCGCGGCCGTCGCGGACGCGCTCGCGCGCACCAGCCACGCGCGGAGCTCGCCCGAGGCGCGGCGCGCGGCCGAGCCCGGCGCGCGCGGCTGGCCCGACGCGCGCGGGCTCGTCACCTGGAGCGAGGCGGGCTCGCGCGGCGTGCTGCGCGTCGTGGACCGCGGGCGCGCCTTCGGCTTCGTCGTGCACCGCGGCGCGCTCGAGGCCGCGCTGCGGGCCCGCACGCTCGAGCTCCCGGACGACGTCGCCGCCTCGTTCGGGAGCGAGGCCGGCGAGCTCCGCGCGCGCGCGACGATCGCGCCCGACCTCACCGTCGGCCTCGGGATGGCGCACACGGGCGCGCTCGAGGCTCGTGCCCGGCAACGGCGTGCGCTCGTCGCCGCGGCCTTCGGCGGTGCGCTCGCCGTCCTCTTCGCCCTCGGCACCTTCCTCGCGCTGCGCCTCCGCCGGCTGCGGCGCACGAGCGAGCTCCGCACGGACTTCGTCGCGACCGTCGCGCACGAGCTCCGCACGCCCATCGCCTCGGTGCGCATGCTCGCCGAGCTGCTAGAAGAGGGGCGCGTCCCCGACGACGAGCGCGACGAGGTGCACGCGGCGCTCGGACGGGAGGCGCGGCGCCTGTCGACGACCGTCGAGCGACTGCTCGAGCTGCGGCGCGCCTTCGCGCCGAACAGGAAGGCCGTGCGCGTGCCGACCGACGTCGCGGCACTGGTCGCCGAGGCGGTCGAGGCCTTCGAGGAGCGGCATCCGGGCATGGCACCCGTCCTTCGCGACCTCGGGCCCGCGACCGCGCCGGTCGACGCCGGGGCCCTCCGGCTCGCGCTCGACAACCTGCTCGAGAACGCGCGCAAGTACGCCCCCGAGGGCACGCCCTACACGGTGCGCCTGCGCCGCACCGGGGGCGAGCTCCGGCTCGAGGTCGCCGACCACGGTCCGGGGATCGGCAAGCGCGATCAGGCGCGCATCTTCGCGCCCTTCGAGCGCGCCGACGAGCGGCTGAGCCGCGCCACCGAGGGCTTCGGCATCGGGCTCGCGCTCGTGCGCCACGCGGCCGAGAGCCACGGCGGCACGGTCGAGCTCGACAGCGCGCCCGGGCGCGGCGCAGCCTTTGCGCTTCGCATCCCGGTCCCGCGCGAGGCGCGCCGCGGGAACGAGCCCGAGGAGAGACCATGACGGAGGAGCTCGTGCTGGTGGTGGAGGACGATCCGACGATGCGCCTCGGGCTGCAGAAGGCCCTGCGGTCCGCCGGCTACCGCGTCGAGGTCGCCCGGGACGGAACCGAGGGGCTCGCCCGCGCGCTCGCGGCGCCGCGCCCCGACCTCGTTCTCCTCGACGTCATGCTGCCGGGCCGCAACGGCTACGAGGTGCTCGAGGAGATCCGGCTCGTCGATCCCGAGCTCATCGTGCTGATGCTGACCGCGAAGGGCGAGGAGCGCGACAAGGTGCGCGGGCTCGGGCTCGGCGCCGACGACTACGTGACCAAGCCCTTCGGCGTGGCGGAGCTCCTGGCGCGGGTCGCGGCGGCGCTGCGGCGCCGGCGCCTGCAGGACCGCGAGACGGAGACCGTGACCATCGGCGCCGTGACCGTCGACTTCGGCGCGCACCGCATGCGCCGGGGTGACGTCGAGCTCGAGTGCACCGCGCTCGAGCTCCGCCTGCTGCGCTTCCTGCTGCGCCACGAGGGCAGCCTCGTGTCGCGCCAGCGCATCCTCGACGGGGTGTGGGGCGCCGACTACTTCGGCACCGATCGCACGGTCGACAACTTCGTCAACCGCCTGCGCGCCAAGCTCGAGGACGATCCGCAGGCGCCGCGCCTGCTCGTGACGGTGCGCGGCGCGGGCTACCGCTTCTCGCGCCGGCCGGAGGGCTGACGCGCCCGCCTGCCGGCCCGGTGACGAAACGATGACCTGGCAGAGAACGAACGGTGAGCCGCGATGAGCACACTGCAAGGCGAACGGAGGCAGTCATGAAGGTACACAAGCTCGCTCGTCAGGGTCTCGTCGCGGGTCTCGTTCTCGTCGGTGCAGGGGGGCTCGGCGCTTGCCGGCAGGGGGATGCGCCCGCGCCGGGCGGCGCCGAGGAGGCCGCGCTCGCCGGCGAGCCCGAGAGCGCCCCGGCCGACGCCGTCGCGCTCGAGCGCTTCCGTCGCACGCTCGAGCGTGGGGGCGACGCGCGCGCCGCGGTCGACGGTCTCGAGGCCCTGCTCCAGAAGGGTACGCTCGGCCAGGCGGACACCGACCTCGCCAAGCTGACGCTCGCCGCGGCACACGCCGCGCTCGGCGACAAGGAGCCCGCGGTCGTGCTCCTCGAGGAGCTGCTCGCGGCGCACGGCAACGACCGCCAGTGGGAGCCCGAGGAGGAGGCGAACCGCCTGCTCGCGGAGCTGCTCACCGGCAAGAGCCCGCCGCCGAGCTCGAACGGGGCGCGCGACACGGGCACCGTGGCGCCGTTCGCGCGGGCGCTCGCGCGGCAGCTCGAGCTCGAGGAGCCGGGCGGTCGCAAGGACGCGCGGCCGACCCTGCACCTCAACGCGCTCTTCTTCGGGGGCTCCGAGGAGGTCTCGACGCGGCTCGGCACCTTCAACGTGATCGGCGCCGCGACCGAGCTCCGGCGCGAGAGCTGCTCGCTCTGTCCCGAAGGCGTCCGCAGCGACATCCACCCCTCGCGCTCCGGCAGCTGGCTCGGCATCCCGCGCGCCCGGGCCGAGGCGGACCGGGCGCTCGTCGTCGTCTACACGGACCTCGAGCACAACCTCGTCCCGGCGCGCTACGAAGATCTCCTGCCCCTGCCGATCGCGGAGGTCGAGCGCCGGCTCGCGGCGGGCGAGGGCGTCTACGCCGCGCAGAAGCGCAGCGGCGCGCCGCCGCTCGTGCTCGTCGCAGCGCCGCGCCGCGGCCAGATCCCGGACGTCGAGGCGGCGCTCGCAGAGGAGACGGCGCTGCCGGTCGCGCCGGTGGCCGTCGAGCTCGCGCCGAACCTGCGCCCGGCCGAGATCCAGGAGTCGGTGCGGGGTGCGCGACCCGAGCAGGCGCGCTGCTACGAGGCCCTGCTCGCCCGTGCGCCGGGCGCCGAGGGGCGCCTCACCGTGAGCTTCGCCATCGAGCAGGGCAAGCCGCGCGAGGTCGAGGTCACGACCGCCGGCGCGGGCCTCGACGAGGCCACCTTCGTCGCGTGCATGAAGGGCGTGTTCGAGGGGCTGACCTTCCCCGCGACCCCGAGCCGCACGACGGTGACCTACCCCATCGAGGTCAGCCCGTGACGATTGCCTGGGAGCGTGTGGGCCCGCGTCGACACGCTCCAGGATTTCGACCTGTTCGGTGCGCTAGTCCGCGACGAAGCCCCGAACCGCCCAGGCGCGCGCGGCGAGCCGGAACGAGGCGCACGGGCTGCCGAGGCGGCGTCGACAGGCAGCGCCGAGCGCGGCGCGGCGCGGCTCGTCGAGCGAGGCGGCATAGGCGCCGGCCGGGCCGACCCCCCCGAGCAGCGCGTTCCAGAAGTCGTCGAAGCTCTCGTAGCCGGCGCTCACGTCGAGCGGCGCGGTCTCGACCTCACGCAAGCCCGCCTCCTGCCACAGCGCCCGCAGCTCCGAGACCGTGCGGTACGGCATGCGGCTCTCGTCCGGCGCGGCCGGATCGAGCTCGAGCACCGCGTCCCAGAACACCCGCAGCATCTCCATCCCGCCGTCCGCGGCCCACATGCACGCGGCGACGACGCCGCCCGTGCGGACGACTCGGCGCATCTCGCGCGCCGCCGCGGGGCCGTCCGCCACGAAGCTCAGCACGAGCTGCGCGAGCGCGACGTCGAACGTCGCGTCCTGCCACGGCAGCCGCTCGGCCGTCGCCGCACGCAGGTCGACGTCCGGGAGGCGCGCCCGGCAGGCCGCGAGCAGCTGGGGGGACGGGTCCGCGGCCGCGACGCGCTCGGCGCCGAGCCGCCGCACGAGCTCGCCCGTCAGCGCGCCCGACCCGCAGCCGACGTCGAGCGCGCGACGGCCGCCGGCCACTCCCGCGAAGTCGGCGAACCGGGGCGCGAGCGACGCGGAGTAGCGCCCCATGTAGCGGTCGTAGGCGTCGCCCGAAGCGGTGAAGGTCATGGGTAGACTCCAGCTGCTGCGAACCGTGGCGCCTCGGCGCAGGCTCGGCGCCCGCAGCCCCGAGAGGGGCGACCCCGTAGAAGCGCCCCCGCGAGCGACGCCCCGCGCAGCAGCGAGGATCGACGCCTCTTCACGTCACTTCACTCCCAGAGGTCGCCGAGCGCGAGGACGAGCCCGGGGAAGAGCTCGGGCTCGAAGCGCTCGCGCGCGCCGTGCTCGGCGACGGCGCGGTAGCGGTCGCCGTCGAGCTTGTAGGCGACGAGGCTGCGGAGCTTCGGATCCACGATCCAGTAGTGGGGGATGCCGGAGCGGGCGTACTTCTGCAGCTTGATGCGGCGATCGAGCTGCGGCTTCGAGGAGACGACCTCGACGACGAGCTCGGGCGCGCCGTGGAAGCCGTCTGCGTGCAGGCCGTCGAGGCGTGTGTTCGAGACGAACACGATGTCCGGACCGACGCCGGTCGGCTCGTCGAGGACGACCTTGAGGCCCGCGGGGTATACGCGCCCGAGCGCGTGCGCCTTCACGTGCGCGTGAAGGGCCGCGAACAGCTTCTTGGTGGCGCGCTGGTGGGCCTCGTCGGGAAACGGGCTCACGTACAGCTCTCCATCGATGACCTCGTAGCGGTTGCCGTCGTCAGGCACGTCGTCGAGGTCGCGCGCGGTGAGGAGCTGCCGGGCCTCGGCGGTGGCGGTCGCGACCATACGCCGAGTGTAGCACCTGCGGCGCCACCACCCGCACACGACCGAGCCCGGCGACGGAGACCGCACGACCATGCCAGCGTCACGCGGTCCGGGCGGCCCCCTCCCAGCGCACCGCCGCGAGCATGCCGCACGCGGCGTGACGCTCGGCGCCGCCCGAGTACCGGCGGATGAACGGGATGCCGAGCGCGCTCAGGCGGTCGAGCAGCGCTCCGCGCTCGGCGTCGGTCGCGCGGCGCAGGCCGCCCTCGCGCGGGTCGTTCACGTCGATGAGGTTCAGGCACACGGGCACGCCGGCGAAGTGCTCGAGGATGCCCGCGACCTCGGCGGCGTCGTGGTTCTCGCCGCCGACGAGGACCCAGCCGAGCGTGATGCGCTGGCCCGTCGCAGCGTGCCACGCGCGCAAGGCCGCCGCGAGCTCGGCCACGCTCGTGCGCGCGGCCACCGGCAGCAGGCGCGCGCGCCGCTCGGGCACGAGGCTCGTCATCGACACGATGAGCTTGTAGGGGTGCTTGTCGCGCGCCAGGCGCAGGATGCCCGGCACGAGCCCGACGGTCGAGATCGTGATGGCGCGCCCCGCCACGTGCGCGCCGCACGGGTGCGACAGCACGCGCGCCGCGCGGAGCACCTCGTCCGTGTTCTGCAAGGGCTCGCCCTGCCCCTGAAAGAGCGCGCCCGTCACGCGCCCCGGGGCCTCGTCGCGCACCGCGAGGAAGGACGCGACCATCTCCCAGGCCTCGAGATTGCGCGCGAGCCCGAGCCGGCCCGTGGCGCAGAAGGCGCAACGCATGGCGCAGCCGACCTGCGTCGAGAGGCACACCGAGAAGCGCCCCGGCTTGTGGAGCGGGATGCGGACGGCCTCGAAGAAGAGCCCGTCCGGCGCGCGGAACAGGTACTTCGCGAAGCCGTCGGCGGGATCGTCGACGCGCTCGACGAGCTCGAGCCGCGCGTCGTGACACACGGCCTCGACCGCGGCGATCTTCTTGCGACCGACGGGCTCCGGGCGCGGATCGTGTCCGGCGTGCGCGAAGCGGGCCGCGAGCAGGCGCCGTGCCTCGTCGGGGCGGAGCGCGATGCCGTGCGCGGCCGCGTGCGCCTCGAGCTCCTCGGGTACGAGCGACAAGAGGTGCACGAGCGACGGGCGGGGCGGGGCGCCGGGCGCCGCGGGCTCGGGGTCGGTCGGGCTCACCGGGCTCGCGTAGCACGGGCGCAGGCAGCGCGGCAGGCGTGGCCCCCCGGGCCCCACGCGCGCCAGGCGGGGACCGCCGCGGTCGGGCGGCACCGCGCGGCGCCGCACCACGACGGCCGTGCTAAGGCCTCGGCCACCGTGACCCACCCCGCCCCGACCGAGCGCGCGGGCATGCCGCGCCAGATCCCGTACATCATCGCGAGCGAGGGCTGCGAGCGCTTCAGCTTCTACGGGATGAGGAACATCCTCACGCCCTTCCCAGCCATCCTTCAGGAGTCCCATGACGACAGTAGAGACCGCTGCCCCCGTCGCGCTCGAGGTCGAGGGGCTCGGCAAGCGCTTCGGAGCGCTCGCCGCCGTGTCGGACCTCAGCCTGAAGGTTCGGCGCGGCGAGGTGTTCGGGTTCCTCGGACCCAACGGTGCCGGCAAGACCACCTCGATCAGCATGATGTGCGGCCTGTTGCGCCCCGACAGCGGGCGCGTGCTCGTCGGGGGCGAGCCCATCGACGCCCGCTCGCCCGAGGTGCGGGCGCGCGTCGGCGTGTGCCCGCAGCGCGTGGTCGTGTGGCCGGAGCTCGGCTGCCTCGAGCAGCTCGTGTTCGTGGGCGAGATGTACGGGGTGCCGCGCGCCGTGGCGCGGGAGCGCGGCGACGCGCTGCTCTCCCTGATGGGCCTCGCCGAGAAGCGCCGCGCGCGGGCTCGGACGCTGTCGGGCGGCATGCAGCGCCGCCTGAACCTCGTGCTCGCGCTCGTGCACGAGCCCGAGATCGTGGTGCTCGACGAGCCCGAGGCCGGCCTCGATCCGCAGAGCCGCGTGCTCGTGCGCGAGTACGTCCGCACCCTGGCTCGCTCGAAGACCGTGATCTTGACGACCCACAACATGGACGA
>JADLAB010000242.1 GCA_020848455.1 Polyangiaceae bacterium
ATGACCTGCGTGTCCGAGAGGTCGGGCAGCGCATCGAGCGGCGTGCGTCGCGCGCACCAGACACCCAACGCCGCGAGCGCGAGGGACAGCACGAGCATGAGGACGCGGTTGCGCGCCGAGAAATCGATGATGCGCTCGATGAAGCCGAGCGAAGCCGCAGGTTCAGTGACCGGCATGGGCGCCCCCCGGCTTGCTCGTCGCGCGGAGACGACTGTCCGAGTCGAGGAGGAATTGCGCGCCGACCGCGACGGACTCGCCTTCGGAGAGCCCGGCCTCGACGCGGAAGCCGCCATCGACTTGTGGGCCCAACTCGACCTCGCGAGGCATGACTTGCTCGCCGTGGACGACGAACACGATGTTCCGTTTTCCGGTGCGAATGACCGCGTCCTCGGGCACCACGAGGCCGTCCTCGAGTGAGAGCGCGAATGTCGCCGACAGAAACGATCCGGGCCGTAGGTCGCCGCTGGGGTTGTGGATCGACGCCCGGGCCTTCAGCGTGCGGGTTCCCTCGTCGATGGTCGGCGGGAGAAAGTCGACGATCGAGGTGAGCGGCTCGGCGCGACCCTCGACCACCAACTTCAACGGGGTGCCGACGCGAACGTGGCGCGCGTCCGCGTCGCGCAGATCAATCACGGCCCACAGGTGCGAGGTGTCCGAGATCACATACAGCTCGGTTCCGGGCTCGACGTAGCTGCCCACGTAGGCCTGTCGTGCCAACACCACGCCAGCGCGCGGCGCGGCGAGCGTGAAGGTGCGCGTCGGGGACAGATCTCGCTCGAGTCGCTCGATCTGGCTCTTCGGCACGTCCCACAGCATCAGCCGTCGGCGGGCCCCGTCGACGATCCCGTCCCAACCGAGGTCACCCACTCCTGCCAGCTCCTTCGAGGCGGCGGCCTGTCGCCGCTGTTTCACGACAGCGATGAGCTCGAGCTGGGCCGCGAGCACGCTCTGGCTGTAGATCGCACACAATGGCTGCCCGCGACGCACGGCCTTGCCGATGAAGTCGACCGACACGCCTTCGACGACGCCGCGCACCTTGGCGTGGACATGCGCCGTGCGCGTCTCGTCGAGCGCGAGAACGCCGACCGTGTCGACCGACTTGCCGAGCGAGCGCGTCTCGAGCTTCACCGTGGCGAGGCCCATCGCTCTCGCGGCGCTCGACGAGATCGTGGCGGGTGCGTACCCGCTCGGTGCGTGCGCGGCGTGCGCGTCGGCCGGCGCAGCGGTCGCCGTGGCCGGTGGGCTGCCGTGGCCCGCGTGCTCGTCGCCGGCGGCCGACGCGCGACACCCGACGAGGAGCGCGCCCAACGCCGCCGTGCGGAGCCAAGACCTCACAACGTCGCCTCGATCTTCCCCGTCGCGCGGCCGAGCCTGAGCCACGCGAGGTTCACGCGGATCTCCGCGGTGATTTCCGGCATGCGCGCCTCGCGCAGCGTGCGCAAGCCCTCGAGCACCGAGACCAGCGGCGCTTGGCCGCCTGCGTACGACGCCAGCAACAGCGAGAGCGATCGCCGCGACAGCGGCACGAGGCTGTCACGCGCGACATCCCACCTCGCCTGCGCGGCGGCCAGGGCCTCGCGCGCGGCGCCCGCCTCGCCCTCGATCATGCGGCCCATCGCGAGCACGTCGTGCGCTGCCATGCTCTGCATGGCGCTCGCCTCGTCGACGCCGGCGCGCAGCCGCTCGCGCCAGAGGGGAACGGTCACGCCGACCATGAGCATCACGCCTGGCCCCTCGGTCATCCGGTACGCGGTCCCGCCGCGCACGAACGCCATCGGCTTGTACATCGTCCGCATGACGTCCACGTTGGCGCCTTCGCGCGTGGCCCGCGCTCGTGCGGCCCAGAGCTCCGGGCGGCTCTCCATCGCCGACGCGACGACGGCGGTCAGCGACGGCACCGCGCGCGTCGGCGTCGACAGCGCGCAGGCGACGTTGTTTCCCGTCACCGGCTGACCGAGCGCCGCTTCGAGCATCGCGCTGGCAGAGCGAAGGTCTGCTTGCAGCGCCTTCACGTCGCCTTCGAGGCGCAGCACCTCAATCTGTGCGCGCACGAGATCGCTCGCGGCGCCGTCGCCGCCCTGCAGCCTCGCGCGGATGATGGCGAGCGCCTGCTTCGCGAGCGCGCTCAGCTCTTCGGTCAAGGCGACCATCCGCTCGGTCTCGACCACCATCAGAAATGCCGACGCCGCCTCTCGTTCCACGTCCAGCGTCGTCGTTCCGATTTCGGCCGACCAAACCGCCACGTCCGCTTCGGCCGCACGCCGTTTCGCCCCGAGCGCGCCAGACAACGGAAAGTCTTGCTGCACCTGAAGGCTCGCATCGAGCCCGTGCAAGCGGAGCGGCACGTGGTCGGCGCCGACCATCACCATCGGATCGGGGAGCGACACCGCCTTCGGGACCTGATGGGCGGCGGCCGTTCGCGCTCTCACTGCTGCGATCTCGGCGCGTTGCGCGCGCGCCAGCGAGATGGCCTCCCGCAAATGGAGCGGAGATGGCAGCGCGGTGGACTCTGCCCACGCGGGTCGCGCCGCGCCGATGACCCAAAGCATGAGTCCGGCGACGAGAGCGCCCCTGGCATTCGCACGGCGGGAGATCTGCAGCGGCATGCTCATCGCAACCTGCGACCTCGCAATTTCCGATCCAGTCGGCCAGCTGCGAAGGACGACCCGCCTGGCGCAGGACCTGCGCGAGCCGGGGGGCACCGCGTGCACATTCTGCGCTCGCAGCCGCTCGGTGAGCACCCGCGTGGGGTCTGTCGCTCTCGTTCAGCCA
>JADLAB010000243.1 GCA_020848455.1 Polyangiaceae bacterium
GCGGTGTCTCCGAGGCCCAGTTGACCGTACCCGTTCGCCCCCCAGCACCGGACGGTCGAGTCGTCCAGGATGGCGCACACGTGGAAACCGCCGACTGCGATGCTGGCGATGGTGTGCCCGGGGAAGGTGATGGCAGGGAGGTTGTTCCCCATCTCGCCGGGCGCGTCTCCGCGGTCGTTTCCGTCGCCGAGCCCGAGCTGTCCGGCGAAGTTGAAGCCCCAGCATTTCACGGAATGATTGTCGAGGAGCGCGCACGTTGCCTCGCAGCCCGCATCGATTTCGAGGGCGGTGCGACCCGTACCGAGATCCACGGTCGCGAGGTTGTCACCCATCTCGCCGGGGCCATCGCCGAGCACGCCCGTGCCACCGAGTCCCGTGGCGCCCGAGGCGCCATCGCCCCAGCACTTCACGGAGTGATCGCCGAGGATGGCGCAGGTGTGGTTCCACCCGCTCGCGACGGCAACCGCGAGCTTGCCCGTTCCGAGGTCGACCGCCGGGAGACTCGCGCCCATCTCGTTCGGAGCATCGCCACGCGGCAAGTCGTCGCCGAGCCCGAGTTGCCCAAGGCCGTTGGCCCCCCAGCACTTCACGTGCCCGTCCGAGAGCAGCACGCAGCTGTGGCCGCCACTCGTGTCGAGCCGCACGACGCGCCTGCAATCGCCGCACCCGTCGCCCGTGACGCCGTTCTGGTCGTCGCAGTCCTCGGTGCCGCCGTCCGTCGACCACACGAAGCCGTCGCCGCACGAGGCCGTCGCGCAGGTCGTCGGGCAGCCGTCCGTGTCGTCGGCGTCGCCGTCGTCGCATCCTTCGGTTCCGCCGCCCTGCGTCCAGACGAAGCCATCGCCACAGGTCGCGACCTCGCAGGTGCCGTTCGCGCCGTCGGGGCAAGCGTCGGTGTTGTCCTGGTTCCCGTCGTCGCAGCCCTCGCCCGCCGTCGTGTTCGCGTTGCCGTCGCCGCACACGACGGCCGTGCAGTCGTCGTCGCACGTCGGCGTCTCACCGGCGACGCCTGCGCCATCGCCGTCGCAGGCCTCGGTGCCGCCGTCCGTGCTCCACACGAGGCCGTCGCCGCACGTCGCGGGCTGGCACGTGCCGCCGTCACCGTCGGGACAGGCATCGGTGTTGTCGTGGTTGCCGTCGTCGCAGGTCTCGCCGGCCGCGGTGTCGAGGACGCCGTCGCCGCAGAGCGGATTCGCCCCGATGGATGGGTCGGCCTCGGGGCGTGGGCCGGGACAGGCGGAGAGCCCGAGACCCGGAGCGACGAGGAGGGCGATGCGAAGGAGAGCGCCGGAGCGCTGAAGCCAGCCGTTCATGGAAGATCTCCTGCAGGGCCGCGCCGAGCGCGGCTCACTCGAGCTCACCCGCGATCGAGACCACGGCGCCACCCGCGGTCGGCGCCAGCAGGACGACGGCGGCGGCCGCGCCGGTAGCCTGTGCGTCGTCGCCGCCGCTCGACGCGCCGAGCGCGACGCCCGCGAGCCCCGTGGCGAGCAGGGCGACGCCGCCGATGCCAAAGCCCACAAACAGGCCGAAATCGCGCGTCTCGCGCGCGTACATCGCATCGAAGTCGGAGGTGGGCGGGCAGTGCTTGCGGCCCTCGCCGCAGAGGTCGTCGATCGAGTTGCTCGTCGCGGACTGATCGATGCGCATGCCGACGGCGACGCCGAGCGACGCGAGCCCGAGGCCGCCGGTGACCCACGCCCATGCTGGCACCCCGCCGGCCGCCGGGGCTCCCGGAGCGTGCTCGGGGGCCGGGGCCTGCGGTGCGGGCGGGACGTCGGGGGCCTTCTCGAGCTCGGCAATCGCGAGGGTCTTCGTCTCGGGCTCCTTGCCGATCGACACGGTGAGCGAGCGCTCCTTGCGGCCGGGCGCGGAGATCTTCAGCGTGTGGTCGCCCGGATCCACGGGGATGAGGGAGCCGAGGGAAACGGGCGCGCCGTCGAGCTCGAGCGCGAGCTCGATCCCCGGCATGGCCGGTGCATCGAGCCTCAGCCTCGAGAGCTTGGGCTCGAGCGCCTGGGCGAGCGTAGTGGCCTTGTCCTCGTTGTCCTGTCGGCCCTCCCTCTTCGCGAGGCCGATGGCGTCCTTGTACTCGACCCAGGCGGTGGCGGACCTGCCGAGCTGCTCGTGGCAGCTCGCGAGAAGGAGCAGCGTGCCCGAGCGAGCCTCGCGCTTCTGACTGGTCTCGAGCTTCGGACAGGCCTCGGCCAACCGCCCCTCCCCCATCAGCCCGGCCGCTTCCTGGAACATCGCCTCGGCCACGGGGTCCGAGGCGCGTGCGACCCTCGAGACGCCCAGCGACGCGAGCAGCGCGAGCGGAACCAGCGCGACACGAACTGACTGTCTCATCGACTCGAACCTCGTCTCCTGCCGTCCGTCCACGGAGTGGTTAACCCTGCGTCCGGTCGCCAGCAAGCACCACGTCACGCCGCAGCTGGTGCACGGCCACGACGCTGCTCGCGGCGCGGCCGATGTCGGCTAAGATGCTCGTGTGCGTACCGCACCGGCCGATTGGAAGCAGAGCGCGGTGACGAGCCTCGCAGGCGTGCTCACGGTCGCCCTCGCGCTCGGCGCCTGCGGGGGCGGAGGCGCCGGGGACGGCGAGGCGGGCGGCGGGGGTGCCGCGCCCGGGCCCGTGTGCGAGGGACCGGTGGGACCGTGCGACACCGTCACGTGCAGCTACCCGGAGGCGGTGGGGGTGCACGTGGCGAGCTGCACGCCCATCGACTTCGCGACCAATCCACCGACCTCGGGGCCCCATTACCCGCAATGGGCGCGCTTCGAGTCCTACACCCAGGCCATTGCGCGCGGCTTCTGGGTGCACTCGATGGAGCACGGCGCCGTCACGCTCGCCTACGACTGCCCGGGCGGCTGCGCGGGCGACCTCGGCGCGCTCGAGGCCGTCGTCGCCGCCCAGCCGCAAGATCCGGCGTGTGCGGCGCCGGTCGTGACGCGCATCGTGCTCACGCCCGATCCGGACCTCGACGCGCCCATCGCCGCCGCGGCCTGGGGTTTCGCCCTCACGGCCCAGTGCGTCGACGCCCCGCTCGTCGAGGCCTTCGTCGCGGCGCACTATGCGCGAGCGCCCGAGGACGAGTGCGGCGGCGGCATCGACCCGACCGATCCCGTGAATGCGATCCCTGCCGATTGCGGCCAGCCCTGAGCGGCGCCGCCCGGGGCTCCCCGGCCCACGGCCGTGCGCCCTCACGGCTGCAGGGTGAGCTCGTACGCCTGCCCGAGCGCGCCGGGCGCGGGCGGCGCGCACTGCCACACGCCGGCGACGGCGCCGGGGCTCGCGGTGCACGGCAGGATCGTGCCGTCGGCGACGGCGCGGAGCTCGACGTTCGCCGCGGCGCCCGTCCCGCGCCATAGCTCGAGCGGGGCGTCGTAGGTCCAGACGAAGCGCAGCCGGTAGGTGCCGGTCGCGAAGGAGAGGCTCTGCTCGCTCGCCGGGCCGGGCACGCGGCGCGCGTGGGGGTGTCCGAGCCGCTCGACCACGTGCGTCTTCATGCTCCCGTCGTCGTGGCGGATCGCGAACCCGTCGGTCGCGCGGTCGTCGGCGTAGTACGACCAGCCCCAGCGGCGCGCCGCCAGGCGTTCGAGCATGTCCTCGAGGTAGTCGTCGAAGCCCGCCACCTCCGTGGGACCCCCGAGCTCCCCCACCCACACCGGCGCGCCACCGAGGTTCGCGGCCGTCGCCGCCATGCCCGCGAAGGCCCAGTCGATCTGGCTCGCCATCGCACCCTCGTAGGCGGCGCCGTCGTGCACGTCCGGGTGGTAGTAGTGGGGACCGAAGACGGTGCGGCCGTCGGCGGGCGGGACGAAGGGATCGACCATGCCGAGCGACGACAGGGTGAGCCCCTCCCACACGACGAGCTTGTCCGGCGCCTCCTCGTGGAGGGCCGCCGACAGCTCTTCGAGTCGCGGCTGCCATGTCTCGCTGATGAACGGACCCCATACGTGGCTCCCGTACCAGGGCTCGTTGAGGAGATCGAAGGCGACGACGGCCGGGCTCGCGGCGACGCGCGCGGCGAGCGCGCGCCACGCCTCGACGAAGCGCGAGAAGAGCGCGTCGTCGGCGTAGAAGCGGTCGAAGCACGCGGTGACCTCGGGCGTGAAGTAGCCGACGTACCACGGGCTCGCCGGCTCGTAGCTCGCGTAGAGCGCCTCGTCGCAGGCCCAGCGCGGCGCGCCGTCCTCGCCGAAGCCGACGCCGAAGAGGTCCTGGTGCATGTCGACCACGACGAGCAGCCCCGCCGCGGCGGCCCACTCGACGCGCGCCGCGTAGGCATCGAGGTAGGCCGCGTCGAGCTGCCCCTCGGCGGGCGCGATGCCGCTCCAGAAGGCGAGCAGGCGCACCGTGTCGAGACCCGCGGCCGCGAGCGCCTCGAAGTCCGCCGCGCTCTGCCACGGCAACAGATCCGGCGCGTACTTCGCCGCGTTCGCGACGTTCACGCCGTGCAGGACGA
>JADLAB010000244.1 GCA_020848455.1 Polyangiaceae bacterium
GCACGGCGAAGAGGGCGGTCTTGCGCTCCTCGACAGAGAAGCGCGCTTGGACCAGGCGCCGCACACCCTCGGCCTGGCGCGTGCGGGTCGCATCGGCCTTCGCCCGGTCGGCCGCGCTCTCCGCGTACTTCGACTTCAGATGGTTCACGAACAGCGTGAGCACCTTCGAGCCGGACTTGTTGAGCGCCACGCCCACCTCGAGGCAGTCGCGCGAGAAGAGCCACGGGCGCGCCGGATCCGGCGCCGCCGGATCGCGGGCATCGACGTGGGTGCGGACGTGCGCGACATCGAGCCGCGAGAGCACGCCGACGTCGATCTGCCGGAAGTCGCGCGAGTCGATGACGAGCGCCTGGCTGTAGGCGCCGCCGAGGAACTCCTCGTTGAAGCGGCGGAGGGCGAGCAAGCTCTCGACCTCCTGCAGGCACACGACGTCGGGCAGGCGCGCGCCGTCGTCGGTGATGACGCGCGCGAGGAGCTTGCAGTCCTGCGGCTGCAGGAGCTCGATGCTCCCCGCGTCGTACTGCGGCAGGTAGCCCCACCCCTCGCCCACGCGACTCTTGCCGCTCCGGTCGCCGGGATAGGTCTGCCCGAAGCGGTAGCGGGCGTAGAGGTTGTTGGCGTTGAAGGTGCAGATCGTCGTGGGCGCCATGGCTCCCTAGTTACACCGCCTGCAGCGGGGCCCCGCCTACTTGTTGGGGTCCAACCGGTGCACCGAGATGTCGAACCGCCCGTCGCGCTGCGACAGGATCGGTATGCCCGACACCCGGCGCTGCAAGCACGCCGCGTCCTTGGGCGCCGCCGACGTGGTCACCAAGGGTGCCGCGCCGCGCCGCATCTCGACGTGAACCTCGGCCTTCGCGGTGGCCTTGCCCGGCTCCTCCAGGCACGCCGCGAGAGCCCGCCTCACGCCCGCGATCGCACGCGCCAGCTCCGGATCGTCGAGCGCAGCCGGCGACCGCGGCTTGGCCCCGGCGCCTGGCCCACCGTTCGGTCCCGGCACCGGCCGTGAGATACCGCCACCCCACGGCATCGCGCCGCCCGTCGGTCCATGAGCGTCCGCAGCGCCGCCCGGAGTCCTCGGTTGCCACGCCGTGCCGAGCCACAGTCCCGGGGCGGAGTCGTCGCGGCTCAGGCGGTACGCGGACGGTGGACCGAGCTCCTCGGTGAGCCCGGACGCCTCGGTGACCGGCACGAGGAGGAACAAGGCATCGCCCGCCCCGAGCTCCGGTGGCAGCTGCAACGCGACTCGGTCCGAGAGCCCCGAGGAGTCGCCGTCGATGCGGACGGTGATGTCATCGGCAGTCTTCCCACGCTGCACACATCCGGTGATGGGCGGACCCTCGTACCTGAACACCTCGCGCTCGTCGGGCTTCGTCTGGCGCGCGCCACGCAGAACGATCGGCGTACACGTCGCCGCGGTCGCACTCGCGCTCGGAGCGCCGAAAAACTGGGTGATCGTCTGCGGAGGCGTCGAGGTCCGGAATGCATAGAGGACGGAGATCACGGCGACGAGCACCGCGGCTGCGCCAGCAATGATGGCCGCGTACACCTTGCTCCGCGCCTGGAGCAGTCCGACCTTGACCGTTGCCTCGGCCTGCGCGCCGTCGGCCTTGGGCGCGGCGAGTGTGGTGCTCTGGATCAGCATCGGCGTGATGCTGCCAGCGCTCCGCCGCCAGCCGAGCGCCTCCTGCGCGGCGGACTCCGGCGAGGGCTCCTCAGCTTCCGCCGCGGGCGATGCATCGGGCCCGCTGCTGGCGACGTCCAGACACGGCCAGCAGTACCACTTCCCGTCGATCTTGATCCGCCCAGGGTCATCGCACACCGAGCATCGCGCGCCGTTCATAGCCAGCCACCTCTTCTACCAGGCTACATGGACTCATCCACGCGACAAGGCATGTGGCCCTTTCGCGGCGATGCACGCGCAGAAGAGTCGCACCGACGCCCACCTATCCGTGGAAGCAGGCTGTTCGTCGTAGCCAAGCGGGCAGGTCGTGGGTAACATGCACCATCCTTGCTCGACCACCTCGCGGCGGTCCTGACGGTCCGGCGGCACCAGGGGCCGCCGCCCCAGGCGGGAGCCGGCCCCACTGCCGACTCCCGCCCGAAGCTCGCCACCGCGCCTCAGTGCCCGCCGACGAGCCGCACCAGCGTGCCGAGCACGTGGTCGAAGCGCCCGCGAAGCTCATGGTCGATGTCAGGCAGGTAGCCGAGCGCCGCGGCGACCTCGAGGCACGCGAGCGCCTCCCGCAGCGATCCGAGGGCCGTGTGGTAGCGCGCGGGGCGGTTGCCCCCGCGGTTGTAGCTGCCCCCGGCGACGTTGAGCGGCGCACTGGCGAGCGCGCGCCGGCACTGTCGAGCAAGGTCGGCGTCGTGCCGCCTGAGCTGCCGCACGAACGGTTGAAGGTCGCGAACGAGCTGCAGAAGGACGGGGTAGATGCGAAGCATGGACAGGCTCCTTGAGTGAGCCCGCGCACCGCGCGCGGGACACCGCACCCACCCGCCGCGCACAGGAGCCGTCGAGGCTGAGCCGGCGCGCCGCGCGCCGGCTCACCGCGCGCAGCCGCACGGAGCCGCGCGCAGGACCGCGCCGGCCTCGACCTCCGACTCCGCGCAGTAGGCGCCGCGCGGTCCGAGCACGGCGAGTCCGGCGAGCACGGCCCCGGCCTCGACGGCTCCGCGCACGGCGGGCCAATCGGAATCCCGAGCAAGCCCCACCCCGCCCCCGCGCGCCCGCCCTCGCACCCGCGCCCGCGCCCGCCCCCGCGCCCGCGCCCGCGGCCGCGCCCGCTCCCGCGCCCGCTCCCGCCCCACTCCCTCTCCGACCCAAAACCAAGGAGCCCGAGGGCAGGGGCGCGCGCCGCGGCGCGGCCTGGGAGGGCCCCGATGTCGAGCGCGAGGACGCGGGCGCACGAGCTCGCCCCCCGC
>JADLAB010000245.1 GCA_020848455.1 Polyangiaceae bacterium
GCCGCCGCGCTCGTGCTCCGGGGCGCCCACGGCGCGGCCCGCGTGGACCGAAGCGGCCGCTCGGCCGTCCAACATTCTCGCCAGGCGGTGTAAGGCGCCCGGACGCGGTAGCGTTCGGTCGAGCAGGCAGGCGTGTCTTCGCACGCCGCCTCTCGTGGGGCGCCGGCCGCGTGGGCGGCGGGCGCCGGGTGGTCTCCGGTCGGAGGTGGTTCCATGTCGCGCCGAACGTCGTTCCCGGGCGGTCGAATCAGGGCTCTCGCCCGCGGCCCGTGGCTCCTGCTCGTCGCGCTCGTCGCGCTCGTCGCGCTCGCGCCCGCGTGCCAGAAGCCGCACGCGCACGAGCCGGGCCAGCACGCCCAGGGCGACGACCCGGACGGGCCGCTGCCGCCCATCGTGGGTCTGCCGGCGCCTCCGCTCGAGCCGCTCCAGGTGCTGACGCCCGCGAGCAACGCGATGGGCGCGAGCTTCCCGGTGTTCACCGACCCGGGCGAGGTGCCCACGCTGCGCGTCGTCCCGGCGGAGGGCTCGGGCGCTGGCGGTGCGAAGGGGCAGGGCGATCTGCTCCCGCTCGAGCACACCCACGTGCGGGCGGCGCTCCACGGCTTCGTCGGCGAGATCGAGGTCACGCAGACCTACAAGAACCCGTCGACCCGGCCGATCGAGGCCGTGTACGTGTTCCCGCTGCCCGAGAACAGCGCGGTCCACGCGATGCGCATCCAGATCGGCGAGCGCGTCATCGAGGCAGAGATCCAGGAGCGCGGCGAAGCGCGGCGCATCTACGAGAGCGCCAAGCGCCAGGGCTACACGGCCGCCCTGCTCGAGCAGGAGCGGGCCAACGTGTTCACGCAGTCGGTCGCGAACATCGAGCCCGGCAAGAAGATCGACGTCACGGTGCGCTACGTGCAGGATCTCTCCTACGACGCCGGCGAGTACGAGTTCGTGTTCCCGATGGTCGTCGGTCCGCGCTTCATCCAGCCGACGGGCCCCGCCCCGGGTCTACAGGGCGGTCACACCGAGGGCAGCGGCACCTACGTCGACACGCCCGCCGTCCCGGACGCGTCGCGCATCACGCCGCCCATCTACGGGCGCGGCGAGCGGCCCGGGCACGACATCTCGATCGAGGTCGTGGCCGACGCGGGCACGACGGTCGGCGACGTGTCGGTGCCGACGCACGAGGTCGTGGTGCGGCGCCCGGCGGACGGCACGCTGCGGCTCACGCTCGCCGAGAAGGACGCGCTGCCGAACCGCGACTTCGTGCTGCGCTATCGCGCCGTGGGTGCGACGCCCATGGCGAGCCTGCTCACGAGCGGCGGCTCCGAGGGCTACTTCTCGCTCGTCGTGCACCCGCCCGCGCTCGACGTCGACGCGCTCGTGGGCCAGCGCGAGCTCGTGTTCGTCGTCGACGTGTCGGGCTCGATGAGCGGGCAGCCGCTCGCGCGCTGCCAGGCCGCGATGCGCGAGGCCGTCGCGCGCATGCGCCCGGTCGACACCTTCAACGTCATCACCTTTGCCGGCGCGACGGCGAAGCTCTTCCCGCGGCCCCGGCCCGCGAACAACGACAACGTGAGGGAAGCGCTCGGCTTCGTGGACCGCATGACGGCGGGCGGCGGGACCTACATGCTCGACGCCGTGTCGGCGGCGCTCACGCCCGACGTCGGCGACGGGCGCAACCGCTACGTGTTCTTCATGACCGACGGCTACGTCGGCATCGAGGACCAGATCATCGGCGGCACGCGCACCTTCGTGTCGCGCATCGAGGCCGAGGGGCGCAAGGCACGCGTCTTCGGCTTCGGCGTTGGCTCGAGCGTGAACCGCGCGCTCATCGAGGGGCTGTCGCGCGAGGGCAAGGGCCTCGCCGTCTACGCGACCAACCGCGAGGATCCGGCGCGCGCCGTGAACCAGTTCTACCGCTACATCGATCGCTCGGTTTTGCGCGAGCTCACGATCGACTGGGGCGACTTCGCCGTGAGCGACGTCCTGCCGGCCGAGCTGCCCGACCTCTTCGCGAGCCACCCGCTCGTCGTGCACGGCCGCTATCGCGGCACGCCCTCGGCGGGGATCCGCGTGCGCGCCCTGTCGGCCACGGGCGCGCTCGAGGTGCCCGTGGCGGTCGTCGAGGCCCCGGCGGACGCGCCGCGCGCCGCGCAGGGCTCGCTCTGGGCGCGGAGCAAGATCGCCTGGCTCGAGCCCGAGCTCATGGGCGCCCAGGCCGCCGACGTGAAGAGCCAGATCACCGCGCTCGGTCTCGAGCACCGGCTCGTCACGCGCTTCACGAGCTTCGTCGCCGTCGACGCCAGCCGCAAGGTCGGCGACGGCACGCCCGACCGCATCGTGCAGCCCGTCGCGGTGCCCGAGGGGGTCGACGGCGACATGGCCGGCGCGCGCGTGAGCCCGCAGGGGACCGTCAAGAAGCCCCCCGTCGGCCCGGCACCGGTCGCACCGTCGCCGGCCCCGCGTCCCGAGGTGGTGTCGCTCCCGACGGCGGCTCCGCCCACGGTGACCCTCGACCCAGGGCCCGCGCTGCAGACCTCGCCGAGCCCGTCGCCGGTGGCGGGCATGAGCCCCGGCTCGAGCGGCGACTACCGGGCGGGCGAGTCGAGCAAGAGCGCGGCGGGCCTGGACGAAGAGCTGCGCCTCGACGCGGCCCCGGCACCGCCCGAGGCGGCCTACGGCAAGCGCGGTTGCCATTGCGGCGTGGTGGGGCAGGGTGAGGGCGCGCCCCTCGGCTGGCTCGCGGCGCTCGCGGGGCTGGGTGCGTTCGGGCTGCGGCTGCGCCGGCGGCGGCTGCGCTGAGAACCGGCTGCGGCCGGCGTCCCCGGCGTCCTCGGCAGCATGTAACGGCGCCGTGACCTTCGCTGGTACGCAGGCTCGCCACGAGGACGAGCTGCGGCGGAGCGGGCGCGGACGCAGCGCTCCGTCTGCGGCGTTGCATCGTTCGTGAGCCCGCCGCCCGGCGGTGGTAGAGCGGTGCACAGCATCCATGGGCGCCAACCGGACACTCGGTCTGCTCGTCGGCGGCGGGCCCGCACCGGGCA
>JADLAB010000246.1 GCA_020848455.1 Polyangiaceae bacterium
ACGGCGGTGCTCGCGCACGGGGACGAGCTCGCGCTCGGTGACTGCCGGCTCGTGTACGTCGAGCCCGCGAGGGGCCCCTTGTCTGGCTCATGGGTCGCGGCGCTCGACCGCGGGGTTGAAAAAACATGAGGACGCCCGACGCGCACGCGGAACTGTCCAGAGGTACGTGGAAGAGCACACCACTCGGACACCAAGGCACGGAGCGCTGCACGGAGTCGGCGGGGATCAGGCCCTCGTCCGTGTCACGCACCTTGTCTCGGTGCCTCGGTTGTTCGCCCCTCCGGCGGAGGCGCTCATGAGCCGTCTCTTCGAGGACGAAGATCTGCTGAGCGCGCTCGACAACCGCGCCGACGACGCGACGACGCGCAAGATGCTCGAGGATCCGAGCTTCGTCGACGCGCTGAACCGCGCCCGCGACTTTCTCGAGACCGGCGAGGATCCGCTGTTCCTCCGTGTGCGCGGCACGTCGCTCCGCATCGCGAGCGGGCTCGTCGAGGCGGCGCGGATCAAGGGCCAGGAGCCCGGCGCGAGTCGGGGTGAACCGCGGAGTCGGGATGAACCACGGAGTCACGGAGTCACCGAGCGTGACACGGAGCGGCCTCTGAACGCTCCCGACTCCGTGCAGCTCTCCGTGCCTCCGCGTCTCCGTGGTGTGGCGCCGGTCGAGCGCGCGCGCATCGCCGACGAGACGGTGCCCCACGGCGTGGCCGTCGGAGCACGCCAGCTCGGCGCGACGCACGTCAACGGCATCGTCCTCGGCGCCGGCGTCGTCCTCGCCTGTTTCGTCGTCGCGATGATCCTGCTCGCGATCCTGCACCGAAGCTCGCCCGCCGCGGAGGCGTCCGCGAGCACGGCCTCGGGCGCCCCGGCGCCGTCTGCATCGCGCGGGACGGCGAGCGATGCCTTGGCGGTCACCTCCGCCGTCCCTAGCGCCGCGACGAGCACGCCGCGCCCGAGCCCGAGCACCACCGGCAGTGCAGAACCAGCCGAGAGCGCGTCCGCTCCGCTGCTGCCGGCGACGAGGCCCCCCCCACTGCTGCCGCCCGCGAGCACCTCGGCCGCCCCACCGCCGCCGTCCGCGACGTCGCCGGCACCGGCCACCACCACCACGAGCTCGATCCGCATCATCGACTGAAGACGCGGTCAGCCGTCAGCCGTCAGCTACTCGCCTTGAGCCCAGTGAACATCGACTAGCGTTCGAACCATGAACCGCCACGCCCGACTCCTGCTCTGTGCCCTCGCCGTTTCGGTGCCCGCGGCCCCCGCGCTCGGCGGCGGACCCGACAAGGCTCCGACGGTCGAAGATCTCCGCCGCGCCGACGAGCTCTACCGGCAGGCCTCTGCCCTCCTCGACGCCGGCAAGCTCCCCGAGGCGCGCGCCAAGTACGCCGAGGCCTGGGAGCTGAAGCAGAGCTACGACATCGCCACCAACCTCGGCGCGGTCGAGCTCGCGCTCGGCGACGAGCCTGGGGCGGCGACGCACCTCCGATGGGGGATGCGGAACTTCCCGGTGAACGGCAACCCCGACACGCGCAAGGTGCTCGAGCAGCGCTACGCCGAGGCGAAGGCGGCGTCGGGGACGGTGATCTTGAACGTGAGCGTCGCGGGAGCGGACATCACGGTGGACGGCAAGAGCATCGGGCAGGCGCCGCTGCCGGACGAGGTGTACGTCGAGCCGGGGAAACGCACGTTCGGGGCGAGCGCGAAGGGGTACGAGACGGCGACTGAGGTGCGCGACATCGCGGCGGACACGACGATCGACGTGAGCCTCACGCTCGCGGCGAGCGGGCCGGACGGGGCGGGCGCAGGGCCGGGGGCTGGCGGAGGGTACCCGAGCGACAGCGGCGTCGCGCGCTATGTCCCCGCCATCGCGCTCGGAGCGACCGCCGTCGCCGCGGGAGCGATCGGGCTCGGCCTGCGGGTCGCAGCGAGCGGGCGGGCGGACGACGCGGCAGCGCGGCTGGACTACTTGCGGGTGACGACCGGGACGGCGACGCCGTGCGACGGCGGCGGCGCCGAGTGCGACGCGCTCGACGCTGATCTCGGCGCGCATGACGACCTCACGCAGGCGAGCGTCGCGATGTTCGTCGTCGGTGCCGCGGGCCTCGCCGGGGCAGGCGTGGCGCTTGGTGTCGCGGCGAGCGGAGCCGGCGGGGTGGCCGTCATCGTTCCGACCTTCGGGCCCCGCACGGCGGGGCTCACGCTAGTTGGCAGCTTCTAGGTTTCGAAGGGGATCGTCAGCATGAAGTCACGAACGCTTCTCGTCCTTGGGGTCCTCTCGTCCGCCGGCTTCGGCGCGACCGGGTGTACCCTCTATGCCGAAGACTGCGAAAAGCGGGGCATCTCCTGCGGTACGGGCGGCTCCGGCGCGACCGGGACCGGCGGCTCGGGCGGTTCGGTGGATCCGGGCTGTGTGCCGAGCGAGCTCACGCCGGGCACCGCGCTCCCGGAGACGTGCACGGGCGTCTTCGTCTCGGGCTCGAGCGGAAACGACACGACCGGCGACGGCTCGCGCGCGGCACCCTACGCTAGCCTCGGGAAGGCGCTCGAGGGCGGTGCGGCGGTGGTGTACGCCTGCGCGGCGCAGACGGGCGACACGGCCACGGTGACCGTGCCCGCGGGCGCGACGCTCTTCGGCGGGCTCGACTGCGCGGACTGGAACTACACGGGGGACAAGACCGTGGTGAGTCCGGGCACGCCCATCGCGCTCGTGCTCGCGCCGGGCGGGGCCTCGAGCGTGCTCGAGGATCTCGACATCACGAGCGGGCCTGGCGTCGCGGCGGGCGAGTCGAGCATCGCGGTCTTTGCGGACGGGGCGACGGCAACGCTTGACCGCGCAGTGCTGACGGCCGCGGCGGGGGCGCCGGGCGCGGACGCGCCACCTGATGCGACCGACCTCGCGCTGAATGGCGAACCGGGCGGCCCCGGCACGACCGGCTGCACCGGTGCCGTGGGCGTCCTAGGAGGTGGAGGAGGTCAGAAGGTGTGCCAAGCACTCGACGTGAGCGGCGGCATTGGCGGCAGTGGCACAAATGGCGGCACGGGCGGCCCGGGCGCACCGGGCAACGGCCCCGGCGGCCTCGGAGCTGGTGGGCTTGGTGGCGCGGGTGAAGCATTGGCCGGCCAGTGCACCGGTGGCGAGGGTGGGCCGGGCACCGCCGGCACGCCCGGCGCCGGCGCGAGCGGTACAGGCGCGCTGACGGCGGCCGGCTACGCGGGTGTCGTCGGCGGCGCCGGTCTCGGCGCGGGCACACCCGGGGCGGGTGGCGGCGGCGGAGGGGGTGCGAACGTCTGCACGGGTGCCGGTCCCTCGGGTGGCGGCGGAGGCAGCGGCGGCTGCGGTGGCTTGCCCGGCACCGGAGGCGGCGCGGGCGGCGCGTCCATCGCACTCGCGAGCCGGCAGGCGACGCTGACGCTGACCGACATCAGCCTCACGAGCGCGAACGGCGGCCCAGGCGGCACCGGCAGCACCGGGCAGGACGGCGGGGGCGGTGGACAGGGCGGCCTGGCGGGCACCGGCGGCGACAACGGAGCCTGCTCTGGAGGCCAAGGCGGCAAGGGCGGTCGCGGCGGCGCGGCCGGTGGCGGACTTGGCGGCCACTCGCTCGGCATCGCGTATGCGGGCACGGCGCCCGCGGAGACCGCGGTCACGATCAGCACGGGCGCCGCCGGCCCCGGCGGAGCCGGTGGTGACGGCGGCCCCACCAACCAAGGCGGCTCCGGTACCGCGGGGCAGAAGGCGGATCGGCTCGAGTTACCGGCGAGTTGATGGCCGCATCGAAGCCCCGCCGAACGCCCGAGCGGAGTCAGCCTGGTGCCGATCGTCGGGCCGACGGCGCAGGGCTTGAGGCTCGTTGGCGCGTTCTGATCTGACACGAACGGAAGGAAACGAGATGCGTACGATTCTTACTGGGCCGGCGCTCTGTTGCGCGCTCATCGCCTCGGGTCTGACGGCGTGCGGTACCAATGCCGACAACTGCGAGCTGACGCTGACCTGTGGCGCGGGCGCTAGCAGCGGCACCGGCGGCTCGGGCGGCTCCGGCGGCTCGGTCGATCCGGGCTGCGTGCCGTCAACCCTCCAGGCGGGCACGCCGCTTCCGGAGACGTGCACGGGCGTCTTCGTCTCGGGCTCGAGCGGCAGCGACACGACGGGCGACGGCTCGCGCGCGGCACCGTACGCCTCGCTGGCCAAGGCGGTGAGCGAGAGCGCGGCCGTCATCTACGCCTGCGCCGAGCCGACCGCGGACACGGCGACCGTGACACTTCCCGGTGGTACGACGCTCTTTGGCGGCCTCGACTGCGCGGACTTCTCGTACTCCGGCACGAAGTCGACCCTCGCCCCCGGAGCGCCCATCGCGCTCGTGCTCGAGGCGGGCGGTGGCATCGACATCGAGGACTTCGACGTGGAAGCGGCGCCCGGCGCCACGCCAGGCGGGTCCTCCATCGGCATCCTCGCGAACGGCTCCACGGCCGGCCTGCATCGTGTCGACGTGAGCGCAGGTGCGGGCGCACCGGGTGAGAGCGGCACGACTCCGACCGACAACATCGGCCCGAGCGATCCGACCGACGTTGCCATCAAGGGCGAGAACGGCAACCCGGCGAACACGACGACGCCTACCAACCCCAATCCGTCCGGCGCGGGTACCGCCAACTCGCTATGCGACACCGCGATTGGTGGGAACGGCGGCACCGGTGGAAGCGTCGCGGGCGCCACGGTCAACGACGCGGGGAATGGCACCGACGGGTTGCCAGCACTCGGCTTTGGTGCCCATGGCGTCGGCGAGACTTCGGCCGGCGGCTGGAACTGCGTTCCCGGCCAAGGACTCGGCATCGCCGGCGCCAACGGCGCGGCCGGCACCGCCGGCACGGGTGGCGCCGCGCTCGGCACGCTCTCCGCTAGCGGCTACGCTGGCGCTGTCGGCCTGCAGGGCGGCAAGGGCGATCCCGGCCAAGGCGGCGGCGGCGGCGGCGGCGCGCGCGGGCAGGACGCCGTGCCGGACGTCCGTGGCGCGTCGGGGGGCGGCGGCGGCTCGGGCGGCTGCGGCGGCTACGGCGGGCTCGGAGGGGGTGCCGCGGGGGCGTCGATCGCGATCGTGAGTCTCGGCGGGACGTGGACGTTCGATGGCGTGACGCTCGCCACGGCACAGGGCGGTCAAGGCGGGGACGGTGGCATCGGGCAGGGCGGGGCCATCGGCGGCAACGGCGGCAACGGTGGCAACGGAATCAGCGGGACGCTTGCCGCGTGCGCTGGCGGCCAGGGCGGCCAAGGCGGCCAGGGCGGTCGCGGCGGTGGCGGCCGTGGCGGTCACTCGCTCGGTATCGGCTTCACCGGGACTGCGCCCGACACGGCGGGCGCGAGCTTCCAGCTTGACGCCCCTGGGCAGGGCGGGCTCGGTGCGGGCCCGAGCGGCAACGGGCTCGACGGCGTCGGCGCCGAGACGCAGGGCTTTTGAGCGGCGCGCCGAGTCCCGCAGCAGGCTCGCCACCACGACCTTCGCATCGAAGAGAGCCGACACCATACCGCGAGGCACGCACGATCCCGGGCGCCAAGAAGGTACGCGGACGTTCGGGACGACCTCGAATTCGCAGCCCCCTGCGCGTGCGCTCCGCGCCTGTCGACGACCACACCGCGCAGAGAAGATTCTTCGCAACTGCCCGTCGAGCCGTGTCGACCTTGATCCGCTAGAGCCGAAGCCCGTGCTGCCGACGAGGCGCGGATGACGCCCAGCACGGTGCATGACCCATGGACCCAACCGCACCCAAGAAGCAGAAGAAGGCGAAGCGATCCGGCGCCACCGCCGCGGCCCGGGCTGACATTCCGGTGCCGCCGCCCGCCCTGAGACGCCTGCCGGTGCCGCCCGGCTTCGAGGTGACCATCCCCCGGCACCGCCCTGCCGGCGGGGTGTACCGCGGGACGGGAGCCCCCGAAGCACCCTCCGGCGATCACCCCGAGGCACCGGAGCTGCGGCTCGCCGTGACGTGCCGAGTCGGGCAATACCGGACCGGTTGGGCCGCACGGCGCCTCGTGATCCTGCTGGCGGTCCTCGGGGGCCTGGCCTTGGCCAATCGCGGGGAGTGGCTCGCCACCATGGCCATCGCCGCGGTGCCAGTCCTCCTTGGCGTCGCCTACGTGGTGGGCGTCGCTCTCTGGAACCGGACCACGATCCTCGTCGCGACGGACACCGTGCAGATCCGGCACCGGCCGTTCCACTGGTTCGGCGACGTCACGGTCGAAGCACGCGCCATCCTGCAGCTGCACGTGGAGAGCGAGCTCTCGGACCGGCGCTACGACCTTGTCGCGCGCCTCGACACCGGGGACGAGATCCGCCTGCTCCGCAGCATCGAGCGGGAGGGGGACGCCCGGTACCTCGAGCAGGCGATCGAAGCCGCGCTCGACATCACCGACGAGCACGAGGCGGTGCGGTGGCGGCTCGACGCTCCCGATGCGGATGCAGGCATTCCCTACTGAACCTCCAGCAGCCAACGCACTCCCGATGAGCACGAACCGAAAACCGAGTCTGGAGCGCTCCGGTCCCGACGCCATGCGGGTCGGCAGCCTGCTCAAGACCCTCGGCACGACGCCCGACGGCAAGCTCGCCACCTTCGCCGAGCAGAAATGCCCGAAGGACGGCAAGGGCGACGCCGCGCGCGTCCGCCGCGCCCGCGATCTGCTCGACGCCATCGGCGAGGCGCTCGAGTCGAGCGAAGAGGGGCCGTGGCTTCGCGTCGAGGCCGCATGGCGTGTGGCCATCGAAGGCACGAGCGAGATGCGCGCCGGCGCGGACCTCGCGAAGGCCGAGGCGGCCGCACGCGGTGTGCCGCGCGAGCGTGTCGCGCCGCCTCGAGGGCCGATAGCGGCCGGTGCCGCCCGCGCGGAGGAGCCGAACGCGCCGCCGAAGCCCCCGTCGGTGTTCTCCCAGGAGCCCCTCGGCGACGCCGACGCCGACACCCCGATGCCCGCGCGCCCTCCGTCCCCATGGGTGCAGCCGACGGCCGCGACGCGGCGGGACGACCAGGTGGCACCCGTCGCGTTCGCGGCGGTCCCGAGCATCGACGAGACGCAGGGTGTGGACGAGAACCACCTTCTGCTCGAGGCGCTCCCCTTCAAGGGCAGCGCGGAGCCTCCGACTCCCGGCGCGGCGCTCGCGGATCTGCCGCCGATGTCGCCGGGCGATCTCGACGGCACGAGCGTGATGGGCCGGGCCCTGTCGCTAGACGAGACGATACCCTTCCTCGGTGCGCGCTCGCTCCGCAAGGAGCTCGCGGCCGAGGCTGCGTTGCGCGGACGCACGCCCGTCGAGCCGGCCGCTCCGCCACCGGCCGCCGCGTCGCTCGTGCGACCCGCCGGGGCTCGCGCCTCGGAGCCCGCCGAGCTCACCCTCGAGCAGTTCGCCGGTCTGTGCGCCGCCTGTGAGGTGGAGCCGGAGCGCACCGCCGAGATCGAGCGCGAGTACGGCGTTCCGACGTCCGTCGCGCGCCGCGCCCTCGATGCGCGCTGGATGGCGCGGTTCCGCGCGGACGGCGCTCTCTATCGCTCCTTCTACGCGCGCTTTCACGAGTATCGCGGCTGGCTCTTCGCGCGGCGCGGACCCGGTGTCTGACGCGCTGACACCCTGACGCGCGCGGTGGCGCCCTGCCACCCTGCGCCCTGCCGAGCCTTTCCGAGTTCCGAGGGATCATGAGCATGTCGGTTTCATCGTCAGCGGGCCTCGAGGCCATCCCCGGGTTGGGCACCGATCCGGTGCCCTACCGTCTCGCCGTGTTCCCGTTCCCGCCCGGGCACTTCCAGGTGCACTCCTTCCGGGCGCGGGAAGCGCTCAGCAAGCCCTACGTGTTCGACATCACCGTCACGACGACGGCGCTCGTGGGCGAGGACCTCGAGCGCCTGGCGCTCGGGCAGCGCGCCGCCTTCGTCATGACGCTCGACGGCGTCACGCGCGTCGTCCCGGGGGTCATCGCCAGCGTGCGCTCCCTCGGCGTGCGCCCGGCGAACGACGCGGCGCAGTTTCGCCTGCGCCTCGTGCCCGCGCTCTGGTGCCTCGGCCGCACGAAGGGCTCGCGCATCTTCCAGAACCAGCGCGTCGACGAGGTCGTGCAGGCCGTGCTCGGCCTCCACCGGGTCCCGACCCGGTGGCAGCTCGCGCGGACCTACCCCGCGCGCCCCTATTGCACCCAGTACGAGGAGACCGACCTCGAGCTCGTCGAGCGCCTGCTGTCCGAGGCCGGCATCTTCTACTTCTTCGCGGCGCCTGCGTCGGGGCTCGAGGGGCTGCTGGGGACCGTCCTCGGCGCGGCGCCGAGCGCGGCGGGCGATGCCCTCGGGTTCGCGTCGAGCGCGGCGACCACTCTCGGCACGCTGGCCTTCCCCGAGGAGACGCTGGTCCTCACCGACGATCCGGCCTGCTACGCGCCCGTGGCCATGGGCGGCGTCCTCGGCGCGCTCGAGGCCGTCGCCGGGGCGGTGGGGTTGCCGGCCGGCGTCTCCGTGGGGCCGCTCGGCGTGTCCTTGCCGGCGCCGAGCTTGCGCTACCTCTCGGAGCACGGCTTCGCCGTCGGGCGCAGCGACAAGGTGACGTCCTTCGCGGCCGAGCGCAGCGTGCGCCCCAACGTCGCCGAGTACCGGGACTTCGATCCGGAGCGGCCGCAGAGCCCGATCGTGGCGCGCGAGCCGCGACCGAGGACGAGCTCGCCCGGCGGCTCCGCCGTCGAGGCGCTCGCAGGCGCGGCCGGCGCGGCGCTCGAGGCGAGCGCGCACCTCGAGCTCGATCTCACGACGGGGCCATCGCTCTCGGCGAGCCTTGGCACCGCGGCGATGGGCGCGCTCGGAGCCTTGCTCGAGCGCCGCGAGCTCGAGACCTACGAGCATCACGGGCGCTTTCTCTTTCCGAGCTGGGCCGACTGCGACGAAGAGCCCGGCCGCATGCGTCGCGAGCGCCGGCGGCGCCAGGTGCTCGGGCGCGGCGCGAGCCTGTGCCACAACTTCACGCCGGGGCATCGCTTCCATCTCGCCGACCACCCGGTCGGGCCCTTCAACCGCGAGTACGTCGTGACGGCCGTGCGCCACTCCGGCAAGGTCGCGAGCGAGGCGGAGCTCTACGAGAACGCCTTCGAGTGCGTGCCCGCGTCGGTCCCGTACCCGCCGAAGCGCCGGCGGCGGACGATCTCGGTGGCGGCGCTGACCGCCACGGTCGCCGGCCCGGCGGGCGAGGAGATATGGGTCGACGCGGCGGGGCGCATCAAGGTGCTCTTCCACTGGGACCGGCGCGGCAGGAACGACGAGCATGCATCGTGCTGGGTGCGCCACGTCGAGCCGTGGGGCGGCGCGGGCTGGGGCCACCAGTTCGTGCCGCGCATCGGCATGGAGGTGCTGGTCGTGTTCGAAGGGGGCGATCCCGACAAGCCCATCGTGACCGGGTGCCTCCACAACGGCACGCACCCGCCCGCCTTCCCCCTGCCGGCCGAGCGCACCCGAAGCGGCGTGCGTACGCGCTCGACGCCGCACGGCGCCGGCTACAACGAGCTCTCGTTCGAGGACGCCGCCGGCAAGGAGCAAGTCCTGCTCCGAGCGCAACGCGATCTCGACGAGCTCGTGCTGCGAAATCACACGCTGCGAGTGGAGCACGACGAGCTCGTCCGCGTCGGGGGGTTGCGCCGGGACGAGGTCGTGGAAGATCTCACCGAGGTCGTCGGCGGCTCGAAGGACGTGACCGTCGAGGGCGATCAGACCAACGAGCTCCGCGGAAGCCTGCTCGAGACCATCGACCGCAACGCCGACTACCGCGTCCAAGGCCTGAGGCAGGTACGCATCGACGGAAGCGATCGCCTGGAGGTGGCGGGGGCGGCCGAGCAGCGCTTCGCTCGCGATCTGCTGACGAGGGTCGAAGGGAACCACACCGTCATCGTCGGCAGGAACGAGGCGAAGCGCTCCTTCACGCTGCGGGTCGAGGGCACGACCACGCTCTCGAGCGAGGACGGCATCGTGCTCG
>JADLAB010000247.1 GCA_020848455.1 Polyangiaceae bacterium
CAGCTGGGCGGCCCCATCGAGGGGACGTTCGGCAAGAAGGAGGCCGTGAAGTGCACGTACTTCGTCACCACGCGCGGCAACGCCGGCTTCGAGATCGGCGGCAGCTGGTGGGAGGACGTGACGGGCGTGAAGAAGGCGCACGTCGCCGGCGACGTCACCTTCGGCTACGACGCGAACCTCACGGTCGAGGTGGGCGGGAACCTCACGGAGAAGGTCGGCGGCGCCCGCACCGAGACGACCAAGAGCTTCACGATGCAGACGTACACGGGCGCCCACGAGATGTGGGCCAAGAGCGGCCGGCTCGACGAGATCTCGAGCCTGCACGTGACGCTCGGCCTCTCCGACGTCACGGACACGGTCACGGGCACGCTCGACCAAAGCGTCGGGGGGCTCTCGCTCGAGGTGTACCTATCGGGCCTCGAGACGAAGTCGAAGGGCATCTCCCTCGAGGCTCCGGTCATCGCCATCATCACGCCGTCCGACATCACCATGGAGCCCAAGAACGTCGTCCACAAGGGCTTGTGGATCAAGATCACACCGCGACTTCTCGAGGCCTACGTCGGCAAGGCCGCGGCGGGCGCCGCGAAGGTGGACGTGACCGGCGCGAGCGCCTCCGCGGCGGGCAAGAAGGTCGACGTCACCGGCGTGGCGGTCGGCCACGCGAGCAGCAAGAACGACTTCACGGGTGCCAAGGTCGTGGCGGTCGGATTTGCCTTCAAGATCGGGAACAAGCCCGTCGAGGAGACGGCCGTCTTCAAGGGCGACGGCGGCCTGCGATCGCTCGTCGTCGGCGCCCTCACCTATCACTGAGACTGCCCGAGCTGACAGCACGGCGGCCCCTCACGCAGATCATGAAAGTCGTCAAGCCCATCAAGGTCGCGATCCTGAGCCGCGTCATCGAGCTCGCGCGCCGACCGCAGCTCCACGTGGCGGCGATGCTCGGCTTCCCGCTCGCGGCCGAGCGCAAGCTCATCGACGAGATCACGCTGTGGCCGGCCGTCATGGGCGAGCTCGGCGAGACCGGCATGCTCGACGAGGGTCTCGCGAAGTCACGCGGCGAGCTCCTCGTGGCCGGGGCCTTCTTCGCACCGGGTGGTACGCCGCTGCCCGCCTCGTACGTGCGCGCGCGGGTGGGCAGCGTGGACAAGCGCCTGAGCGTCGTCGGGGACCGCGTGTGGCGCGACGCCGTACCGACCGAGCCCACGCCGATGAGCACGATGCCCATCGACTGGGCCCACGCGTTCGGCGGCGCTGAGCACGCGCCGAACCCGCGCGGCAAGGGCGCGCACCCGGTCGAGCTCGACGGCAAGATGGTGCACCCGCTGCCCAACGTCGAGCGGTATGGCGCGCTCGTGCGTTCGCCGCGCGAGCGGCCCGAGCCGGCGTGCTTTCTGCCGATGGACGTGAGCTTCCCCCAGCGCCGCGAGCGCGCGGGCACCTACGACAAACGCTGGCTCGACGAGCACTTTCCGGGCCTGGCGCCGGACCACGACCCGACCTTCTTCAACCTCGGCGCGGAGGACCAGTGGGCGCCGGGCTTCTTCCGCGGCGACGAGGACTTCGCCCTCGAGAACCTGCACCCCGACAAGTCGCGCATCACGGGGCGGCTGCCCGGCCTGCTGGCGCGCTGCTTCGTCGACCAGGCACGGCGCGACGGTCGGGTGTTCGCCGAGGTGCCGATGCGCTGCGACACCGTGTGGCTCTTTCCCCGCGCCGGCGTCGGGGTCGTCGTGTTCCACGGCTCCGTGCGGGCTCGCGATGACGACGCGGCGGACGTCGTGAACCTGGTGGTCGCCTGCGAGGATCCGGGTGCGCCGCGGACACCCGCGCACTACCGGGACGTGCTCCGCCGGCGCCTCGACGACAAGACGAAGAGCACGGCGATCCTTTCCGACAGCGATCTCATGCCGCCGCGCGAGTCCGGCGTCGCGCCGAACCTCGGCGAGACCGACGTGGGCGCCTGGGTGAAGGACGAGGGCCACCTCCGCAAGAACCTGCGCCGCGGGCAGGAGCGGCGCTTCGCCGAGGCGCGGGCACGGGTGGAAGAGGAAGGGCTAGACCCTGCCGATCACGGCCTCGCCGAGCTGCCACCCGAGGAGCCCGACGTGCCCGACGATCTCGACGAGCTCGCGGATCGGGTACGGGCCGAGGTGAGCAGCATGGATGAAGAGCGCGCCGCGCTCGAGGCGGACAAGACGCAGACCGAGGCGCGCGCTCGCGCCGAGCTCGCGGAGCTCGGGCGCGACTACGACGCCGAGATGGCCCTCGCGAAGCGCGAGGCCGCCGGGCCCCCGAGCTTCTCGGCGGCGAGGCAGCTCGCGGAGCTCCGCGCGGCAGCCGCCAGCTCGCGCGCCGCGGGCGTGCCGCAACCGGAGCTCGAGCAGCGCGCCGCCGACCCAGCGTACCGCGCCGAGCTCGAGGCGCAGGAGGCACAGCTGCGCGACATGTACCGGCGCACGGCCCACCTCCAAGACGAGCCGTTCCCCATGGACGAGGCCGACTCGGCGCAGGCGCGCGTCATCGTCCAGGCGGCGGTGGACGGCGAGGAGAGCCTCGCCGAGCGCGACTTCACGGGGGCGTGCCTGCGCGACATGCGCCTCGCCGGGCTCGACCTCGCGCGCGCCTACCTCGAGGCGACCGATCTATCCGGCTCGGACCTCGCGGGCGCGAACCTCGAGGGCGCCGTGCTCGCCCGGGCGAACCTGCGGGGCTGTTCCTTCGCCGGCGCGAAGCTCGCGGGCGCGAACCTCGGCGCCGCGGAGCTCGCCGGGGCGAGCTTCGAGGGGGCCGATCTGTCGCAGGCCGTGCTCTCCGGGGCGACGCTGGGGGAGGCGCGGTTCGCCGGCGCGAAGCTCGACGGCGCCGACTTCGAGGGCACGAAGCTCGGGGCCGCCGATCTTTCGGGGACCACGCTCGAGAAGTGCACCTTCATGTCGGCCGATCTCACCGGCGCGCGCTTCCGGGGGTGCAAGCTCGACCACGCGACCTTCATCAAGTGCCGTCTCGACGGGGTCGACTTCGGGGGGGCCTCGCTCCACAAGGCGACCCTGGTCGAGTCGAAGGGTCGCGGCGTCTCCTTCCGCGGCGCGCGCTGCACCGACTTCGTCGTCATGCTCGACTCGGCGCTGCCCGAGGCGGACTTCTCGGACGCCGTCGCCACGAAGCTCTGCTGCCGCGGCGTCGATCTCCGGGGCGCGCGCTTCGACCGCGCCGACCTCGCCGACGCCGACCTGTCCGAGTGCGACCTCGAAGGCGCGAGCCTCGACCGCGCGGTGCTCGTGACCGCGATGCTGATCCGCACGAAGCTCGACCGCGCCACGCTCCGCGGCGCGAACCTGCGCGAGGCGCTCGCGTCGAAGGCCGTGTTGCGGGGCGCGGACTTCACCGGCGCGAACCTCTACCAGGCCGATCTGAGCCGCGCCGTCGGCGACGACCGCACGAGCTTCGCCGAGGCCGAGGTCGGCAAGGTGCGCTTTCTGCCCAAGGCCAATCCGCCGGAGGACGCGCCGTGATGCCCGCCGAGCTCTTCGACAAGATCCGGCACGGCGAGCCCGTGACGGGCGAGGACCTGTCGTCGCTCGACCTCACGGGGGCGGACCTGTGCGGCGGCGTCTTCGAGCGCGTGCGCTTCCCGCGCGCCATGCAGCGCGCCCTGCTCAAGGAGTCGACCTGCACCAGTTGCGATTTCTCGGGCTCGGACCTCGCGGGCGCCGATCTGCACCTGACGACCGTCTACCGCTCGAGCCTCGTGGGTGCGAGCTTCGCGGGCACGAGCCTCGTCTCCACCAACATCGTCGAGTGCGACGCCAAGGACGCTGTGTTCCGCGAGGTGACGGCCCCGATCGCCACGTGGTTCAAGACCTCGCTCGTCGGCGCCTCCTTCGAGCGCGCGAACCTCGACCGCGCGAACCTCGTCGAGGTCGATGCGGCGGGCGCGAGCTTCCGCGGGGCGAACCTCGAGAAGTCGACCCTGTACCAGGCCGATCTGCGCACGGCCGAGCTCGCGGGCGCGAACCTGACCCTGACGACGCTCGTCGAGGCCAAGCTCGGGCCGAAGAGCTTCGCCGACAACGAGCTCTTCCGGACGCAGTTCATGCGCTCCGAGCTCGCGGGCGCGAGCTTCGCCGGGGTCGACTGCACGCAGTGCAACTTCATGGCCGCCGACCTGCGCGGCGCGTCGTTCGCGCGCGCGAAGGCGCCGATGGCCTTCTTCGGCGAGGCCTTGCTCGAGGGCGCCTCGTTCGAGGACGCGTTCCTGAAGCAGGCGGTCTTCCACAAGGCAGCGCTCGCGAAGGCGGTCTTCTCGGGCGCGACGCTCGAGGAGGCGTTCCTCGGCGGTGCGGTCGCGCCGGGCGCGCGCTTTCAGGGGGCGAAGCTCGACCACGCCGACTTCTCGTACGCCGACGTCACGGACGCGGACTTCACCGACGCGGCCCTGTTTCGCGCCAAGTTCCACCTGGCCAAGCGCGACGGCGCCAAGCTCGGGGCGAAGCAGGGCTGGCTCGGCGACGACGAGGAGCTCGCACGGATCGACAAGTGGCAGCCGAAGCACGGCGCGGAGCGCGCCGCCGACGAGGATGGACGACGATGATGAACCTGGCGAAGAAGCGCGTGCCCCGCGAGGCGACCCCCCAGACGACCCTCGAGACGGGGTGGGTCGACGCCCTCTGCGACGGCCTCACCGTGCGCCTCGGGCGCGAGCGCCACGCAGCGCGACGGGCGAAGAGCTGCCTCGTCGCACCCGACGTCGGCGACCGCGTGCTCTGCGCCGTCGAAGGCGAAGCGGTGTTCGTGCTCGCCGTGCTCGAGGGGGCCCCCGGGGCCGCGACGCGCGTGTCGGCCGAGGGCGATCTCAAGCTCCAGGCGACCACGGGCCGGCTCACCCTGGGCGCGACCGAGGGCATCGATCTCGTGACCGGCAAGACGGTGGGTGTGACGGGCGGCGCCGTGCACGTCCGCGCCAAGACGGGCTCGGTGGCGGTCGAGGAGCTCGGCTTCTTGAGCCGCCTCGTGCGCGCCGAGGTCGGCAAGGTGGCCCTGCTCGCCGAGCACGTCGACTCGACGGTGACGCGCATCGTGCAGCGCGCCAAGCGCGCCTTCCGCTTCGTCGAGGAGGTCGAGCAGGTGCGCGCGGGGACGCTCGATTTGCGCGCCGAGAACCTCGCCGCGATCCGCGCGGACAACACCTTGCTGACGGCCCGCGTCCTCGCCAAGATCGACGCGGCGCAGGTCCACATCGGCTGACTCACCAACGAGAGGGACGACGACCATGCTGGCCAAGACCTCGGCAGGTGGCACCTGCATCGCGTTCCCGGACGTGTGCCTCACGCCGGCTCCGCCCGCACCTGCGCCGGTGCCCATCCCCTACCCCAACATCGGCGTCGAGCCGACCGACCTCAGCTTCGTGCCCAACGTGCTCATCACCTGCACGCCGGCGCACAACATGGGGAGCTACCCTCCGATGACGAACGGCGACAACGCGGGCGTCAGCATGGGCGTCGCATCGGGGACCGTGATGGGCAAGGTGTCGACGGTGACCGCGGCCTTCACGGTCATCGTCGGCGGCAAGCCGCTCACGCGCCTCACGAGCGCGACCCTCCAGAACAGCACGAACGCGCCAGGCGTGAAGATCGTGCCCAGCGTCACCAACGTCATCGTGCTCTCGCCCTGACCCACGGCGCCGGGGCACCCGAGCTCAGCGCTTGCCCAGCATGTCGAAAAGCGACGAGGACGAGGCGACGGCGGTCGTCACCCGGCCCGGTCGGCAGGGCGCCCCGGCCCCGGCGACGCGTGCCGCCACCGGCGAGGTGGACCCCGACCACCTCCGGGAGGCGGTCGCGGTGAGCGAGCTGACGCGCATGCCCGACGGCGGGCTCGCGGCGCTCCGCGCGCGGCGCAAGAAGAGCGGCCTCGACGAGGAGCAGCTGCGCCGGGCGCGCGACATCCTTCGCCTCGTCGGCCGGAGCCTCGTCGGCCCACCGGACGCCGCGCGCTGGCAGCAGATCGAGGCGGCGTGGGGGGAGCTCGCGCGCGAGGCCCGGCCGGCCGCGCCGCGCGACGAGCTGCCCGCGCCCGAGGCCCGCCCCGTCGACGCCCAGGCGCCAGCGGTACCCGCGCCGACCCCGCGACCCGCGCCGTGCCCGCCCGCGCCGGCCGCCCGCGCGCCCGCGCCGCCCGCGCCGGCGCCGGTCCCGCAGCCCGCCGCGCCACCGCTCATCGCGACGGAGCTGCCCGCGCTCGAGGTCGAGGAGACGACGGCCGTGGCGTACGACGCGCCCGTGCCGGCTCTGCCCTTCCGCGCCGCCGAGCCCGCGCCGCGACCGAGCGAGAAGAGGGCGGCCGCCGGGGACCTCCACCTCTCCGAGCAGACTGCCGACGTGGCCGAGTTGAGCCCCGTGCGAGACCTGGCGCTGCCGTTCCAGAAGGGGCCACCCGTGCTCGACGACGAGACCGCGGTGGAGCTGGCGCCGCGGCGCGAGCGGCCCATGCCGTTCGTCGCACCCAACGGTCCGTCCCCCGAGCCGGCGCAGAGCGCCGAGCAGGTCGCCGCCGAGCAGGCGCGCCCGGCGACCCCCTTCCGCACCCTGTTGCAGCGCGCGGTCGCGCTCGCCCCGGTCGCCGGGCCCGTCGCGCCACCCGCGCCGCCGGCGCCGCCGGCGCCGCCGGCGGCCACCGGGGCCCCGCGGCTGGCCGCCGCGGCCACCGTGCGTCCCGAGCTCGGCCTCGAGCAGTGCGCGGCGCTCTTCGCGGAGTGCGCGACCGTGCCCCAGGCGCGCCCGCAGATCTGGGCACGCTTCGGCCTCCGGGACGACGCCGACTTCCGCGCGCTCGAGCAGGCCTGGCGCGAGCGCTTCGAGCGCGATCCGACCCTGCTCCGGCGCTGGCACGCCCTCTACGAGCACTACTGCCGCTGGTTCGCCGAGCGCCGGTCCGGAAAGACCTGAGCCCGCGCGTTGGCGGCCCTGCCGCCGCGCGGTATCCTCCTCGGCCGTGTCCGCCACCGCGAGCTCCGACCGCGACGCCTTCGGCCTCTGCGGGACCGTGCTCGGCGACAAGTACCGCGTGCTCGAGGTCGTCGGCGAGGGCGGCTTCGGCGTCGTCTACCGGGGCGTGCACGCGGGCTTCGACGCGCCCATCGCGCTCAAGTGCCTGAAGGTACCGCCGCACTTCGACCGCCGCGCCGAGCAGGCGCTCGTCGAGGGGCTCCGGACCGAGGGCCGCCTGCTGCTGCGCCTGTCGCAGCGCACCTCGGGCATCGTGCAGGCGCTCGACGTGGGCTCCTTCGAGACGGCGCGGGGCGCCCGCGTGCCGTACCTCGTGCTCGAGTGGCTCGACGGCCGCTCGCTCGCGGACGAGCTCCGCCTGCGGCGCAAGAGCGGACGCGGGGGCATGGGCCTCGGCGAGGCGCTCGGCGTGCTCGAGCCCGCGGCGCGCGCCCTCGCCGTGGCGCACGGCGAGAAGATCGCCCACCGCGACGTGAAGCCCGAGAACCTGTTCCTGGTCGAGACGGCCGGGGGCCCCACCGTGAAGGTGCTCGACTTCGGCATCGCCAAGGTGCTCGCCGAGGCGGCGACCCCCGAGACGGCCGCGACCTCGGGCGGGGCGCCCACCTTCACGCCGCCCTACGCCGCGCCCGAGCAGTTCGACCGCCGCCGCGGCGCGAGCGGCCCCTGGACCGACGTGTTCGCGCTCGCGCTCGTGTTCGTGGAGCTCGTCGCGGGGCGGCGCGCGCTCGTCGGCGAGACCCTGATCGACTTCCTGCGCGCCTCCTGCGACGAGGACAGGCGCCCGACCCTGCGGGCCTGTGGGGTCGAGGCGCCGGACGCCGTGGAGCGCGTGCTCGCGCGCGCCCTCGCGGTGGATCCCTCCGCGCGCTACCCCACGGCCGGAGCCTTCTGGGATGCGCTCGCGGCGGCCATCGGGTCGCTCGACGGCGCCACCGTGAGCCGGGCGGGCGCCGCACCGGCCACGGACTCGGCCGGTGCCGACGCCGGCGTCTCGACCGCGGAGTACGCCTCGGCCGTGGGGATCGCCGTCGACGGCGGCGCGAGCCCGCGCGTCGACAGCACCGCCGCCCACGCCCGGACGGCGGTCGCCCCGGAGCCGCTCGACTCGGCCGCGGCCGCGACGCGCGCCCCGACGACGCGCGCCGGCGTGGTGGTCGAGGAGCCAAGCGCGGGCCGGCGCCGCGCGCCGCTCGTCGCCGCGGGCGCCGTGGCCGCGGTGCTCGCCGTCGGGCTCGTCGTCTACCTCGCGCGCGGCCCGCGCGAGCCCGACGCCACCCTGCCGAGCGCGTCCGGCACGGAGTCGGCGCCGAGCGCGAGCGCGGCGCCGGTCTCGGCCATCCCCGAGGCGGCGGCGCTCTACGGCGAGGCGCTCGAGGCGTGGCGCGGCGGGTCGCCCGAGGCGGCCGTACGCGCCATGGAGCGCGCCGCCGCGCTCGATCGCGATCTCGGCGCGGCGCAGCTCCGGCTCGCGCTCTGGAAGTTCGGCCGCAAGCCCGTCGACGCGCGCGACCACTACGACCTCGCCCTGCGCCATGCCGCCTCGCTCGGCCCGAAGGAAGCGGCGCTCCTCGCGGCCGTCGAGCCCATGCTGCGCGAGCCGTCCGACTTCGAGGCGCTCGACGCGCGCCTCGGCAAGCTGTGCGAGGACCATCCGGGCGATGGCGAGCTCTGGGGCTACCTCGCGGCCGCGCGCCTGAAGCGCCTGCGCTTCGACGACGCGCTCGCCGCCGTGGAGCCGGCGCTCGCCGCCGATCCGGGCAACGTCGGCGCGTGGGTGCTGAAGGCCGAGAGCCTGTCCATGAAGGGCGACAGCGCGGGCCAGCTCGCGGCCTACGAGGCCTGCCTCGCGCGCGTGCCGCGCGCGGTCGAGTGCCTGAACAAGCTCATCGGCGTGCGCAGCACGCTCGGCGACTGCGCCGGCATGCGCGACGGCGCCCGGCGCCTGCTCGCCATGAACCCGCGCTCCGCGACGACGCAGCGCCAGCTCGCGCTGTCGCTGTTCGCGGCCGGCGAGCCGCACGACGCCGTGCTCCAGGCGCTCGGCCAGAGCTGGGAGCTGCGCGCCGAGAGCGACA
>JADLAB010000248.1 GCA_020848455.1 Polyangiaceae bacterium
CGCGCCGCAGGCCTCCAACGTAACCAACCCCGGGTAGACCGAAGCAGAGGTGCCACTTGGTTACGCTCCGCTCCGCCGCTTCGCCGCTTCGCCGCTTCGCCGCTCGCGCACCCGCACCCGCACCCGCTCCCGCACCCGCTCCCGCACCCGCACCCGCACCCGCACCCGCACCCGCACCCGCTCCCGCTCCCGCACCCGCACCCGCTCCCGCACCCGCACCCGCTCCCGCTCCCGCACCCGCACCCGCTCGCGCTCGCGCTCGCGCACGCGTTCGCGCGGTGCCGCTGTCGATCTCGCACACCCCGGTCCGCGCACCGTCGGCCCGCACGCCACCGAAGGCCGCGCTCGCGCTCGCGCGGTGCCGCCGTCGGAGGCGGCTACTGCACCTCGTAGGCGCCGAGATCGACGCTCGCACCGACGACGCGGGGCAGACCGGCCCGATCGAGCGGGGTCGGCTCGAGGAGGTCTGCGTCGGCGTCGAGGTCGGCGGCGTCGCCCGGCAGCGCCGCGCTGTCCCCCTGGTCCGCGACGGGAGAGGCATTCGACAGGCGGTAGTCGCCCGCGCCAGGATTCGCGAAGGCGGGGTCGACGTCGAGATTGGCGCCGCAGGTCCATTGCCCATTGCCCGGCGCCGGGCAGCCGCCCGCGATGTCGTTGTCTCCGACGAGGAGCAGCACCGGGTTCGCGGTGCCGGTCGGTGTGGCGAAGGCGGCGCCTGCCGCGGCCGTGTTGCCCCAGAGAATGCTGTTGCGGAGCTCGGCCGAGCCGGCGCCGCTGTTGCTCCCGGCGGCGTAATGGAGGCCGCCGCCGCTCGTCCCGGCATGGTTGGCGGCGAAGGTGTCGTTCGCGAGCGCGAAGGTGCCGCCGCCGTTCGATTGCAGGTAGAGGCCGCCGCCCTCGGCCGAGGCGCCGTTGTTCGTGAGCACGTTGTTCACGACGTCGATCCGACCGGCGGCGCCGAAGTCGGCGGCGAGCCAGAGCGCGCCGCCCTGGGCCGCAGCGTTGTCGTCGAGCGTGTTGCTCGCCACGATGGCGTCGCCCGCGTGCGACTGCAGGTAGACGGCCCCGCCCAGCCCGTCGCTGCCGAAGGCCCCGCCCGTGCCCTTCGCGCCGGCGCGGTTGTGGGCAAAGCTCGAGCTCGTGACGACGAGGCTCGTCGCGGCGCCCACCCACAGGGCCCCCCCAAAACCGCCCGTGCCATTGATGCCCATCGCGCCGAGGCGATTGCCGCCCTGGCCGCACAGATTGCCGTCGAAGCTGCTGCGCCGGACGACGACGGAGTCGACGCCCGACGCGAAGATCGCGGCGCCGTGGCCGCCCGCGCCCGCAATGCCGTTGAGATCGTTCGCGCCGCCGTGGCCGGTCGCGTTGCCGGTGAAGGTGCTGTCGAACACGCGCAAGCTCCCGACGGACATGCCGAAGATGGCGCCCCCGGAGCCGCCGTCGCCGGCGATCTGCACGGTGTTCTGCCCACCGTGGCCGGTGACGTTCGACGCGAAGGTCGAGCCGCTGACGGTCAGGGCATCGCTCGCGGCGAGGTAGATCGCGGCGCCGTGCCCCCCGGTGCCGGCGATGCCACCGCCGACGCGGTCGTGGCCATGGCCGGTCGTGTTGAGCGTGAAGACGCTGTCGGTCACGACGACCGACGCGCCGACTCCCGCGCCGATGGCCGCACCGCTGCCGGCCGAGCCCACCGCGCTCGAGGCCGTGTAGTTGGCGTCGAAGGTCGTCTGCGCGACGGTCAAGGTGCCGCTGCCCTGGTAGATGGCGCCGCCGTGGCCGGTATCCACCCCGCCGCCGTCGCCTGCGCCGTTCTGCTCGAAACGACACGCCGCGACGACCATGCTGCCGCTCTCGTTCGAGAGCCCCCCGCCGCGCCCCGCGGCGGCGGCGCCGCTCGCGAGCCCGGCGCGCACCGTGAAGCCGTCGAGCCGGGCGCCGGGCGCGCCCACGACGACGTGGTAGCTGTTGTCGCTCGGGTCGCCGGGCGCGCCGATGTCGCCGTCGAGGACGGTCTCGTGGTCCGCCACGCTGCGCTCGGCCAGCGACAGCTCCGTGCCATCGAAGCCGCCGTAGAGCGCGACACCGGCGCGAAGCACGATCGACAGCGTGCGGTCGTCGAGAGCGGTCGGGCGGTAGGTGCCGGCAGCCACCCAGACCTCTGCGCAGCCGAGGGCCTCCGCCGCATCGAGGCCGGCATCGACCGTGGCGCGCGCTTCGCCCCAGGAAAGCCCCGAGGCACCGTCGTCCCCGGTGCCGGCGTCGACGTGGATGGGGCAGGCCGGCAAGCCGCCGCCGGCTCCCGCCTCCCCTGCCCCGCCAGCTTGCCCGCCGGCTCCCCCCTCGCCCGCCGCGCCGAGTCCGCCCGCTCCCGCCTGCCCGGCCTCTCCGCCGGCCCCGGCGGTCGACGTGCTCGACGTGCTGCCGCCCGCCCCGGCCGTGCCACCCGCGGCGGCATCGCCGCTCGAAGAGCCGCCACACCCGAGCTCGAGCAGCGCGACGCCGACCGCGATCCACGCCACCCGTCGTCGCGCCGCTGCGAGCATCCCCCGAGACTACGACGGCGCGGAGGCGGAGCAAACGACCGACGGAGGGGCGCTCGGCCGCGTGGGCGCCGGCGGCCGACCTCGATGCCGGCGCTCGCCCGCTCCCGCGCACGGCGCGAGTCCCTTCAGCAGCCCGCCCCCGCGCGCGGCGGGAAGAACGGCGGCGGCTCGACGTACGGGTGCTCCACGGGGCGCGCCGCGTCTTCCTCGTCGAAGCACTTCACGCGCCGGAACACGTGCGGGTCGTTGACCGCCGTGCCGCCGTCGTTGTTCACCGACTGGAACTCCTGCACGGCGGGGTCGATACGACCCGTGAAGCTGTCGGCGTTGTAGCCCCACGAGGGCGGTAGGTTGTGGCACACGTCCGCGTCGAGCTTCCAGCTCGTGCCGCGAAACATCACCTCGCCGTCGCGGTAGCTCCCGACGGCGGGCATGGACACCTGGTAGCGGTACAGGCGGGCTCCGCCGCACAGGCCCGGCTCCTGGTCCGCGGGCCCGCCGCGCCAGCCATCGGCCGCGATGCGCCCGACGAGCTCCGTGTCGCTGCCCTTGTTCCTGTGGATCTCGAGCGTGAAGATGCTCCAGCGCCCGAACTGCTCGTCGAAGCGGTGGCTGCGCCACATCCCCTCGATGGGATCCTGGCAGCGCGCCGGGGGCGGCAGGCGGGCGCGCTGCTCGCTGACGCTCCCCGGCGCCAGCGCCGGGCGCAGCACGAGGAGCGCGAGCACGCCGAGCGCCACCACGCGCGGAAGGCCGCGGACGATGCGCGCACGCGCGCGCGGGCGGTCGACTCGGTCCCGATCCGGCACCCGCCGAGCCTACCACGCGCACGCTCGCCGTCACGCGCCGGGCCGGGGGTCGCCTCGCTCACCGCCGCGGGCGCGGTGGCAGGTCCCGGAAAGACGCGCCTGCCGGCGCGGCACCCTGGTAGACTCGGCTCCATGCGTCCTTGTCTCGCGCACGCCCTGCTGGCGCTCGGCGCCGCTGCTTGTTCCCCGTCCTCGGACGACGCTGCGCCGCCTCCGACCGAGCACCCGTCCGCGACCGACTACCCGTCCGCGACGCTGCCGTTTCGCGCTCGCGCCTCCACGCCGCCGGGGGACAATGGCGTGCATCTCTACGACGGCGTGGAGATCGGCCGGAGCCTCTTCTTCCGGATGGCCTCGATCAACGGCTTCGTCACGGAGGTGACGTCGATGCTGGCCATGCCGGTGGCGCTGCCCGATCGCATCGCGGTCATCTACCCACCCGATGACCGGCCCGGCATCGACGTGGCGTACGCGGGCTACGCCCAGCCGTGGGAGCGCGCGCCGCTGCTCGACGTGCACCCGGCCGACATCGGCACCCTCGACGCCGTGGCGACCGTCGACGGCGGGCTCGTCGCCGTGTTTCGGCCGCGCAGCGTGTCCTACCCGGTGACGCTCGTGTCGTGGCGCCCCGGCACGGGCGCGGTCGTCGAGACCGTGCCGGCCGCGCCCGGCGCGCAGCCATCCGGTGGGACCTTCGGCGTCGAGCGCTGCCCGGACCTCAGCGTCGGCGTGAGCCCCGCGGGAGACACCGACGTGCTCTACCGCGACTACGTGACGAACGTCGGCTTCCGCGTCGTGCACGCGCGCCGGCCGCAGGGCAGCGCGCTCTGGACTCACCGGATCGTCGACACCGATCGCTCGCCGTCCCACGTCCCGCCCCCGATCGGTTACGCGAACGAGCTCGGCTGCAAGACGCGGCTCGCCTACGACGAGAAGGGGCTCCCGCGCGCCATCCTGCTCGACCGCGTGATCCCCTACAGCGCCAGCGACCCTCTCAACCCGACCATGGGTGACCATAACCCGGACGCGAGCGGTTCGACCTTCTTCTACGGCGCCGACGAGCGCTGGCACCTCGGATTCGACCTCGTCGGCTCGCAGCGCGAGTCGTACGCGGGCGAGTTCGACATCGACGCCCACCCGGATGGCTACCTCCTCGGAGGGCCCTCGTTCCTCGAGCCGCACCTGTGGCTCCTCGGCATGTCGTTCGTGTTCGACGCCGGGCACTTCGAGAACGCGATCTACCAGTCCGGCGCCGCGGAGGACGAGCGCGACGGCGGCTACCTCTTGCACAATCCCTGCGGCGTCGTCTCGATTCTGCAGCTCAACGATGCGCGCCCCGGCCAGTGGTACATGGGAGGCCATCCGGGCAGCTGCAACTACGCGTCCCGGGCGCCGGTCATGGTCCGAGAGGACTACCAGGCTCCAGGGCACGGCCTGCTGCACCTGCCGGTCTCGGCTCACGGCACGCGCCCCTACGACGCGACCCTCTGCCTGCGTGGCGACGACGAGCTCGTCGTGTGCCAGGGCGCCCACCGCGGAGACGCCCCGGTCGACGCCGCGCTCGTGGCGACGAGCCCGTTCTCCGACGACGAGGTGCCCGCGCTCGTCTCGAGCGATCCGAGCGACGGCGCGGTAGGGGTCGATCCGAACCTCGCCGAGGTCGTTCTCCGCCTCGATCGCGCGCTCGCGGCGGACGTGTCGCTCGCCTACGACTTCGCCGACGTGTCGGTCGGCACCGACTCGCCGTGGCCCGACCACGTCGAGCTCCGCAACGGCAACGAGGTGCACGTCGTGCTGCAGGCCCCCCTCGAGCCGGGCCACCTCCTGCGGCTCGCCGTGGTGCCGACGCGCGCCGGGGCGCCGGTCCGCGACTGGCAGTACGTCGGCGGGCGCAAGCCGCCGGTCGTCACGTTCCGCACGCAGCCGAGCGCGCCGGCGCCGGCCGATCCCCGCGACGCGAGCTTCGCGATGGTATGCGACCCACCGAGCTACGGCCGCGATCCGGACGGCGTGTGTCGCTTCCTGCCGCTCGTCGACACGGGAGCGCCGAACATGGTGCAGCTGCCGCAGGCGCTCATCGACCCGAACATCCTCTTCCCCCGCGTCCCCATCGTGACCGTCGCCGGCGTAGAGGTGTCCGATTTCACGTATCACGCGCCGAACCTCCTCACGTGGAGCGCGGCGCTGCCCGCAGCCACCGAGTACCTCGTCACGTTCCCCGACGACACGGTCGACCGCTACGGAGTCGCGTTCCCGCCCGAGGATCGACGGGCGCGCTTCGCCACGAAGCCCTAGAGGAAACTCGGCTCCAGCATGCCGGTGGCTTCGGGGCGGCGTGGATCCCTGTGGCCTCCCGTTCTCCCTCCCGAAGCCTGGAGCCCTGGAGCCTGGAGCCCTGGAGCCTGAGCCCGTCGCCCGTGTCGGCCCAACCATCATGGTTCGGTCATGGCACGTCCGCGCCCGCGGCCGCGTGTGAAGCGACGGTCACGTCTGCGCGCCACCGGGCGTCGCCGTGCGTCCCGCCCCGTCTACCACGCGACCCCACGACGAAAGGACCCGACCCATGCGACACCTCGCCCTCGCCACCTCGGTTCTCGCCCTCCTCTCCGGCTGCACGAGCACGGCCGAGCCCCCGCTCGATCCCCGCGTCGACGCGCCGGTGCCGTCGGCCCACGCGCCCGC
>JADLAB010000249.1 GCA_020848455.1 Polyangiaceae bacterium
CAGCAGAAGGCCGGCAAGGGCGGCAAGGTCGTCAAGAAGAAGCCCCCGACGAAGGGCTACGCGCACTGGGATCGCGCGACCTTCGAGCGCTTGCAGCTCGGCGAGCCGGAGCCGCTCGCGTCACGCTTCCAGGTGAGCCACGCGATGCTCGTCAACGTGCTGTCGCGCGACACGGGGGGCTGCGCCGCGATGAAGGCCATCGTGCGAACGTCGCACGAGCGCCCGCCCGAGCGCCGCCGCCACGCGCGCACGGCCATCTCGATGTTCCGCTCGCTCGTCGAAGCGCACATCCTCGACCTCGTGCCCGGCGGCGTGCGCGTGAACCAGGAGCTGCAGCTCAACTTCTCGCTCAACCAGACGCTGTCGATGTACCTCATCGACACCCTGCCGAAGCTCGACCGCGCGGCCCCCGGCTACGCCTACGACGTGCTGAGCCTCGTGGAGGCGATCCTCGAGGACCCCGATCCCATCCTGCGCAAGCAGCTCGATCACATGAAGGGCGAGCTCGTGGCCGAGCTCAAGGCACAGGGTGTCGAGTACGAGGAGCGCATGGCGGCGCTCGAGAAGCTCGAGTACCCGAAGCCGAACCGCGACTTCGTCTACGCGACCTTCAACGACTTCGCCGAGCGCCATCCCTGGGTCGGCGGCGAGAACATCCGGCCGAAGGGGGTCGCGCGCGAGCTCTACGAGCAGTACCTCGGCTTCAACGAGGCCGTCCGCCACTTCGAGCTCGAGCGCGCCGAGCACCTGCTCCTGCGCTACGTGACCGAGACCTACAAGGTCCTCGTGCAGACGGTGCCCGAGTGGGCGCTCGACGACGAGCTCGACGAGATGATCACCTACTTCCACGGCATGGTGACCGGCGTCGACTCGAGCCTGCTCGACGAGTGGGAGAAGCTCCGCGACCCGTCCTACCTGCCACGCCGCCCCGACGAGCCGAGCGCGGACGCCGCCGCCGAGGCGCGCCCGCCCGACGTGACGACGGACGCGGCCGCGTTCACGAAGCTCGTGCGGAACGTCGTCTTTCGCTGCGTGCGGGCCCTGTCGTGCGGCGACTACGCGAGCGCGGCCGCGCTCGTCGGCGCCGCCCCTGGCGACGAGCCCTGGACCGAGAAGCGCCTGGCAGACGCCCTGCGCCCCTACTACGAGGACCACGGAGCCATCCGCACCGACCCGGCGGCCCGCGGCACGGCCCACACCCAGATCGACCGCAGCCGGCCGCGCGTGTGGCACCTGCGCCAGGTGCTCGTCGATCCGGACGAGCACGACGACTGGTACCTCGACCTCGAGCTCGACCTCGACGCCTCGGCCGCCCGCGGCGCGCCGGTGCTCGTTCTGCGGCACGTCGGTACGTGACGCAAGGCCGAGCGCGAGGCGCGCCGCGCGGCGTCGGTCAGGCGTCGACCTCGACGTCCACCGGCTCGTCCTGCTTCACGGGCAGGATCGGCGCCCAGCGCAGGCGCTTGAGGAGCGCGTCGTCGATGGAGCGGCCGCGATCCGAGAAGCGGAGCGCGTTGTCGTCGCTGCCCTCGTGCTGCTCGGCCACGAACAGGATGCCGCGGCCCTCGCCGTTGTAACCGAGCTGCACGATGGCGTTCTCGAGCCAGCGCCCGCCGCTCTCGAAGCGCAGCTCCTGCGGCAGGGTGTAGAAGCCCTCGGCGGGCAGCGGCATCAGGGTCTCGCACCACGACAGGGCGCGCACCGGGACCGTCGGCTCGCGCCAGTACCAGCGGTTGTGGCGGTTGCTCGTCGGACGCACGACGAAGGGCATGCTGCCGTCGGCCGGCGTGCCGAGGTACACGAGCACGCCCTCGGGGATGTCGCTCTCGCGGCCTGGATACGGCTTCTGGGTGCGGTAGAGGCCGGGCTCGGGCATCTTCATCGATCGTCGCTGCTCCTGTCTTCGGTCCGTCGCCGCGGGCGCGCCGCGGCGCTGCTAGTAGAGGCCGGGGCAAAGGCGCCACCGGACCTCGAGCGCGTACTCTTTGTACTCGCGCGTGCCCCCGAGCAAGTGCTCCTCGAGGCGAATGCGCCACAGCGCGAGGCCCGAGGCCACGAGCGCCACGGCCCAGGCGGCGGGCGTGCCGGCCGCGCTGGCCGCGGCGAGCACCATCGCGAGCTCCCCGGCGTAGACCGGGTGCCGCACGAGCCGGTAGGCGCCGCGGCGCACGACCCGCCCGCGCAGGGCGGGCAGCACGGCGAAGGAGCGGCCGAGGCTGGCGAGCCCGGCGACGGCGACCGCGCCCCCGAGCGCAAAGGCGACGCTGCACGCGAGCGGCCACGCGCCACCCGGCGGTGCGAGGCCGAGAACGACGCCGCCGAGCGCGGCGCCGCACAGGCAGAGGGCGGTGTCGGCCGACCAGAGCACGCCCCGCGCCCGGGCGGCGTGGCGCGTCGCGAACGCGAGCGCCGCGCAGGCGTTGAGGAGCGCGACCGTGACCCCGCTCGGGCTCGCTCCGTCGACGAGGCCGAGCACGGCCCAGCTCGCAGCCGAGGCGGCGAGCGCGAGATCGAGCGCCCGCGCGGGCACGCCGGAGCTCGGTCCGGGTCGGGCGTCGGCGCGCCGGGTCAGTACACCCAGAAGCCCCATTTCAGCACGTAGGCGAGCACGTTGACGCCGACGACGACCCCGATGAACAGCCCCCAGCCGATGAGTGATCGTTTGCTCACGTCGTCCTCCTCGCGGGCGTAGGTGACGCCCAGGTGGCTACCAGCCGCACGCTTGCCCCTTGTTCTGGTCCTTCAGGAAGGCCCGGATGGGAGCGAAGAACTCGATGAGCGCCCCGGCGTCGGCCTGGCGCTCGCCCGTCATCGCGAAGAGCGCCTCCTGCCACGGCCGGCTCGCACCGAGCGCGAGCAGGGCCGCGAGCTTCTCGCCGGCCGCCGCGTTCTTGTAGATCGAGCACTCGTGCAGGGGTCCCGTGTGCCCGGCCGCGCGACACAGGGCGCGATGGAACTGGAACTGGTACACGAAGGCCAGGAAGTAGCGGATGTAGGGGACGTTCGAGGGCACGTGGTACTTGGCGCCCGGGTCGAAGTCCGCCTCGCTCCGCGCCTCGGGCGGGCTGACCCCCTGAAAACGGGTGCGCAGCTCCCACCAGGAGCGGTTGTAGTCGGCGGGCGCGATGGCCCCGGAGAAGACCTTCCAGCGCCACTCGTCGATGACCTTGCCGAAGGGCAGGAACGCGACCTTGTCGAGCGCCATCTTCATCAGGTAGTTGACGGTTGCCTTGTCGCTCTTCGCGCCGCCGTCGAGCACCTTGATCTGCCGCAGGTAGCCGGGCGTCATCGACAGCGCGACGGCGTCGCCGATCGCCTCGTGGAACCCGTCGTTGGCGCCCTGCTGGAACAGGATCGGCAGCCCGCGGTAGGCGTGGAAGTAGTAGTTGTGCCCGAGCTCGTGGTGGATGGTCTGGAGATCCTCCTCGGTCGGCTTGATGCACATCTTGATGCGCAGATCGTCCGAGTAGGTCACGTCCCAGGCGCTCGCGTGGCACTGCACGTCGCGGTCGCGCGGTTGCCGCAAGAGGCTGCGCGTCCAGAAGTCGTCGGGCAGCGGATCGAGCCCGAGCGAGGTGTAGAAGCCCTCGGCCGTGCGCACCATGCGCTCCTCGCTCCACTTCTCGCGCTTCAGGATCGCCGTCACGTCGGGGGGGCTCTCGCCCTTGTACGGCTCGACGAGCGGGTAGACGTTGCTCCACGTCTGCGACCACATGTTGCCGAGCAGGTGCGCCGGAATGGGCGCGTGGTCCTTCACGAGCTCGCCGTACTGCTTCTTCAGACGCGCCCGCACGTAGCAGTGCAGCTCCTCGTAGAAGGGCTGCACCTCGGCCCACAGCCGGTCGACGTCGGCCGCGAACTCGTCCGGGGTCATGTCGTAGCCGGAGCGCCACATCTCGCCCACGTCCTTGAAGCCGATCTCGCGCGCCCCCGTGTTGGCGAGCTCCACGTAGCGCGCGTACTTCGGCCGCATCGTGCGCGCCGTGGCGTGCCAGCCGAGCCACGCCTCGCGCAGGGCCGGCTCCTCGCGCAGACCGGCCATCACGCTGTCGAGCTCGTTCACCGACAGGCCGCCCGTGTCGGGCTTGTCGGGCTTGCAGGCGAGGTAGTCCTTGAGCTCCTTGGCGAGGTCGGCGTGGGCCCGGATGGCGCGGCGCAGCGGGCTGTCGGCCGGCGGGCAGTACTTGGCCTTGCCGTAGGTCGACGAGAGCGCGGCCGTGACCTTCGACAGCTCCTCGGTGAGCGCCGCGTCCTTCGGTGCGGGGACCGTGCCCGCGAGCTTCAGGAGGCGAAGCTTTCTCCGGAGCACGGGCTCGAGCGCGAGCCGGTCGAAGCGCGTGGCCTCCGCGATGACCCGCGCGAGGTACTCCATCGCCTCCTGGTCCGCCTCGGCGCTGATGGCCTCGGTGTCCTCGGTGATGAAGTTCGCGGCCACCCAGCCGGCGCGCTCGCGCCGCACCCACAGCCGGCGCAGCTCCGCCTCGACGCCGTCCATGAACTTCTGCGCCGCCGCGGCGCTCACGTCGGGCTCCGCCTCGGGGCCCGGGCGCCCGCCCGCCGGCTCCGGCGCCGAGCCGTCCGGCGGCCGCTGGCTCGCGCAGCTCGGACAGGGTGCCGCCTGCCACTGCGCGCCGCCCCCGCACGCGCCGAGCGCGGCCACCGTCAAGAGACAACCGAGGCCTCGCGCCCACCGTCGTCGCATCCCGTCCTCCGTCTGGCTGCGGGACGCGATGCTACACCAAGAGCTCTCGGTCATCAGTCATCAGTCATCAGTCATCAGTCATCAGTCATCAGGCGTCCGTCATCTGCCGCCCGTCGCCCGTTTTGGGCCCGCGGCGGCGCGCCCCGGAACGAGACCACCACGGAGCCGCGGACGCACGGAGCGCTGCACGGAGCCGGCGGGTTCAGCGTGGATGGCGCGCTGCACGCTCGTGCGTGCACACCAGGGCCTGATTCGCTCCCTCGAGTCTCGTGCCTGAAGTCCGAAGCCCGATCCCTGTAGCCGCGAGACTTTCGCCCGACAGGGCGAAGGTCGGGGCAGGGCCACCTCCGTGTCGCGCTCGGTGGCTCGGTGCCTCCGTGGTTCCGCGCGTTCCCGCTTCGGGCGGAGCTACTGCGGCGGCTTCATCTCGCAGAAGCCCGCGATGCAGGTCACGTTCGAGCCCGCGCCGGTGTAGTCGCAGCAGTCGGTGTCGGCGGTGCACACGCCGCTGTTCGTCGGGATGCACTGCCCCACGATCTGCTCGCCGCACACGCCGTTGACGCAGCTCTTGTTGCAGCACTCCACGCCGTGGGTGCAGTCCTCACCGTCGGCCTTGCACGGCTCGAGGGCGTAGTAGGCGTTCTCGTTGAGGCTGCAGTTCTCCTGCCCGCGAACGTAGAACGCCGGGTGCGACGGGTCGGCCGCGCTCGGCGGGTCGTCGATGGCCGCGACCCACAGCTGCTGCCGGCTCGCGCCGACGAGCTGGTTGCCGTAGTCGCGCTTGCTCATGAACACGATCCACGTGTAACCGCCCGCCTGCTTCGGAGCGAACACCGGGTTGTAGCTGAGGTTGTCGTTCGCAGCCTGGACCAGCTGCTTCGGGCTCTGGCCCGCGATGTCGGTGAGCCACAGGGTCCCGTTGCCGATGGAGCGCGAGCCGTAGGTGGGGCGCCCGTAGGCGAGGTACTGCGAGTCCGGCGAGAAGCTCGGGTAGGCGGGCCGCCCCGGCAGGGCGCCCTGCGGTACGATGGTCGTGACACCCGATGCCGTGTCGCCGTTCATCGTGCCGACGACCAGGTTGCCGTTGGACGCATCGAACACCCAGGACCACGAGTTCAACCCGCAGATGGCGGCGACCTTGGTGCCGTCGGGCGACCAGGCCGGCTCACCGCAGTTGTCGCCGGCGAACAACGAGCCGTTGGTGATGGCGCCGTTCGCCGTGTTCACGACCTGCACCAGCGCCGAGGCGCCGTCGTTCGACGTCATGAGGCGCGAGCCGTCGGCGTTGTAGGCGCTGAAGGTGCCGTACACCATGCCCTGGGTCACGGCCCCGTTGCCGGCCGGCGTCGTCGTGAGGTCGATGGTCTGGATGGGGAATGGAAAGCCCGTGTCGAACGAAGCGGCGAGCTCGGTGCCGTCGCGACTCACGGTGTGGCAGCCCCAGCATGCCCCCGTGTTGTAGAAGGTCTCGGTGGTGGGCACGTCGGCGCGCACGCGCTTGATCGCGCCGGTGCCGCAGGCGTCGGGTAGCTCCCAGTAGTAGATCGCGCCGTAGATGAAGCCCTGCGCGATGTGGAGCGTGAGCGAGATCGGGCTGTAGACGGTCCCGCCGCTCTTGCGCTCGAGCTCGACGTGCAATGGATCGCTGTTCGGTCCGTCGGTCGAGAACTGCACGTTCTCCCAGCTCTGCTGGTCGAGCGCGTGCACCGACGGCGGTGGGGCCGAAAGGTACACCGTGTAGGTGATGTGCTGCGCCGAGAGCCGGAGCCGGTACACGTCGCCCGCGCCGCCGCCGTTCCACTGGAACTCCGGGCTCGCCACGCGCAGCGGCATCACGGTGTCGGGGTATGGGTACACGAAGGAGACCGACGGATCGGAACCACCGTTCGGCGCGTCGAAGCCCGACGTGTCGACGTTGCCCGGGTTCACGGTGGTCGTCACGTTGACGGTGATGAGCGCCGTGGCCTGCGAGTCGTTGAGCTTCGCCGTGAGGGTGCCGACCCCGCCCTGGACGCCGGTCGGGGTGAACACGCTGCCGCCCATCGAGCCCATGCCCAGCTTGTCGAAGCCCCAGGTCACCTGACCCGAGACGTCGTTGCCGTTCAGCGTGGCCGTGAAGGCCTGGGTCACGATGGCGCCGTTGACGATGTCGAGGGTGACGCTAGGCGGCGTGACGACGAGGGTGCCGTTGATGCCGCCCCCCTGCCCGCTGCCGCCGGTGCAGAAGATGCACTCGCCGCCCTGACCGTTGCCGCCGGAGCCGGTCGCGCCGGTGCCGTTCGCACCCTGGCCGCTCGCCGCCCCTCCCGCGCTGTCGCTGCCCGCATTGCAGCCCGCCGCGAAGGCGAGCGCGGAGCCGAGGATCAGCGCCAGAACCCATAAGCTACGCTTCAGCATCGTCGTTCCTCCAGCAAGCGTCCGTCTCGCGTCACGCGTCCGTCTCGCGTCACGCGTCCGTCTCGCGTCACGCGTCCGTCTCGCGTCACGCGTCCGTCTCGATTCCCTGCCGCCTCACTGCGGCGGCTTCATCTCGCAGAAGCCGGCGATGCAGGTCACGTTCGAGCCCGGCCCGGTGTAGTCGCAGCAGTCGGTGTCGGCGGTGCACACGCCGCTGTTCGTCGGGATGCACTGCCCCACGATCTGCTCGCCGCACACGCCGTTGACGCAGCTCTTGCTGCAGCACTCGACGCCGTGGGTGCAGTCCTCACCGTCGGCCTTGCACGGCTCGAGGGCGTAGTACGCGTTCTCGTTGAGGCTGCAGTTCTCCTGCCCGCGGATGTAGAACGGCGGGTGCGAGGGGTCCGCGGCGCTCGGCGGATCGTCGATGGCGGCGACCCACAGCTGCTGCCGGCTCGCGCCGACGAGCTGGTTGCCGTAATCGCGCTTGCTCATGAACACGATCCACGTGTAGCCACCCGCCTGCTTCGGAGCGAACACCGGGTTGTAGCTGCGGTTGTCGTTCGCGGCCCGCACGAGCTGCTTCGGGCTCTGGCCGGCGATGTCGGTGAGCCACAAGGTCCCGTTGCCCGACGAGCGCGAGCCGGCGGTGGGCCGACCGTAGGTGATGTACTGCGAGTCCGGCGAGAAGCTCGGGTAGGCGGGCCGCCCCGGCAGGCCGCCCTGCGGTACGATGGTGGTGACGCCCGACGCCGTGTCGCCGTTCATCGTGCCGACGACCAGGTTGCCGTTGTACGCGTCGAACACCCAGGACCACGAGGACAGCCCGCAGATGGCCGCCACCTTCGTGCCGTCGGGCGACCAGGCCGGCTCACCGCAGTTGTCGCCGCCGAACACCGAGTTGTTGGTGACAGCGCCGTTCGCCGTGTCGACCACCTGCACGAGCGACGAGGCGCCGTCGTTCGACGTCATGAGGCGCGAGCCGTCGGCGTTGTAGGCGCTGAAGGTGCCGTACACCATGCCCTGGGTCACGGCCCCGTTGCCGGCCGGCGTGGTCGTGAGGTCGATGGTCTGGATCGGGAACGGCACCACCGGCCAGACGCCGTCGTACTCGAAGGACGCGGCCATCTCGGTGCCGTCGCGGCTCACCGTGTGGCAGCCCCAGCAGCCGGGCTGCGGGCCGCCGTTGAAGAAGGTCTCGAGCGTCGGCGAGTCGGCGCGGATGCGCTTGACGTCGCCGGTGCCGCACACGTTGGGCAGCTCCCAGTAGTAGACCGCGCCGTAGATGAAGCCCTGCGCGATGTGGAGCGCGAGCGACACCGGGTTGTACACCGTGCCGCCCACCTTGCGCTCGAGCTCGACGTGCAGCGGATCGCTGTTCGGGCCGTCGGTCGAGAACTGCACGTTCTCCCAGTTCTGCTGCGAGATCGCGTGCACCGACGGGGTGGCGAAGTACTCGTAGTAGGTGATGTGCTGCGCCGAGAGCTTCAGGCGGTAGAGGTCGCCGCCGCCACCGCCGTTCCACTGGAACTCGGGCGTCGTGACCCGGAGCGGCATCACCGTCTCGTCGTACGGGTACACGAAGGACAGGGACGGATCCGGTCCGCCGTTCGGCGCGTCGAAGCCCGAGGTGTCGACGTTGCCCGGGTTGACGGTCGTCGTCACGTTGACGGTGATGAGTGCCGTGGCCTGCGAGTTGTTGATCTTCGCCGTGAGCGTGCCGACCCCGCCCTGGACGCCGGTCGGGGTGAACACGCTGCCGCCCATCGCACCCATGCCCGGCTTGTCGAAGCCCCAGGTCACCTGACCCGAGACGTCGTTGCCGTTCAAGGTGGCCGTGAAGTTCTGGGTGACGATGGCGCCGTTGACGATGTCGAGGGTGACGCTCGGCGGCGTGACGACCAGGGTGCCGTTGATGCCGCCACCCTGGCCGCTGCCGCCGGTGCAGAAGATGCACTCGCCGCCCTGACCGTTGCCGCCGGAGCCGTTCGCGCCGGTGCCGGTCGCACCCTGGCCGTTCGCGGCCCCTCCCGCGGTGTCACTGCCGGCACCGCAGCCCGCCGCGAAGGCGACCGCGGTGCCGAGGATGAGCGCGAGAACCCACAAGCTACGCTTCAGCATCGTTCGTTCCTCCGCGGTCGCTCACCACCTCGAGAGCCGCACGACGCCGGGCGCCCAGCGGCAGCCGCGTCACTGCGGCGGCTTCATCTCGCAGAACCCTGCGATGCAGGTCACGTTCGAGCCCGGACCGGTGTAGTCGCAGCAGTCGGTGTCGGCGGTGCACACGCCGCTGTTCGTCGGGATGCACTGCCCGACGACGGGCTGGCCGCACACGCCGTTGACGCAGCTCTTGTTGCAGCACTCGACGCCGTGGGTGCAGCCCTCGCCGTCGGCCTTGCACGGCTCGAGCGCGTAGTAGGCGTTCTCGCTCTTGCCACAGGCCTCCTGGCCGCGGACGTAGAACGGCGGGTGCGACGGGTCGGCGACGCTCGGCGGATCGTCGATGGCGGTCACCCAGAGCTGCTGCCGGTTGGCGCCCACGAGCCGGTTGCCGTAGTCGCGCCGGCTGATGAACACGAGCCAGTTGTAGCCACCGGCCTGCTTCGGCGCGAAGACGGGGTTGAAGCTGCGGTTGTCGTTGCTCGCCGTGGTGAGCTCCTTCACCTGCGTCCCGGCGGTGTCGACGAGGTAGAGCTTGCCGTCGGCGATCGAGCGCGACCCGTAGGTCGGTCGTCCGTAGGCGATGTACTGGGAGTCCGGCGAGAAGCTCGGGTAGGCCGGCCGACCTACACCCCCCGCCTGCGGCGCCACGACGGTCAGGTTCGAGAAGCCGTCGTTGGCCGCGTCGGCGACGGCGAGATCGCCCCCCGAGGCGTCGAACACCCAGCCGCCGCCCGACAGGTTGCAGATGGCCGCGATCTTGGTGCCGTTCGGCGACCAGGCGGGCTCGCCGCAACCGCTGGCGACCGCGTTCGGGTTGAGGACGGTGTGGTTCGGCACGTCGACGAGCGCGAGCGTGGCGCTCGCCGGGGAGAACGAGTTGTTGTCGTTCGCCAGGAGCCGGTTGCCGCTGTCGTTGAAGGCGCTGAAGATGTAGTTGCCGGCCGGCTGGCTGGGGTTGATCGTGCCGTAGGCCGACGGGTTCTGGGCGAGGTCGACCGTGTAGAGCGGCCCGTTGCCGTTGGTGAACTCGGCCGCGAGCGACAGGCCGTCACGGCTCACGGTGTGGCAACCCCAGCACCCGCCCGGGCTGAAGAAGGTCTCGGTCGTGGGCGAGTCGGCCCGGATGCGCTTGATCTGACCGTCGCCGCTGCCGCACGCGTCCGGCAGCTCCCAGTAGTAGATGGCGCCGTAGATGAAGCCCTGCGCGATGCGCAGCGTGAGCGAGAGCGGGGCGTACACCGTGCCGCCGACCTTGCGCTCGAGCTCGATGTGCAACGGGTCGCTGTACGGCCCGTCGGTCGAGAACTGCACGTTCTCCCAGCTCTGCTGGTCGAGGGCGTGCATCGACGGCGGCGGTGCCGTCAGGTACGTCGTGTAGCTGATGTGCTGCGCCGAGAGCCTCAGGCGGTAGATGTCGGCCGCGCCGCCGCCGTTCCACTGGAACTCCGGGCTCGCGACCCGCAGCGGCATCAAGGTGTCGTTGTAGGGGTACACGAAGGACGCCGACGGGTCGGGGCCGCCGTTCGGCGCGTCGAAGCCCGAGGTGTCGAGGTTGCCCGGGTTCACGATGGTCGTGACGTTGACGGTGATGATCGCGGAGGCCTGCAGGTTGTTGAAGATCGCGACCAGGCTGCCGACACCGCCCTGCACGCCGGTGGGCGTGAAGACGCTGCCGACCATCGCGCCCATGCCGACCTTGTCGAAGCTCCAGCTCACCTGGCTCGTCACGTCCGAGCCGTTCACCGTGGCGGTGAAGCCCTGCGTCACGATGGCGCCGTTCACGATGTCGAGCGTCGCGGTCGGGGGCGTGACGACGAGCGTTCCGCCGCCGACTCCGCCGGTCGCGCTGCCGCCGGTGCAGAAGATGCACTCTCCGCCCGCGCCACCGTTGGCGGCGGTGCCGCCGGCCCCAGCGCTCGCGCCGGTGCCGCTGGCACCGGTGCCGTTGTTGGAGCTGGTGCTCGCGTCGCACGCTGCCACGACGGCAGCGAGCGCCACGACCAAGAAAAGAAAATAGGCCCGCAGTTTCATCCCGAAGTCCTCCAGCCGCGCCCGCCCAGAGCCGGCTCGGACAGACTATCGGCAAAGCGCCCGCTTGCCTAGGCCGAGTCGAAGCCTACGCCCGCGACCCGCGGGCGTGCTCACGCCCATGCGCCCGCGCGCCGGCGCGCCTGCGCCCTTCGACGTTCGCGGCTAGCGAGACACCGACGTGCGGGGTCGCTCCGCGCGGCGCCGGCGAGCGGCGAGCGCGGCGGCGCCGAGCGCGAGGCCCAGAGCTCCGGCGAGCTCGCTCTCGCCCGCGGCCACGAGCCGGCAACCGCAGCCCTTCTTCGCACCCGGATCGACCGGCGGCGGCGCGGCGGGAGGCGGCGGCACGTCGTCCGGGATGGCGCCGGGCTCCGGATCGTTGGCGGGGTCGTACTTGTTGGCCGAGGCCGCGGCGCTCCCGGAGGCGGCGGGCTTCGGGCGGTCGTCCGCGACGAAGGTGATGGCGCGCCGATCGACGACGGGGTTGTCGCCGTTCAGCACCACGCGGATGCGACCCCCGAGCGTCTCGCCCTCGGCCGTCCGCACGACGAGCTCGTACTCGCCCGCCTCGAAGTCGTTCTTGCGCTTCAGGTCGATGGTGAACTTCGTCAGCTTGAAGACCTTGCCGCTCGCCGGATCGGAGAAGCCGATGTCGGTCGGGACCGTGTTCTCGGGCTGGTTCTGCAGCGGTTTCTTCGTCACGACCGGGTTCTTGGGCGACTCGTCGGTGAGCGCGCGCTCGTAGAGCACCACGGGCTTGAAGGCGAGCACGACGGGGATCATGGGCACGGTCGGGATGCTGCCGTAGTCGATGGTGAACTTGAGCCGCCAGCGGCCGTCCGCCTCCTGGACGGTGGTCGCATCGAGCTTGACGGTACCGCGCGCCCACGCGCTCCCTGCGGGCAGGAGGAGCGCGACGAGCGCACCGAGGAGCACGAACCATCGGAGCGAGACCGGGCGTCGAAGTGCGGGTTGACTCGGCATGGCGGTCACCTTTCTACTACGATTGGCGGTCGCTCGCGACCCGCGCGAGCACATCGACGGAGGCGGCCACCTCGGTTATCATCGGATGCCGCGAAGGGCCGAGCCCCGAGGCGAGGGACCGGCGAGACGCAGGCTCGACGACGGAGCACGAGCACGATCGAAAGCACGGTGAGGTAGGTGGGCCCGACTTGCATCGGCTGCGGCGGCTCCTGGAGCCAGGGGCGCTTCTGCCCGCACTGCGGGCTCGAGCAGCCCGAGGCGCCCGAGCGCGACCCGCTCCTCGGCCGGACGCTCGGTGAGCGCTACGAGCTCGTGGAGCTCCTGCGCGCCGGTGGCATGGGCAAGGTCTACCGCGGCCTTCACCGTGCGCTCGAGCGCCCGGTGGCCGTGAAGATCATCCACCCGGAGCTGCTCGGCTCGAGCGACGTGGTGAGCCGTTTCATGGCCGAGGCGCGCACGCTGAGCCGCCTCAACCACCCGAACGTCGTCAACGTGTACGACTTCGGCCGGCTGCCGCCGAGCGACGGCGGACACTTCTTCCTCGTGATGGAGCTCGTCGAGGGGACCGATCTCTCGACGCTCATCGCGCGCGGCGAGCAGCTGTCCGTGGCGCGCGCCGTGGACATCGCCGAGCAGGTGCTCGGGGCGCTCGCGGAGGCGCACGAGCTCGGCATCGTCCACCGTGACGTCAAGCCCGAGAACATCCTGGTCCAGCGCACGCGGCAGGGCAGCGACCGCGCGAAGCTCATCGACTTCGGCGTCGCGACGCTGGGCCATGCGGCGCCGGGTGTGGCCGCAGGCCGACGCATCACACAGCACGGCCAGGTCGTGGGCACGCCGCACTACATGGCGCCCGAGCAGGCGACCGGGCTCCCCATCGGACCGGTGGCCGACCTCTACGCGCTCGGCGCGACCTTCTTCGAGATGTTGACGGGTCATCCCCCGTTCGAGGCGAAGACGATCGGCGAGCTGCTCGCGATGCACGCGCTGGCGCCTCGGCCCGACCCGCGGTCGGTGGCCCCGGAGCGCGGCATCCCGGCGGCGCTCGCCGCGGTGACGATGCGCGCCTTCGACTGCGACCCGGCGCGGCGCTTCCAGAGCGCGGCGGAGCTCGGCGAGGCCATCCGCGTCGCCTTCGAGAGCTCGGGCGACGAGCTAGCCGACGCGGGGGCCGACGCACCCCGACACCCGACGCCGGTGTCCGGCGTACCGACCGCGGCGTCCGGCATCGGGACCCCGGTGCTCCCCGTCGCGACCCCGGTGCTCCGCGTCGCGACCCCGGTGCCGGGTGTCGCACCGCGCACGCTGACGCCGCCGCCGATGTCGCGCGTGCCGACCCGCCCCGGCGTCGAGCCCGGGGCGCTCGCTGCCGAGGGCGCTCCGCCCTCCCGCCGCAGCGGCACGGGCGCGACCGCGCTGCCTGCTCTGGTCGGGCGCGACGCGGACCTCGCGTGGGCGGAGGGGGCGCTCGTCGATCCGGGCGTGGACGCGCTGTTGCTCCGGGCACCCGCGGGCCACGGCCGCTCGAGCGTGCTCGCGGCCATCGCGGCGCGCGCCGAGGCGCGCGGCGCCCTCGTGCACCGGCTCCGCCCCGACCCGGCGCCGCTCGGCACGCAGAGCCACCGCGGCCTGCGCGCGCTGCTCGCCTGCCTGAGCGGGCTCGAGCCTGCGGCGCTCGGCGCCGCCTGCAACGACCCGCTCGTGCTCGCCGGGCTCGGCGCCATCTACGCTTCGGATCCGGCGGGCCCGACCTCCGGGGTGGTGTCGGACCGCGCACCCGACACCGAGGATCCCGACGCCAGCGAGCGGGCCCGCGCCGCCGTCGGCGCCGCGCTCGAGTGGGCGGTGCGGCGCGCCGCGGCGCCCTGGCGCAGCGCCGCGCCCGGCGCCGGGCTCGTGCTCGCGCTCGACGACGTGGACGGCTTCGACGGCATCACGCGGGTGGCGCTCGCGCGGCTGGTGTGTGGCCCGCGCGTCGACGGCTTCAAGCTCGTGGCGACGAGCGAGGGGCCGATGCGCGAGTGGCAGTCACCCGGCCTGCACCGGCGTGAGCTCGCGCCGGTCCCGGCGGCCGACCTCGCGCGCTACCTGGCACCCTGGCCGCGGCTCGCGCGCGCGCTCGAGGCGGCCGTCGCGCCGAGCCCCCTCTTCGTGGCGGAGCTCGTGCGCTGGGCCGGCGAGCAGCCCGACGCCGACCCTCCCGCCGACCTCGAGGCGCTCGAGGCCGCGCGCCTCGACGGCCTGCCGGACGCGGAGCGCCGCGCGCTCGCCACCATCGCCGCCACGGGCGGCGGGGAGCCGGCGACGCTCGTGGCCGCTTCCGGGCTCGGGGACGCCTTCGCCGAAGCCGCCTGGCAGCTGTGCGAGCGCGGCCTGTGCGCGCTCGACCCGGTGGACGGTCGGCTGCACGTCCGCTTCGAGCACGTCGCGCGCGCGTCGCTCTGCGCCGCCGACCGCGCCGGAGAGCTCGCCGCGCTCCACGGCCGCATCGCGGACACGCTCGGCACCGCGCCTCGGGACATCGAGCTCCGCGCGCATCACGCCCTGCGCGCCGGCCGCAGCGAGGCCTACGTGCTCGTCGAGCTCGCGGCGGGCCTGCGCCGGCGTGCCGGCGACCGCGCCGGCGCCATCGCGCTCCTGTCCGAGGGTGTCGCGGCGGCGCGGGTCGAGGTGCTGCGCGGCGACACGGACGCGTCGAGCGCCTTCGTGCACCTCGGGAGCCGCCTCGGGCTCGCGCTCGCGCGGGCCGACCGCCACCTCGAGGCGCGGGGCGTGCTGACGGACGTGCTCGCGACCCTCGGGCCGGACGCGCCGGAGCGGGCCCGGGTGCTCACCGAGCTCGGAACGCTGAGCGATCGCGAGGGGCACAAGGACAAGGCCGTGCAGCTGTGGCGCGAGGCGCTCACCATCGCCGAGCGCACCAAGGACGCCGAGCTCGGTGCGCGGCTGCGTGCCGCGCTCCAGCCCACGCGCCCGAGCGCCGTGCGGCCACGCGGCGACGCCGCGGAGCCGCGCGCCTACGTCGCGAACGGCGAAGGCCCGCCCCCGCGGCGCTGACGAGCCGTCACAGCGCAAACCACACGCGTCGCTTGCGCGCCGGTGCGTAGCAGGCGTCGCGCGCCGCGTCCTCGCCCTTCTTCGCGCAGGCGCCGTCGCGCAGACAGGCGGCGATCTCGCTCTGGGCGGCGAGGCTGTACATCGTGGTGAGCCCGGCGCGCTGCCCGCCCGAGAGCGCGGCGAAGGTGCGCAGGCAGTCGGCCAAGGGCACCTTCTCGCAACGCTCGGCGCGCTCGCAGCGGGCCTGCACGAGGTCGAGCCCCGAGGTGTCCCCCGGATCGGCCACCACGAGGATCTGCTCGGCGCAGTCCGCGAGGATCGCCTGGCCGTCGAGCGCCGCGTCGCCGCCCTCGCGCAGGTGACGCTCGTAGCAGGGGGTGACGCGCGCGAGGAAGTCCGCCGAGGCGCTCGGCCGCGCGGCCTCGCACGCAGCCTGGTGGCGCCAGCCGCCCGAGACCTCGTGGACGGGGCGCGACTCGCGCTCGAGCTCCATGCGGCCGAGCATCCGACACCACTCCTTCTGCGCCAGCGCCACCGCGTCGTCGTCCGGGTAGACCGCGGGCCTCGAGGGACAGGCGCCGAGCGCGAGCACCGCGACGCCGAGCAGAACGGGAGCCGACCAACGCATGGCGCCTGCAGCCTAGCCGAGCGCGCGCGAATGCGCACCGTGCCGCGCGCCGGGCGCCCTCGCGCTCAGCGCGGGTCGCGGCGCGGCCGCGCGGGCGGGGCACCGTAGAGCCGGTGGCCCTCGAGCCACACGCGGGCCGCCTCGAGCCGCGCCTGCTCCTCGCCGCTCGGTGGCTCGCCCGGCGACTGGAACGCGAGCGCGTGGGTGCCGTCGTCGGGCAAGAGCGTCGCCGAGTCGACGAGCGCCGTCTCGCCCGCGGCGAGCGTGTTGTTGAGCGCGAGGTACACCGACATCTTCTGCTGCTTCACCGCGCCCCGGTACAGGCACCAGCCGTCGGGACCGGGCTCCTCGGACACGCGCGCGAGAAAGCCGAGGTTCGAGAAGGTCTGGCCGTTGAGCAGGCGCGCCTGCACGACCTTGCACGGCTTGCCGGCGGGGGGCCGAGCCCACACCTCGGCGGCGACGCCGCTCGCCGCGGCCGCGACCCCGAAGCCGATGAGCAGGACCTTGCTTTCGACGACGCCGCAGCGCAGGCCGGTGCGACACAGCCCGCCCGTCTCGAGGCGCAGCTCCACCTGCGAGCCGTCGCTCGCCTGCGCGTACCAGGGCGCCTGCGACAGCCCGGGCGTCGTGAGGTCGAAGTCGCCGTCGAAGAGCAGGTTGCCGGTGGGACCGCCGAAGGGGTCGCGCATCTCGACCGTGCGGACGCGCGCGCCGGCGTCGGGCAACGGCGCGGTCCCCCCGGCCCCGGCGGTGCCCGGGTCGGTGGTGGTCGCGGTGGTGAGCGGGCTCGTGCCGCTCTCGCTCGTGCAGGCGAGCGCGACGAGCGCGGCGAGCGCGGCGAACAGGGACGGGAGCCTCGCAGTGGTCATGGCTTCAAGCTCGCGCGCACCCAGGCGAGCGCGGCCTCGTGGAGCGAGTCCTTGCCGGCGAGCAGATCGCTCTGGCGCGGCAGCACGACCTCGTCGGGCGCGACGCCCGTGCCGAGCAGCGGCGTGCCGTCGGCGCCGACCGTGTCGCCCGAGGCGAACTGCCACGAGACCCCGCCCCAGTAGCCGTAGTCGATGAAGGTCGAGAAGGCGCCGGCCGTCGGGTGGGGCCCGAAGAGGCGCACCTTGCCCGCGCCCTTCATGCCGTGGGGGAAGTAGTCGCTCGCGGAGCCGTCGCGGTGCAGGATGAGCGCCACCGGCAGCTCGGGGTCGAAGCTCGTCGAGCCCGCCTTCCAGGCCGCGACCGACGCGAAGGTGTCGAAGAACGCGAGCCCCTCGGCGGGCGTGTCGGGCCCGTCGTCGCCGGCCACCTGCATGTAGGACGGAAAGACGGCGAGCGTCAGGGGCGGCCGCACGAGCGCGATGAGGTACCCCGGAGCGTCGAGCGTGCCGCCGTTGCCGGCGCGGTGGTCGAGGATGACGCCCCGCGCCGACGCGCGGAAGTCCGCGACCGCCTCGATGAGGTGGCTGTTCACCCAGCCGGCCGGGTCGCCGCCGCCGTAGAGCGTGTCCCAGACCATCCCGTAGATGGCCTCGGCCTCGGTCGTGCCGGCGATGCGCCCGCGGAAGAACTGCCAGCCGACTCCGTGGTTCGCGCCCGGGTTGCCGCTCTCGAGGTGGTAAAAGGGCCGGTTGTCGCACGCCACCTGACTGCCCCCGTCGACCGGCAGCTCGGCCACCTGGTAGGTCTCGGGCGTCGGAGCGCAGGTCCCGGCCGCGGCGTCGCAGTGGATCACGCTGAAGGTCGTGGCGTACGCGAGGATGAGCCCGCGCATGCGCTCGGCGTACTCGCCGAACACGCCGTCGTCACAGGCCTGCCACGAGCCCCAGTCGACGGCCTGCAGACCGCGCGCCCACTCGATCGGGTGGCGGCCGTCGACCGCCACGAGCCGGTCGCCCTGCCGCAGGCCGTGGGTGCCGTCGCCCGGCGGGCCGGTGTGCGACACGAGGATGTCGTCGTAGAGTGGGTGCTTCGGCCAGGCCGCCTGCGAGGCGTCGCCGTCGCCCTCGATGAAGCAGAGATCGAGCCGGCGCGAGCGGTCGACGCTGCCCGCCTGGGTGCTCGCCGAGGTGTGCCAGTCGTGCAGGCTGCGGAAGGCGTGGCCCCACCCGCTCCAGAACTCCCAGGCGCTCTTGGCGCCGCGCAGCGTCTCGAGCCGGGCGAGCGCCACGGGCAGGTCCTCGGTGCGGGTCTTGTGGGCGCCGAAGAAGATGCGCAGCTCGGCGCTCATCTGGTCCACCATCCGGTCGCGCTGGCCGTCGGGCGGCAGCGGCGGCACGTACAGCCGGCCGAGCCGACAGCGCTGGTGGACGCACACCTCCTCGGCGCTGCACGCGAGGTCCCCCACGCCGGCGCAGTCCTTCTGCGGGACGAAATCGCCGGCCGGCACGAGCTCGAGCGCATCGACGTCGGCGCCGGCGAGCGCGGCCATGTCGATGACGCGCAGGTAGACGTGCTCCGCGAGCGCACCGTCGACGGGAAACTCGTTCGACGCGAGCTCCACCCAGCCGTCGCTCGTCACCCTGCCCGTGGGTGCCATCTTGGCGACGACGAGCTCGAGCCCCGAGCCGTCCGGGTAGAGCACGGTCATCTGCGCATCGAGCGTGCCGTGGCGCATCCAGACCGTGGCGCGATACGAGCCCGTGACGGCGGGCAGGGCCACCTCGAAGCGCTCGGCACAGCTCTGACCGACGGCGACGTGCAGGTAGCCCGCGCCGTCGACCGCGTCGTCCGCCTCGACGAGCGTGTACGCCTCGACCGCGCACTCCGCGGGCGAGTCGGGCGGCAGGAACCGCTCCACCGGCCCGTCGAAGCCCTCGCCCGCGACGGCGCCCGGGTCGGCGACGAAGTGCCCCTCGGGATCGAAGGAGCCGGCCTCGGCGCTGGACGCCCACGCGCAGAGGACCGCACCGGCCGCACCGAGCGCGCACGCGACGCGCGGCAAGAGTCTCATCGGGGTCTCTGCCTCCGCTGCATGGCCGCCTCGAAGCGGCGGCGCGCCTCGTTCGGCGGCGGATCGCGCGGCACGAGCGCCTGGCGCACGGCCGCTCGCACGACGGCAAGCTCGGCCGCCACCTGCGCGCCGGGGGACGTCGACGGCCGGGCGTGCACGTCCGCGCCCGGCGGCACCGGCACGACGACCGCGTCGTCGACGAGGATGGTCTCCGTGCCGCCGTTGTCGACGTAGAGGTAGAGCGCCGCGTGCTTCTCGGGCACGAGCGCGCCGAACGCGCACCACCCGTCGGCCCCCGGTGCGTCGGGCGGCGGGACGACCTCGCTCGGATCGGCACCCTGACTCTCGAGGTACACCCCGACCTTGGTGCAGTCGCCGGCCTTGATCTTCACCGACACGGCGAGCCCGTGGCCCGCCGAGGCGACGGCGAGGCCGATGAGCCCGCGGTTCGGCTTGACGGACGCGCAGCGGAGCCCGCTCGTGCACTCGGCGCCGAGGCGCATGTCGGGCAAGCCCGTCACGCTATTGCCGCTGAGGGCGAGCCAGCCGTACTGGTCGGCGAAGGACGTGAACCACTCGAAGTCGCCGTCGAAGAGCAGGTTGTTCGCGGCCGCCACGTCGCCGTAGGGGTCGCGCGTCACGAGGCGCCGCTTCGGAGCGGCCGGCGGCGCGCCGCCCTGCCCGCCCGCGCCCTGTCCGCCCGCGCCACCGCTGCCGTCGGTGCGCGGCAGGGGCGCGAGCTGCTCGTCGCCCGCGCAGGCGCCGAGACCGAGGCCGGCCACCACGAGCGCAGCCGAGGCCGCGAGGCCGAGCGAGGTGCGCAAGGCGCGGCGCTTCACGGCAGCTCCCCGCGGATCCAGGCGAGCGCCGCCTCGAAGACCGTGTCCTTGCCGGCGAGCAGATCGCTCTGCAGCGGCCGCACGACGACGTCGGGCGTGACGCCCGTGCCGTTCAGGGTCGCGCCGTCGGCGGTGTAGGTGTCGCCCGTGGCGAGCACGTACTCGAGGCCGAACCAGTAGCCGAAGACGTAGCGCGTCGAGAACCCGCCGCTCGTCTCGTAGGGGCCGAAGATGCGGACGTGCGGCGCGCCCTTCATGCCGAGCGGCAGCCAGTCGCTCGCCGAGACGTCGCGCGTGACGAGCAGCGCGACCGGGATGGTGCTCGGGCTCGCGCTGCCGGCGTAGTCCACGAGCCCGTGGCCTAGCGCCTGCTGGAAGCGCGCCAGGCCGTCCGCGAGCGTCGGCTGCTCGTCCTCGGCGCGCGGGCGCGTCTCGAAGTAGGTGAGCGGGTGGCGCGGCACGGCGAGGTTCCACACGATCTCGGCGCCGCGGACGGTGCCGCCGTTGCCGGTGCGATGGTCGAAGACGGCGCCCCGCGCGGACGCCGTGCCGAGCTCGTTCACCGCGGCCTTGAGCGCCGCCCCGACACCGTCCTGGCCGGACGAGGTGTCGAGGCTCTCCCACTCGACGCCGTAGATCTTCTCGGTCGCGTCCGACTCGAGCAGGAGCCCATGGTAGACCTCGTTGCCGCCGGCCGCGTGATCGGGCGGCGAGCTCGCGAGGTGGCGCAGCGGACGGCTGTCGCAGGACACGCGGTCGACGGGCGTGCCGAGCGGGTCGGCCGGCAGCTCCGCGATGGAGAGGACCTCCACCGGCCCGCAGCTCGCCGGCGAGCTGCAGCGCACGACCGAGATGTCGTGGGCGTAGCGGCCGATGAAGCCTCGCAGCTGGGCCGCGAGCTCGGCGAAGGTGCGCGGGTTCGAGGCCTGCGACATCGACCAGTGCACCTCGCGCAGGCTGCGCGCCCATGCGATCGGGTGCCGTCCGTCGACGGCCACCAGCCGGTCGCCCGCGTGCAGGCCGAGGTGGTGATCGGCGCCGACGTGCGAGACGAGCACGTCGAGGTAGTCGGGGTCGCTCGGGGCGCTCGCCTGCGAGGCGTCGGCCTCGCCCTCGAGGAAGCACACGCTCAGGGGCTTGCGCTGATCGAGCGCGTAGTCGGCGGTGCCGCTCGTCGTCGTGTGGCCGTCGTGCAGGCGGCGCAGCGCGAGCGTGAAGCCGTTCCAGTAGCTGAAGGGGTCGCTCGCGTGGCGCATCTCTTCGACGGCGAGCAGCGCGCCCGGCAGGTCGGCGGCGCGGTTGGCGTACGGACCGAACAGAAAGCGCAGGCGGTTCTCGAGGTACTCGGTCACGAGCGCGCGCGCGGCGGGGATCGGCGGCACCCAGCCGTTCACGTTGCGGCACTCGTTCCACATGCACAGCTGACCGACGCCGCAAACACCCGCGTCCCCGATACCGCCGCACGCGGGATTCATCGGGCCGAGGACGGGCGCGCCGTCCGGGACGATCTCGACGGCGTCGACCTCGGCGCCGCCCGCGCTGAAGATCCCGACCGACACCGTCGGCGCACGCAGACCGTCGACCCGCAGGCCCTCGTTGGCGAGCTCCACCCAGCCGTCGGTCGTCATGCGGCCGGTCGGGTACAGGGTCGCGAGCTCGTCGACGCGCCCCGGCTCGCCGTACGAGACCGTGAAGTAGCCGACCGAGTCTCCGCCGCGCAGCCACAGGCTGACGCGGTAGCTCTGGCCGAGCGCCGGAAGCTCGAGCACGAAATCCTGCGACTCGTAGGCCGCGAGCTCGAGCACGTACGCGCCGGAGAGCGCCGTGTCGCTCGCCGTGCGGGTCGGCGGCGGCGAGGCCGGATCGGGCGGCGGCGGCAGCTCGCTCTCGAAGTCGAGGCGCGCGACGGCGGTCGGCGCGAACACGAAGCCGCCGTCCTCGGCGAGCTCGCCGGCGAGCGCGGAGGGAGCCAGGGAGGCGACGAGCGCGAGGGCTGCGAGCGTGACGCGGAGGACGGGCATGCAGGGACCGAGGGGCGTCCGGGCATTGTGGGGGGGAACGGCTCGCCCGGCAAGGGCTCGCTCGGGGAGCCGCCTCGCTCTGCCGCAGTGCGGCATGCGGCGCGCACACGCGGCGGGCACGCGCCCGTGTCTTGTCGGTCGAATTGCTCCTATCATCGTCTGCAAGTCCTGCGGTCGCGGCGGCCGCGCGGAGCACGGGAGCACGTCATGCGAACTCTGACCGACGCTTCTCGAACGGCTTGGCTGTGCATCGCGCTCGGGCTCGGCGTCGCCGTGGCCGCCTGCGACTCGGCGGACACGACGACCTTCGTCCCGACGACGAGCACGGGGGGTAGCGGGGGCGGCGACGCCGTGTGCGGCAACGGCGCAGTCGAGGACCTCGAGGAGTGCGACGACGGCAACCTCACGAGCGGGGACGGTTGCGCCAACGACTGCTTCTTCACCTGCATCGCCGGGGACCCGACGCGCGATCTGTGCGACGACGACAACCCGTGCAACGGCGTCGAGACGTGCGCGGCCGACCACGCCTGCACGCCGGGCACGGCGCTCGGCGAGGGCACCGCGTGCGGCGACGCCCAGATCTGCGTCGGCGGCAACTGCGTCGACGAGTCCTGCGGCGACGGGCTCACGAGCGGCAGCGAGGAGTGCGACGACGGCAACGCCGCGAGCGGCGACGGCTGCGAGCCCGGCTGCACCTGGACCTGCGTGTCGAGCGACCCGACCCGCGACTGCGGCTCGACGAGCCCGTGCGTGGGCGACGGCACCTGTGACGACGGCACGCACGAGTGCGCGGCGGGCACCCCGGTCGCCGACGGCACGTCGTGCGGGTCCGGCCAGCTGTGCGTGGCGGGCGCCTGCGTCGCCGAGCAGTGCGGCGACGGCTTCGTCAGCGGGCTCGAGCAGTGCGACTTCGGCCCCGGCGCGAACGTGGCCGGCTCCGGCTGCGAGCCGAGCTGCGCGTTCTCGTGCACGTCGAGCCCGAACAGCTGCGACGACGCCGACCCGTGCAACGGCGGCGAGACCTGCGACGCGCTGCTCGGCCCCAACGGCAACGCCGGCCAGCGGTGCACGCCGGGCACCGCGCTGCCCGACGACACCGCCTGCGGCGTCGGCCGTTACTGCCTTTCCGGCGTCTGCACCCAGGCGCAGTGCGGCAACGGCGACCCGGAGCCGGGCGAGATCTGCGACGACGGCAATCCCGCCAACGGCGACGGCTGCGACACCGACTGCACCTACTCGTGCGTGACCCCGGGCGCGGATTGTGCGGGCGTCGTTCCGGCGTGCATGCTCTGGCAGTGCAGCGCGGCGCACGTGTGCGAGTCCGTCGCCGATCCGGGCCAGAACGGCAGCCCGTGTCCCGGCGGCGTCGGCTACACCTGCGCCAACGGCGTGTGCAGCGCACCGAATGCGGTGTGCGGCAACGGCGTCATCGAGGCCGGCGAGGCCTGCGATCTCGGCGCCGCCAACGGCACGAGCCAGGGCTGCTCCGCCACCTGTCAGCTCGATTGCACGACCCTCGCGGACTGCACGGACGGCGACGTCTGCAACGGCGGCGAGACGTGCGTGGCGGCGACCGTGAACGGGCAGTCGGTCATGAGGTGCCAGGCGGGCACCCCGGCCGGCGACGGCACGAGCTGCGGCGTCGGCGCCATCTGTCTCGGCGGAGCGTGCATGAACTCGATCTGCGG